>CBFHXU010000001.1:0-74243 GCA_965659875.1 uncultured Opitutaceae bacterium
CTGTCGCTCGAGTGCCAACCAGGGAAAGACCATGGAGACAGCGGGGTTCTGCGCGAGGTCGCTGCCCTTGGCGCTTTCGTAGTTGGTGAAAAAGGTGAATCCGGAGTCGTCAACTCCTTTTAACAAAAGGGTGCGAGCGGAGGGCTCTCCGGCGGAATTGACCGTCGCTACGGTCATGGCATTGGGTTCGATCACGCCGGCGTTTTGAGCCTCATCAAACCACTGCTGAAATTGGGCAAATGGATCCGCCGCCAAATCGGACTCGCTGAGTCCGGCCAAAGCATAGTTTTTGCGGAGATCGGCGATTTCGGTCATGGCGAGCGTGAGACTTCGAGCGATTCAGCCCAAAGAGTCAAAAGGACATATGCTTTAAAGCTATTCCAACCGTTACTTTACAACAATTTGACGAACGGCCTCACGTAGGTCCCATTGGACCTACCGTGCCTACGCCTTTGCTCTACGAATCCCACTGTCACACTCCGCTCTGCCATCATGCCGAGGGTCATCCGCGCGAATATGCCGCGGCCGCGCTGGCCGCGGGGTTTAAAGGCATCATAGTGACCTGCCATTGTCCGTTGCCCGATGGTCATAGCGATTGGGTGCGCATGGCGCCGACGGAATACGAAATCTACCTTGGTCTCATCGAAGAGGCGCGTGAGGAGTTTGAGGGGCGGCTGGAAGTTCACGCTGGTCTCGAGAGTGATTTTTTCCCGGGGGTCGAATCTTGGCTCAAAGAGCTCCACGCCCGCCACCCGCTCAATCACGTGCTCGGTTCGGTGCACCCGCAACTGCCCGAATACCAGGACGACTATTACCGCGGGGATGATTTTGCATTCCAACAGGTGTATTTTGATCACGTTGCGCAGGCCGCCGAAACCGGACTGTTCGACACCATGTCCCACCCTGATCTGGTGAAAAATCTGGCGCCGGCCGCGTGGAATTTTTCCCGGATCGCCCCCTCCATTGGCGAAGCCCTGGACCGGATCGCCGCGACTGGTGTCGCCATGGAGCTCAACACCAGTGGCCGCTACAAATCCATCCCGGAAATGAACCCGAGCGCCTCGATGCTCACGATGATGTTTGAACGTGGTATTCCGGTGGTGATCGGGGCGGATGCTCACGTGCCGCACCGGGTGGGTGAAGGCTACGACGTCGCCCTTAAAACGCTACGAAGCGTGGGCTACGAAGAAATCAACGTGTTCCTGAACCGCCAACGCCAGGCCATTCCAATCGCGGATGCGCTCGCGTCGCTGGGCATCGACTGAGTCGCCGTGGACCGAGCTCCGTCTCCGTATTTACAAGCCGGCGTGAGCCGGTTGTGCTGATCGCCTCATGTCCCAGGAAACCCGACCATCATTATATGGCTACACGCGCGCCGAACTCGAAGCGTTGGTGGCAGAGTGGGGTTTTAAGGCCGTGCATGCCGGCAAGATTTGGCGACACCTCTATTTGGAAGGTCGATCGGACTGGGAGACGATTCACGAACTTCCCCAGTCGCTCGCTCAACGACTGCGCGCCGAGGTGTCTGGGGGGGAATTGCCGATTACCCGCGAAACGCATTCGTCGGATGGCTTCACGCGAAAATATCTGCTCGGATTACCCGATGGTCACCAAATCGAGACCGTGCTCATGCGCTACTCGGGCCGCGTGACCGCCTGCATCAGTTCGCAAGTGGGTTGTGCGATGGGCTGTGTGTTTTGTGCGACGGGCCAGATGGGTTACACCCGACACTTAACCACGTCTGAGATCGTCGCGCAGGCTCTGCATGTGGACCGCACGCTGCGCGAAACCACCCAAGAGAATCCCGCGTTGGCGGAAACCGACCACGATTCACCGCACCATCGCCACGAACGGCTCCGCAACATCGTGCTCATGGGCATGGGTGAGCCGTTGCACAACTACGACGCGGTGATCAAAGCTACGCAGATTTTGCGGGATCCCGGGGGTCTCGCTCTCGGGGCAAAGAAGATCACGTTGAGCACGGTGGGTGTTATCCCGGGAATCATTCGTTTAGCCGACGAAGGTCAACCGATCCACTTGGCCGTTTCCTTACACGCCGCCGACCAGGAAAGGCGGGCGAGCATCGTGCCGGTGGCGAAGAAATGGCCCCTCGATGACTTGATCAAGGCGTGCCACTACTACACCCAAAAGATGCAGCGCCGAATTTTCTTCGAGTGGACCCTGATCGACGGCGAGAATGACCGTCCCGAAGACGCCCATGCGGTGGGCCGACTCCTGCAGGAAGTGCCATGCCAGGTGAACCTGATTCCCCTTAACCCAACTTCCGGATACGAAGGGATTCCGAGCGACCTCACCGCGGCGAAACGTTTCCAGTCGATCCTCACGGAGTATGGCCTCCCCAGCACGGTTCGCCAACGCCGTGGCATCGACATCGCCGCCGGCTGCGGCCAACTGGCGAACACGCAAAAGGAAATGCACCGCTGAACAAAGAGATCTCATCTATACCCAATGTTCGTATGACGAACATTTGCTGTCGGAGCGGTGATGGGAGGGAGAGAGGGGGGGGTATTGTCGGGAGAGTTCTCGCAGGGCGTCGCGGCCGATCCAGCGGGCGGATTTTGATTCGCGGGTGGTGAGTTCTTCCGCGAGATCGAGCGCAGCGATGAGGCAGGTTTCGCATTGGCGTTTGCCAATCTGGCGCAGGCTCCAGTTGACGGCTTTCTTTACAAAATTCCGTTCGTCGTCAGCGGCGTGGGCGATGAGAGGGAGGAAATCGAGGAAGGTTTGGTGGGGTTCTTTTTTGCGCTTCAGCGCGAGGGTCGCCATGAGTGCGAACGCGGTGCGGCGCTCGAATTCGGGTTCGCGGGGCGCCCATTCGCGCACTTTGGCCAAAGCAAAATCGGTTTCCCGAAAGACGTTGATACACGTTTGATCACAAATGTCCCAAGAATCAAATTTTGTGATCCAGGCGTCGGCGAGTTCGGAGGTAAATTGTTTCGGGTCCGCGGTGAGCGCAGCCAGGATTTGGGCTTCGTGGATGGGGTGCTCCCACAGGGCGAGGGCGAGGTCTTGATCGCGACGATGCGGTTTGGCCAGGGCGCGCAGGCGGACCATGGATGCGCCCAACATTTCTGTCTTAGGGCGGATGCCAAACCGCATCTGACCTTCGACGTTGCGCGGATCGGATTCGGCCCGGAGCTCGGCGAGCAGGGCGGTCGCAAGTTGGGCGGGGTTGTCGGGCGTAAAGCCCGACCCACTTTGAAGAGGGGTGGAGGGCATCCGGGATATGCGGGTCGGGCGGCGCCAGAGGCGAGTGAAGTTTATGCCCGACTTTTACGGTGTCAGGCGACCATGGAACGGTGGGCGGCACGGGGCGCCGTCAGAGAACGAGAAAGATAAAGAGGAAAGAGAAAGATTAGGCGGAGGCCCGACGGGTTCGCACGGCGGTTGCGAGTTGATCGAGGACGGGCACGGTCTTTTCCCAGGCCAGACACGCGTCGGTGATACTGCGGCCGTAGACGAGAGGCTCGGTGTCCAGGGATTGGTTTCCGCCGACCAGGTGGCTTTCGAGCATGGCGGCTGCGATGGCGGTTTCACCGCTGGCGATCTGTTCGGCCAATGCTCCGGCCACGGCGGGTTGTTTTTCGGCGTCCTTGCCGCTGTTCGCATGGCTGCAGTCCACCATGACGAAGGGAGGAAGCGCTTGGTCAGTGAGCAGCGTCTTGGCTTCGGTGATGTCTTGAGCTGAAAAATTCGGTCCGGCGGAACCGCCACGCAGCACCAGGTGAGTTTCTGGGTTGCCGGAGGTGCCCATGATGGCCGGGGCGCCTTCTCGGGTGAGGGTGGGGAACCAGTGAGGGTTGTTGGCGGAGCGAATCGCGTCGACCGCCACCCTTAGGTTGCCATCGGTGCGGTTTTTGAAGCCGACCGGCATGGACAGTCCGGAAGCGAGTTCGCGGTGCACCTGGCTTTCGGCGGTGCGAGCGCCGATGGCTCCCCAGCTGATGACATCGGCGTAGAATTGCCCCAGCGTGGTATCGAGAAACTCGGTGCCGATGGGCAGGCCTTTGGCGCTGACGTCGATCAAGAGTTGGCGGCCGATGCGGAGTCCTTGGTTGATCTTGTAAGATCCGTCGCGAGTCGGGTCGTTGATGAGTCCCTTCCAGCCGACCACGGTGCGGGGTTTTTCGAAATAAACCCGCATGACGATCAGCAGGTTTTGCCGATGTCGTTCAGCGATCGGCGCCAGCAAATCAGCGTAGTCGAGTGCAGCGTCGGGGTCGTGGATCGAGCACGGCCCGGCAACCACGAGCAAACGATCGTCTTCACCTTGCATGATGGCGGCAATTTCGCGGCGGGCTTGCGCGATTTGTTCGCGGGAAGCATCTGGCAGCGGGATCTCTTCGGCGAGCAGGCCGGGAGCGATGAGTGGTTTGGTGGCGCGGATGCGCAGGTCGGCGGTTTCAGGCATCGGAAGCGCGAACGTGGCTCTCCGAACGGGGCTTGGCAAGGAGCAGGATTTCCGGCTTCAAGATTTATCCGAGTCGTCCTTTTGCCGGTGCGACTGGCGGCGGGCCTTTTTCTTTTCCTTCTCCGTGGGCCACCGCAAATGGGGTGGATATTGCAGCCGTTTTATCCGCCATGCCATAAATGCCATTGCCGCACCAATGGCGCCGAGAATGCTCAGGACGAGAATAACGGTGTCATTCAATTTTTGGGGTGCGGAGAAGATATTTTTGCAAGTCAATATCGACTCACGTAACCCCCTTGTAGCACAAATCTTGTGCGATGCAACCCCTGTTAATTTCTAGCCGAATTAAGTAAGTGCGGCCCTATGGCCCTAATTTGACAAAACAGCTCGGGCGTCGGCCACGAGATTGCTGTTGGGGTAGTCTACCTCGGGCACCTCGAGGCCAGCCCGTTGAGCGCGGTCGGCGAGCGTGAGCCGGGCCAGCGCCGCAGCATCGCTGGAATTCGGATCGATCAACGGAGAGGGAAGATTGACGATGTGTTCGGGAGGCAGCACGTTTTTGTCACCGAGGAAGGTCGTGAGCGACGCAGAGAGGGTATTGATCCAAGCCATGGCTGAATTGGGCGACTGGTAGGGGAGACCCGGTCCTTCGCGGCACTCGAAGAAGAGGCGCAGATGTTCGTGTAAATCGCCCAAAACTTTGTCGGCTGTGGCAGGAGTCCACTGAACCTGGAAGCTCTTGCGCTCCCGGAAGCCTTTGATCTCCCAAAGGCGAAGGTTCAACTCGTAGTCGCCGTCCTGCTCGCGCAAATCACCGGTCACGACGTAATCGATTTGGAAACCGGAAGTCTCGATGAGTTGGCGGATGTTGTCGGCGGTCCAACTTACGGGAAACATCATGTAGCTCTTCTGTTCCAATATTCCGACGACACCGAGTGAGTTGTATTGCGGGGAAAAATACAGGGATTCAGCCAACCACATGGGGAGTCCGCGACAGAAACGACCGAGGGCTTCTTCGGGATTCTGGGAGAGCTCGTCGGTATTGTCGTGGTCCGGTAGTGCGATCTGCGCAAACGCGACCGTTTTGGCGGCGGGGTCTTTCTCGGGTAAGAGATCGGGCAGCGATTCAAGACCGTAGGACCAGATGGGTTTACTGATGCTGACGAGCTCCACCTTGGTTTCGCCATGTTCACCGCCTCCACCGTGGCGGCCGGACTCCATGGCCTCGGCGATGGCATTGGAAAACCCCCAGAGGCGTTCCTCAATCTCCGGATTTTTAAGGGCAAAAAGCAGGTCGAGCACGTGTTGGGCGGACTCGGGCCGGCGCAGGGCAAGGTAGGCCTGCAGCAGATTGATGCCAGTGGCGGGGCCGTGCCGATCGGCGTCGTAGCGGGGGGCGATGAGTTCGGGAATCGCGGCGATGTGGCCCGTCGAACCAAGATCGCCCGAGATGCGCACCAGCACATCGGGTCGATTGCCGGCCGGGGAATTTAACACCTCTTCGTAGATGGCGCGGGCATCGTCGAGATTGCGGATTTCCAGTAACTCGAGCGCGGCTTGCAGCCGCGGGCCCACCGGACTCGCGTCCCCTGCGGGTTGCGGGTTGTCTGCACTCGAGTCATCTGCCGCCGGTTCGGGCTGGGAGACGGGTTCGTGGTTGGCTGGGGTGGACGGCTTCGATTTGCCGATCAATCGATCAAAGAATCCCATGTTCAGTTCTAAAGCGTGGGTCGCGGCCGATGGCGAGTGGTTTATCGGCGAAGACTTATCAAGCGGCTTAAGCTGAATGGGTATCCACCCCGTGGGAGCGACGTGGTTCGTGGTCGTCACGAAACAGCTCTCGAGCGGCGATGTCTTGGGAACACACGCAGCACAAGTTCGTCCAGAAGATTTGTAGTATGCGGGCCATATCGATGTATAACTCTGCAAAATGCCTGCCAGTTTCACAAAAATGTCATTAATTTTTCGCTGCACGGTAAGAACAGAGAGGGTGGTCGGCGAAATTCACCCTGTGCTTTCCCCGTTGACCCCTCGCGCTCTCCCTCTAGGCAAACGCTTCCCCAGATGAACCGCGTCTACATCAAGACTTATGGCTGCCAGATGAATGAGCGCGACAGCGAGGCTGTCGCGGCGATGTTGCGTGGGCGGGGATATCGGATTGTCGATGCCGAAAGCGACTGTGACATCATGTTGCTCAATACCTGCAGTGTGCGGGATGCCGCCGAGCAGAAGGCTCTGGGTAAGGCCGGCTATGTGAAGCGCCGGAAAAGGAAGAATCCGGACTTCGTGTTGGGTATCCTCGGATGTATGGCCCAAAATCGCGGCGCTTCGATCCTCGAGAAACTGCCCGACGTCGATTTGATCGTCGGCACCCAAAAATTCCATCAGGTCCCAGACTATTTGGACAATATCCGGGCCGCCAAGGACGCCGGAGTGCCGGTGGGCGAATCGATTGTCGATATCGGCGAAGAAGTGGATTCGCAAAATACGATTCGTGATCATCTTGAGACGGAAGAGCGCCAAGTGAGTGCGTTCGTCTCGATTCAGCAGGGCTGCAACATGTCCTGCAATTTCTGCATCGTGCCCAAAACCCGCGGTGACGAGCGTTCCCGGCCAATGGAGGACATCGTCGCGGAATGCCGCAATCTGGCGGAACGCGGGGTCAAAGAGATCACGTTGCTCGGGCAAATTGTCACCAGCTACGGCCGGCGCGATTACCAGGGGATCAACGGCGTATCACCCTTTGTGCAGCTGATCGAAAAGGTGCATGAAATCGATGGCATCGAGCGCATCCGTTTCACCTCGCCGCACCCGCGGGGGTTTAAGCAGGACCTCGTCGAAGCCTACGGTCGCCTGCCCAAGCTCTGTGAATACGTGCACCTGCCCATGCAGAGCGGGAGCAATACGATGTTGCGCGCCATGAACCGTCCCTACTCCCGGGAGCGTTATAAAGAGATCGTTGATTCTCTCCGCGCCGTGCGACCCGACATGTATTTTTCGACCGATGTAATCGTGGGATATCCGGGTGAAACCGAGGAAGATTTTCAGCAAACCAAAGAGCTCTTCGAGGCCTGCAATTTCGATATGGCCTACATCTTCAAGTATTCGATCCGCAGCGGCACCGTCGCGGCCGAGCTCGAAGATCAAATCACCGATGAGGTCAAAGAAGCGCGCAACCAGGCCTTGCTCGATGTTTTGCGAGTGAATTCGAAGCGTCGTAACGAGTCGCTCGTCGGCTCGGTGCACCCCGTGTTGATCGAAGGTCCGGACAAAACGGGGCAACATTTCACCGGTCGCACCCGGGGCAATCGCGTCGTTATCGTTGATGCCGATCCCCGTCTGGTGGGCGAAATTGTCGAAGTAAAAATGACCCGAGCGACCATCAGCACCCTCTACGGCGAACTCGTGCTGGAAGGGGTAGGGGTGGAGTGAGGATGGGCGTCTGCCGGAACTCCGCGACAAGCCCATCATCTTTCGTCTTTATTCTTTATCTTTATCTTTCTTCTCCACGCTGGCCCTCGAGATAATTCCCGTTTCCATTTCTAAATGCACCGTCGTTTCGATCACGAGAATCTAAAGGTTTACCAAATGGGTATCACTTTCTGCGGGTGGTGCCCGCCTCTCCTGGAAGGAATCGCGTCTCGAGTAGCAGCCAAAGACCAGCTGGATCGCGCATCGACCAGTATCGTGCTCAACATCGCCGAAGGAAACGGCAAGCGTTCCTATCGCGACCGGTCTCGCTTTTTTGATATTGCCCGCGGGTCAGGGGTTGAGAGTGCGGCCTGTCTTGATGTGCTGGTGGCTCGAGGGTTGGTTGAGACCGAAGTAGCTGAAAAAGGAAAAGCCCAGCTCTTCGAAACTGTTTCGATGATCGGAGGGTTGCTCGCACGATTTGCCGGGGATGGCCGTGTTGAAGAGGATCAGGCGGAATGCGGGATCGATAAAGAGAAAGAGAAAGAATAAAGAGAAAGATACGTCGCGGAGACTACGACGTTGTAACCACACCATGACCCTTTCACTCGCCACGCTTATTACCGGATTGTTGCTCCTTGTTCTGGGGGTTCTTTTCATCCTGCCGTTTCCGGCGATTGTGACCTCGATCAAACGGTTTCCGCGGTCGCGCACCTTTGCTTATGTGCTGTTTGGCGCCGGGGCCGCGTGGTTTCTCTACCGCATCACGATCCTTTCGGCGGCGGACTTTGGGCAATATCGTAAACCGCTCTTCATCTTTTTTGCGCTGGTGGCGATCGGTTCATTTAAATTTGTGCCGGACTTTTTGGCCGTGCGGGGGGCCTGTATCCTCGTGCTACTCGCCGCCTCGCCGCTGCTTGATGCGGGTTATATGGTCTGGGATTACGGGGAGATCAGCGACGGGGGTCGGATCTATCTCTATAAAATCGCCATCTATATCGCGGCCGCACTCGCCATCTATTTGGGCGCTTCACCCTTCCGAATGCGCGATTTCCTGGAGTGGTTGTATCGCAAACCGGGTCGCGCTCGTCTGGTGGGTCTGGTGGTCGCATCGTATGGCGCGGTCGTTTCGGCCGTAGCATTTACCTACTGATTAAGTCATGTTGGAAGACTCTGCCAGTGCCGCTCCTGTTCTTCTCGTGCTCGCCGGACCCGCCGGCTCCGGCAAAACCACGCTCTGCGAACGCATGGTGGCGGAGGTGCCGGGTTTCTCCCGAGTAGTAACCAGCACGACCCGCGAACCGCGCCCCGGTGAGGTCAACGGACGGGACTACCACTTCTTTACCGACGAGGAGTTTGACCAACGTCTCGCCGCAGACGCGTTTCTCGAATGGGCCCTAGTCCATCGTAAGCACCGCTACGGAACCTTGGCCTCTTCCGTGCTCGATCCACTCGCGGCAGGTCAGAGTCTGATCATCAATGTGGATGTGCAGGGCGTGGAAAATTTCCGCGGGGCCGCTGAAAACAACCCACTGCTCGCCCGTCACCTGGCGACGGTTTATGTCGATGTGCCTATCGATGAACTGCGGGTGCGTCTGACCGGGCGGGGTGACTCCGAAGCCGAGATTGAGCGACGGATGGTCACGGCGGTAAAAGAGCAGCAGGAGCGCGACAAATTTGATCACGTGATCACCAGTTCCTCGAAGGGCGCCGATTTTGAGGCGTTGGTGCAGATTTGGCGCGAAATTACTGCTCACCTGGCTGGGAGCGAATAGGGAGCAACAGTTTCTGAATCTGACTCTTGCCGCCGGGGGGTTGGCGCCGTTGCCTTAGGTGTTCTTACCCCGCATGGCGTTTTTCCCCTCACGTTTCCCTTTACCCCGATTTGCGCCCGTTCTGACCGGCGGCTTGTCGTTGTTCGTATCGACTACCGCATTCGTTTCCGCGGCGGGAATTCCGGCGAAGGTGGAATTCAACCGCGATGTGCGTCCGATACTTTCCAACACGTGCTTCAAGTGCCACGGGCCCGACGAGGAGAACAACCAATCCAAACTTCGGCTCGACCTGCGCGACTTCGCCATCGAGCCCCACGTCAACAAGGCGGGACGGACCGTCACGGGCATTGTGCCCGGCAAACCGGATGAGTCTGAAGTATGGCTGCGGCTCACCAGCACGGACCCGGTCAAGGTCATGCCTCCCCCCGATGCCCTGCACCAAGCAAGTGATCTCGACCGAGCGATCATCCGTCGTTGGATCGAACAGGGGGCCGAGTATGAACCACACTGGGCCTACATCATGCCGTCGAAAGTCGAGCCGCCGGCGGTCGCGTCGAGCAGCCTGGTGCGTAATGCGATCGATCAGTTTGTGCTACGCAAACTTGAGGACGAAAACATCGCGCCTCATCCTGCGGCTGATCGGGCGACGTTGTTGCGCCGACTTTCGCTCGACTTGGTGGGGCTTCCGCCCACGCCCGCCGAACTCGACACGTTTTTGAATGACGTGAGCCCGGGCGCTTACGAACGGGCGGTTGACCGGCTCCTGGCGTCTCCTCACTTCGGCGAACGCATGGCGGTGCCCTGGTTGGATTTGGTGCGGTTCTCCGATACGGTCGGGTTCCACGGTGATCAGCGCCAAAACATCTTCCCGTATCGCGATTATGTCATCGATGCGTTTAACCAAAACAAACCCTACGATGACTTCGTGCGGGAACAGTTGGCCGGGGACCTCTTGCCCGACCCAACGCCCGAGCAAATCGTCGCCACGGGTTTCAACCGCTTGAATCTGATGACCCGGGAGGGAGGGGCCCAGCCGCTGGAATACCTCGCCAAGTCCGCGGCCGATCGGGTGCGAGCGGTGACGACCACGTTTCTCGGATCGACTGTTGGCTGTGCCGAATGCCACGACCACAAGTATGACCCGTTCACCACGCGCGACTTTTACAGTTTGGCCGCCTATTTCGCCGATGTGAAACAATGGGGAGTTTATTCGGACTACAAATACACGCCGAATCCCGACCTGAAGGGGTTTAACAACGATTTTCCCTTTCCGCCCGAACTGGACGTTGAGAGCGAGTATCTCAAACGGAGAGCGAGTCGCTTGAAAGCGGAATTATCCGCGCACACGGATGAGGTGGTGGCGGCAATTTTGGCGAGACCGAACGGTAGAGATGATGTCCTCGATTGGGCGCGAGAGAACGCGTCGGCGTTGCGAGCAACGGCCGGCTGGAGTGTTCCGGTTCTCCGCGAAGTGCGGGGCGATGGTGTTACGACGGCTGATGCGCTTGGTGACGGCTCCGTCCGTTTGACCACCATCCCCAAAAAAGAGCAGGAAGGTAATGATAAGTCGGGTCCGAAACTTACGATATTGCCGGGGACCGGCACGGTAGCCGCGATTCGGCTCGATGCTCTGCCGGATCAGGCGGCGGATGGTAAAGTGGCGCGCAATGAATTAGGGGCATTCACGCTCAGTCCGCAGATCGCGGTGCGACGACAGGGAGCCAGGAAAGCGCAGCAGCTTGAGTTGGCGGCTGGGTTTGTGGATCGCGATTCGTGGACCTTTACTAACGCTTACATGGTGACTTCGGTCGAAGCGCGATGGCGTTCGTCGCCCCGCTATGCGGAGGAAAAACAAACGGTTGTTTACCAATTAGAGACTCCGGTGAGGCTCGCGGAAGGCGACGAACTGGTCGTTACCTTGAAGACGAGCGACTTGGCCCGGGCGCGAGTTTATACTTCCCCGGTAGGGCTGCGCCTCCGGACAACATCCTTTGATGAGAGGCTACCCGGAGCGCTTGATGCGGCGCTAGGGGAGGACCAAACCACGCTGAGCCAAGCCCACTGGCGATTGCTCGCTGAAGCGTATTTCAAGGGCACGGCGGCGGATGACCACCCCGCGTATTTGGCGGCCATTGAAACTTTGCGGGAGATCGCCGCGTGTCGAGACGGTAGGGCGTTTACCATGATCACGGAGGCGGCGGAGCCGCTGGTGACACGCGTATTGCCACGAGGGAATTGGCAGGATGAATCTGGCGAGATCGTGTCGCCGGCGCCGCCAGCTTTTTTGGCAAAGGGTGCGCCGCCATCGGCGGAGCGGGCGACCCGACTTGATCTGGCGGATTGGATCGTATCGCCGGAAAATCCGCTGACCGCGCGCACTCAGGTGAATCGGCTGTGGAATCAGTTTTTTGGCACCGGTCTCTCGGCGGTGGTCGATGATCTCGGTTTACAAGGGGAGTATCCGAGTCATCCGGAATTGTTGGATTGGCTGGCGCTTGAATTCGTTGAATCAGGTTGGGACGTGAAAAACCTGGTGCGGCTCATCGTCAATTCCGCGACCTATCGGCAGCAGTCGGTCTTTCGTCCGGAGTTGCAGGAGATCGATCCCGATAATCGGTTGTTGGCAGCCCATCCGGCGCGCCGACTCGAGGCCGAATTTGTGCGCGACAACGCCCTCTTCGCGGCCGGGTTGCTGGATCCGGAAATCGGCGGTCCGAGTGCCACGCCTTATCAACCCGATGGTTACTACGTTTCACTTAATTTCCCCAAGCGCCGCTACCAAGCGGACCGCGACGAACGTCAATATCGCCGTGGCGTTTACACGCATTGGCAGCGCACCTTTGTGCATCCCATGATGGCCAACTTCGATGCACCATCGCGGGAAGAGTGCACCGCGGATCGTACGGTTTCGAATACTCCGCAACAGGCGCTCACGTTGCTCAATGATCCGACGTTTGTGGAAGCGGCTCGGGCGCTCGCCGAGCGAGCGATGACCGAGCCTGCTCGGACCGATTTTGAGACACGGATCGAGCATGCATTCCGGTTGGTATTGGCGCGGTCGCCTTCCGCCGAGGAGAGATCGGGTCTGAAGGAATTCTATTTCGCCCAGCATGCAAACTACCGCGATGAGCCGGACGATGCAGCCGCGTTGGCCGCGGTCGGACTACATGTGACCAATACTAGGTTGGACCGCGTTGAACTCGCCGCCTGGACGCAGGTCGCGCGGGTGCTGCTCAACCTCAATGAAACCCTCATGCGCTACTGACGCCCGCGTTGATCATGTTCACTCCTTCCGATCTGAAAAATTTTGAAAACCGCCAACGGGCGTGGTCGCGACGGACGTTTTTGGGCAAGTCGGCGCAAGCGGTGGGCACGCTGGCTTTGGGTTCGCTTCTCAATCCACGGTTGCTCGGCCAACAAGGACCGTGGCGCGGGGTGTTGGATGCGCCGCATTTTTATCCGAAGGCGAAGCGAATCGTCCATCTTTGCATGGCGGGTGGTCCGTCGCACGTGGATCTGTTTGATCCGAAGCCGATGTTGAATCGACTGCACGGACAACCTTTCCCCGAGTCGTTCACAAAGGGAGAACAACTGGCCCAGTTACAGGGCACGGAGTTGCTCGCGCGCGGCACGCAGTTTGGATTCCAGCGTTGTGGTCTTTCCGGGCAGATGATCAGCGACCTCCTACCGCACACGCAGACGATCGCCGACGACATTTGCATCGTACGTTCGTTGCACACGGAGCAAATCAATCACGATCCCGCGCACGCGTTCATGAACGCAGGTTCGATCAATAAGGGTCGTCCCAGTATGGGTTCCTGGTTGCTCTACGGACTGGGATCAGAGGCGGAAAATCTGCCGGGTTATGTGGTGCTCGTTTCGGAAGGCGGCGGTGGTGCGCAACCGATCTCCGCGCGTCAATGGTCGGCGGGATTTTTGCCCAGCAAGTTCCAAGGCGTGCAATTTCAGAGCCGGGGCGCGCCGGTGCATTACGTCGGAAATCCGGACGGAGTGTGTCAGAGCACGCAGCGCCAAGTGATCGACGAAGTGGCGCGGCTCAACGGTCTGCAACAACAGCAGTCGCTCGATCCGGAAATCGAGACGCGCGTGTCGCAATATGAATTGGCGTTCAAGATGCAGACGAGTGTGCCGGAGTTGGCCGATTTGAGTGAGGAGCCGCAATCGATGCTCGATTTGTATGGCATCAAGGAAGTGGGCGATGGTTCGTTCGCCGCCAATTGTTTGCTGGCCCGCCGCTTGCTCGAGCGGGGTTCGCGCTTCGTGCAACTTTATCATCGGGGCTGGGATCACCACCGCGGCCTCGATGAAAACATCCAAGTGGCGAGCAAACTTTGCGATCAGGCGTCGGCGGCGTTGGTCAAGGATCTCAAACAGCGCGGCATGTTGGAAGATACGCTGGTAATATGGGGCGGCGAATTTGGGCGGACCCCGATGGGACAGGGCACGGGCCGCGATCATCATATCAATGCGTTTTCCGTATGGATGGCGGGCGGCGGCATCCGTCCGGGCATGACCTGGGGTTCGACTGACGACCTCGGTTATCGCTACCTCGACGACGGCCAAGAGGTCCACGTGCACGATCTGCACGCGACGATGTTGGCCTGTTTTGGCATCGATCACAAAAAGCTCACCTACCGTTACCAGGGCCGAGATTTTCGGCTCACCGATGTGCATGGCCATGTGGTCAATGGCATCATGACCTGACGTATCCGGACCTCGAACCTGCATGCCTGATTTCGCGATATTTGTTGGTCGGTTTCATCCGTTGGTGGTGCACGTGCCCATCGGGGTGCTGTTGTTGTTGGCGGTATCCGAAGCAGTGGGTTGGCGTTGGTCCAAACTGCGCCTGAACGCGGGCGCCCGCCTGGTGGTTCTGGGTTTTGTGGTGCTGGGTGCGGCGATGGCGGCGGGCTGTGGGTGGCTCCTCGCGCAACAAGGCAGTTATGACGAGGTGCTGGCGGGTCGGCACCAGAACCTCGGTTTCGTGACGCTCGGGCTGACGGTCGCGTTGTTCGTGGTGCAGAAGTGGCCGAAGTTCTACGGTGGGGTGTTGGGGTTGGCTCTGGTGATCATGGCTTGGACGGGCCACAACGGCGGATCCTTGACGCACGGCCCCGGTTATTTGGCGGAGCATGCGCCGGCGATGCTGCGACCTTTATTGGGGGGTGGGGCGGCGGGTCGCCCGGCACCCGCGACCTTGGCCGAAGCCGATGTGTTTTATGATATCGTGCAACCCGTGCTCAAAGCGCGCTGTGTGGCCTGTCACGGCGAATCGCGGGTGGATGGAGACCTGCGGCTGGATTCATTCGAAGCGATTCTCGAGGGTGGCGAACACGGCGCCGCCATTGTCGTGGGTGATCCAGCGGAGAGCTTGCTCTTGCAGCGGCTTTATTTGCCGCTGGACCACAAGAAACACATGCCTCCGGCAGGGCGGCCTCAGCCGACCCATGCCGATCTGGCGGTGCTCGGTTGGTGGATTGCGGATGGGGCTCCTGCCGAAGGCGGGTTTATGGACCGGGCTCCGGATCCGTTGGTGGTCGAGGTGGTGGCCGCTCGACTGGGATTGCCGCCGCCGCCGATTCCGGATCGCGCTGAGATGTTGGCCCTAGCCCGTGAGTTGGAGTTGGAGCTAGGCATTACGATTCGTCCTCTCATGGCGGATGAACCGTGGTTGGGCGCGAATGCCCGCTTGGCCCGGAAAGACTTTGATGACGCGACCTTGGCGCGTCTGCTGGTGCTGGCGCCGGCGCTCCACCGATTGGACCTGGGCGGTACGGGTGTGACCGACTCGGGAATGGCCCACGTTGCGCAAATGACAGAACTCCGTCGGCTGCGCCTCGACGACACTGCGATCACCGACGACGGGCTCGCCGTGCTGAGTCCGCTCAAGCGGTTGGCCTCTCTCAACCTACATTCGACGGCGATCACGGATGCGGCGATGGACTCGCTCACCCAACTGCCGCGATTGCGCCAACTCTACGTTTGGCAAACCGGGGTGACTTCCATGGCTGCGTTGACGTTGGCCGACGCGTTGGAAAACCGCCGCAAACTCGATCGCTACCGCGCGCAGATTGCGACCAACCAGCGACGGATAGCCGAGGAGACGTTCCAGATCGATTTTGGCGCGAAGCCATTGGTTGTGCCAGAAGCCTCGGCTCAAGAAGAAGACGACGAGTGATCCTCAAAATGTGGGCGGGACTTCGGCGGGTTCGTCCCCGGCTTTGCCGAGGCGAAGAGAAAGGGATAGATCTAACTACCGAGCGAGGGGGCCGAGTTGGCGTTCGAAGGTGACGGGGAACACGCCTTGTCCGGCGGGGGTGTATTCGCCTTCGAGCTTCCCGGATTTGACGTGGTATTGCAGCAGATAGAAGGAGCCTTCGTAGCCGGTATCGTTGAGGTCGATGCGTATTTGCAGGCGGTTGCCTCCTACACGCCAACGCGCGCTCGCCACCCGAATAGGTCGGGGGTTGAGGTAGGCGGCTTTGAGGGTGCCGTCGTCTTCGACTGCGTTGATTTGCAGCACGTAGCCGCCGTCGGGTCGCACCCAGGAGCCTTGGAGCACTTTCCCCGAAACCACGTTGGCGGGCAATTCGTCGGTGGGTTTGGGCGATTCTTCCGCGAGCAGAGAAGGACAGTTAAATCCGAGGAGAAGGACAGCGAGGGTGAGAAGGCGCATGGGGGTGGGGTAGTTTTGCGGGAAATTTGATCGTGCGATCCGTCACCATGAGTGAACAGGATTGGGATATGCGATTACCATTATGCCGGATATGGATGCTGTTGCTGATGGCGGGGTTTGCGGTTTCCCCAAATTTGGCCGCAGAGGAGGCCTCGCCTGAGGGTGCCGCGTTTATGCTGCCGGCGAAAGGGGAGCGGGTCTCGTTGGCAGAGATCAAGACGATCTGTGAACACTTTGGGTTGATGAAGCTGTGGGCGAAGATCGAAGCGGATCCGCCGGGTAAGCCGTTCGCGAGCGATGGGTGCACCAGTTGGGTGGACAAGGTCAAAGGCCGGAGCATTTATCCGGCGTGTTTTTTGCACGACTTGAAATATTGGGCCGGCTACCCCGGGGAAAAGGTTGAGCGTTTGGCGGCGGATGCTGAATTGATGATCGATGTCGCCCGGATTCTGGAAAGCACCGCGATGGCAGAAACGATGTATGCGGGGGTGCGGGTCGGTGGCTCCGAGCATTTGAAGGCGAAGTTTTCGTGGGGTTTTGGTCGCCAACGTGAGTGATAGAATTTTCTCTAACGCTCATGAAAATCTGTCGCGCGATCGTTTTGGGGTTCAGTTGTGTGGGAGCGGTGATAGCCGCTGCGGCGCCCCTGGAGGTGGTCGAAGGTGCTGATCAGATTATGATTTCTCGGGGTAAGGTTCCGGTGCTGACGTATCACAAGGCGGAGATGCCGCCGCCTGCGGGTGAATCGGAATTGTTTCGGCGGAGTGGATTCATCCATCCGTTACATGCGCCCAATGGTGACGTCGTGACCTCCATCCATCCGGCGGACCATATTCATCACATGGGCCTGTGGCACGCTTGGGTGAAAACGAAATGGCAGGGAGAGGAAATTGATTTTTGGAATCTCAAAGGTGGCCGCGGCACCGTGCGGTTTGTCGAGGTGCTTCATCGCGATGACGGCGGGTTCAAAGTGCGCCAAAAGCAGGTTGCGTTGGCGTTTGAAGACCGCGCCGAAACGGTGGTGCTGGACGAAACTCTGGAGGTTGCGGTCACGAGTTCGGCGGAAGCCAATGTGATCGATTACACGATCACGCAGACCAATGTTTCGGATGCGGTGCTCGAGTTCCCCGCTTATCGGTATGGTGGCGGGATAACGTTTCGGGCCCCGGAAACGTGGGGGGAACGCGACGATTCTTACCTCACATCGACCGGTTTGGATCGGACTGAAGGCCATGCCACGCGCGGAGATTGGGTAGTGATGCATGGTCCGACCGAGCAGGGAAGTGCTTCGGTCGTGATCATGGGGCATCCGTCGAATCATGATGCGCCGCAGCGCATGCGCATCTGGCCGAAAGGTAAGGTGTTTTTTAACTACGTGCCCGCGCAAGAGTTCGACTGGGCCATCGCTCCCGGCGAAACGGTGGTGCTGCGTTATCGGGTGGTGATCGAGAGTCGTCGCCTGCTGCCGGTCGACGTTAGGCCGCATTGGCAAAACTACTCGGATACCGATTGAGTAATTTTGCGCGTTTCGGGTCTGGTTTTAGTGATGCCGCGACTTTGTAACCTAGTAAACGTCTGGATGAAGATTGGGTCATTTTCGTAACGGTTACATTTTTTCCCGTCTGGGGTGATTTGCGCAGGGTAACGGTCGTGTGACGGGCGCAAATTAGGGTGGATTTGCGTAACGGTTTCATAGATGGCGATTCGAAGATCTGTCCATTTGCAGGCTTGTTAGCGTCATACCAACCCCAGAACGGTTCCGCGGACAGTAGTGTATCGACCCATCGATCGATGCGTTTGGCCGCGGTTTTGACTTAGACCCACCCCCTAGCACCACACCTCACATGAAAAATATTCATTCGAATCGACAGTCCATATTTCGTTGCCGCGGCCCGTTTATGCGCCGTGTTTTATCCTTAGCCGCCGTATTTACCGGTGGTTCTTTGCTCGCCCAATCCTCCAACGAAGACGTGGTAGAAATGGAGGCTTTTAAAGTAAGCGGTTATCGCTCGGCCCTGGCCGACTCACTTGATGCCAAGCGTCAATCGGATCAGGTCTCCGACTCAATCATGGCCGAGGAAATCGGCCAATTTCCCGACACCAACCTAGCGGAGGCCATCCAACGCATCACCGGCGTCGCCATGACCCGCAACAACGGGGAAGGCGAAAAGGTTTCCGTGCGTGGTCTCAACCCCAACTTCACCCGCGTCGAAATCAACGGTCGTTCCTCCATGGTGACGGTTGACGACTCCAGTCCGGAGCGTGACGCGCAGTTGTCCGTTTTTAATTCCGACCTCTACAACTCGATTGAAGTCATCAAGTCCCCGTCGGCTCGCGATGTGGAGGGCGGTATCGGTGGCACGGTGAAGCTCAACACCTTCCGCCCGCTGCAAATCGGCAAGATGTCCTACGGCGCCGAAGTCAGTTATGCCACCAACGATTTCAAGGATTCCGATGAGCCGGGCTTCAGTGGGTTCTACTCCAATATTTTTGCCGACGGTAAAGCCGGCTTCTTAGTACAAGCCACTTACGAAGAGCGGGATCGCCGGGTTGATCGGGTAGAAAGCAATCAGGATTTCCGGCTAGTGAATACCGGTTTTCTCAAGGATGATTCCGACCCAGCTCAATTAGCACTGGTGGGAGCAGCTTATCCAACGCGCACGCGCTATTTCCAAAAGCGAGGAGACAATCCTAGATTCAATCTCACGAGCACGTTGCAATTCCAGCCTACCGAGGAATTGGAACTTTATATTGATGGCCTCATTTCGCGGGAGGAGCGCGACGAGGATCGGTCTCGTATCCAAATGACGTGGAGTCGTGGTGACCTCATCAGCGGTGTGGTTGATCCCGTTACCGGCACCCTCGTGCAGGCGACGATTGACCGTCACCGGGTCGACCAAGATGCACTTACCCGTATCACGGATGTGGAATCCACGGGGGTTACCGGTGGATTTAAGTGGGAACGTGATTTGCTGAAGATTTCCGGGGAAATTAGTATCTCCGAGGGCTCAGAGGATTGGTTCCAGTCCACGCTTCAAAGTCGGGTCAATCGGGATGGGGCGGGATCTTACGACATTCGGCCGGATCACATGATGCCTGCCATGACGACACCGGGAATTCTCCGCACGGCCGACAACATGGATGTGCGGGCTCTGTTTCGCCAACACCGGATCATCAGTTATGAGGAGGACGTGATGCGTTTGGATTTGGAACGAGCCTTGGAAGGTGAGTTTTTCACCTCGGTGGAAGCGGGAATCCGAACCACGGAAAACATATTTGATCGCAAGCAAGGCCGATCCAATTCAGCCACTAGAACCCGTGACATCGATTATGCGCGAGGGGTTGAACCCGGATGGGGACTGCAGGGCGATTTTGGTTTTGGCAAAGGTCCGACGGGCTTCCCGACCAATTGGGTGATGGCCAATCCGGATTTGCTCATCGAGCAATACCCTTTGGAAGACACGGTTATCCCTTTCAACAACGCTCGAGTCTACACGGTGGAGGAAGACACCACCGCGTTTTACTTCATGGCCAACTTTGCAGAGAGTTTTGGCAACAGTCGCGCCCGCGGTAATATTGGTCTGCGCTACGTCGATACGAAGGCGGGTGGTATTGGCAATATCAACGCCGAGTCCAATGCCGGGGATGTCGTGGTGGTCGGCGAGCCGACCACCCTTGACCAAGACTATGCCGAGTTGTTGCCTTCGTTCAATCTGATCCTGTCGCCGGATGACCCTCAGGCTCCCTACCAGGTGCGTCTTGCCGCTTCCAAGGCCATGACTCGCCCCACGGTTGGTGAGATGAGCCCGGTGGTGAACGTCAGCGAACCCGATGGTGAGATCGAGCGCGGCAATCCGTCGCTTGATCCGTTTTCGGCATGGCAATACGACCTTGGTATCGAGACCTATTTTGGCGACAACGATGAGGGCATGTTTGCCATCACCGGCTTCCTCAAGGATGTGGAGAGTTTCATCGTGCCGACATCATTTAATGAGACCGTCGGATTCCCCAGCGCGGGAATTCCGTCGCAGTCTTTCCAAGTCGATACGTTCAAGAACGGTGGCACGGCAGACATCAAGGGGGTGGAAATGAGCTTCCAGACCCCGTTCACGTTCCTGCCGGCCCCATTCAGCGATTTTGGCACGATGCTGAACTATACCTACATCGACTCGGAATTTATTGATGAGAACGGGAATTCCAATCCCTTCCCGGGCACTTCGGAAAACACCTACAATATCGTGCTCTTTTACGAGAAGGGTGGATTCTCTACCCGATTCGCTTACAACTTCCGGGACGATTATCTGATTGTTCCTTCGGCGGCCGGTAACGGCATGAACAATGAATTCACCGAAGGCGTCGGCCGCCTCGATATTGGTCTACGCTATCGTTGGGAAAGCGGTTTCAAAGTTTCGGTTGATCTCATCAACGTGACCGAGGAACAGGACTACATCTACTACGATGTGTTCGACCGCCTCGAGCAGCTCACGATGGAGAGCATGCAGATCAACGTCAGCTTCGGTTACAAATTCTAGTTTTGTGATTAGGTCAGTTCGAAAGTAGGAACTATGGCCCGCATCTTGTGGGCCATAGTCGTATATTCAGGTCGGTGCGTTTACGGGTAACGTTCGATTTACAGCTGGAAATATCCCGTAAATAATCTCTCCCCATTATGCCCCCCTCATCGTCCACTCCCGCTCCCAGTCGCCGTGATTTTATGAAGACCTCCGCTGTCGCGGCGGGGCTCGTTGCTGCTCCCCATTTTATTCGTGCGCAGCAAAGTGACTCACCCGCCAATAAGCTTAACATCGCGTGCATCGGCGTGGGCGGGAAGGGCAAGGGCGATACCCGTGATGCGTCCTATCACGGCAACATCGTGGCGCTTTGTGACGTCGATCTCGCGGGCGATGCGGCCAACCGGACGGTGGATTTCCCCGGCGTCCCGCAATTCACGGACTACCGCGAGATGTTCGACAAGATGGGTAACCAAATCGACGCGGTCACCGTCACCACGCCGGATCATACCCACTATCCCGCCGTCATGATGGCAATGGCTTTGGGCAAACACGTCTTTTCTCAAAAGCCGCTGACCAATTCGATATGGGAAGCCCGCCAGCTCCTGCTCGCCTCACGTCATTTCGGCGTGGTGACGCAGATGGGTATCCAAGGCCATACCTTCCAGGGCATGCGCATCTTGCGCGAGTGGCTTGAAGCCGGCGCGATCGGTGATGTCGAGCAGGTGCGTTACTGGACCAATCGCCCGATCTGGCCGCAGGGTCCCGAAGTCGACTATGCGCCGACCGCAAATCCGCGGGGCGTAAACTGGGATATGTGGCAAGGTTCCGTGGCCGAGGATCGACCTTTCAGTGATGGACTCCACCCCAAGAAATGGCGCGCCTCGTGGGAATACGGCTGCGGTGCGCTCGGTGACATTGGTTGCCATCTGTTTGATGCCGCCTTCTGGGCACTTGATCTCGGTATCCCCGACGAAGTGGTAGTCGATGCGGTGTCCGACTTCACGGAATTGTCCGCGCCGGCCAGCTCGGTACTGCGTTATAAATTCAGTCGCGACCGAGCCGGCAACAAAATCAAGCCGGTCGAATTTTTATGGTCCGATGGTGGTCTCAAACCGGCCCGCCCTGAAGAATTGGCCGAAGGCGTGAATTTGCATGAACAATTTGGTCAAATCCTGCACGGAACTGACGGCATGATTTATTCGCCGGGCGGTTACTGCGAAAGCCTCCGCCTGCTGCCGGAAGAGGCCATGCGTTCCTTCAAACGCCCGGCCAAAAAATACCCGCGCGTCAAAGGCGGTCCGATCCAGGAGTGGGTCGAGGCGATCAAAAATGGCACCCAACCCGGTGCCAACTTTGAGTATGCCTCGCGCCTCACGGAAGTGGTGCTACTCGGCAACTTGGCCATTCGCTTGGGCAAGCCGATCAAGTGGGATTCGGAGAATCTCAAGGTTATCGGTGCCCCGGAAGCCGACGCCATGATTCGGCGCGAATATCGCGAAGGTTGGGAATTCCCGATTTTCAAGGCTTAGGAGGTCCCTTATTAGATTGGGTTGTAGCTGGAATCGGCCTGTCCGCCGAAGCCTTGGCGTAGGAGGGTGACCCCGGTGTTTCATTCTGGGTGAACGCAATGAGGCAACGGTCCGGCCTCAGAGAGGGCGGTTACAACAGCGAGTTCGGCGACGGATGATCGGTTTCGCCAAGGGAGTGGTCCAAATTTCATCACCTTTGCTTAACTGTGAAAGGGGGTTTTGGGCTGGATCGTCGGCTGTCGTTTGCGGTAGAAGGGAAAGTCAATTGTTTGACCACTCACTTAGACTGGAACCCATCTGCACCCACCCCTTCTCATGAGAAATTCCGCCTCATTAAACCGCCGCCAATTTTTGCGGGGAGCCGGAGGACTGTTTGCCCTGCCATTTCTGCCCTCCCTTTCGTCCACGGCTGCCGCCGCGGCGAAGGTCCTCGCTGAACCCCGGAAGCGACTTGTTTGTGTCGGCACGTTCCTCGGCATGTATCCGGGCGAATGGCATCCTGAGGCCGGATCGACCCGCGTGCCTAAGCTATTGGAACCGCTGATGGACCACCGTGACGATTTCACCGTCGTCTCGGGCGTGGACCACGGGATCAACGGTGGCCACAAGGGAACGCCGTCGTTCCTTTCCGGGGTCTACCAACCGGAATACATCGGTGAATCCATCATGGTGCGCAATCAGATCACTTTGGATCAGGTGGCGGCCAAGCACCTGAGCGTGAACAGCCGGTTCCATTCCCTTCAACTTGGTGCCTCCGAGGGCAAACCGTCCCAGACGGTTTCATGGGACGAAAACGGCGTGCCGCTTCTGCCCGAAGCCGATCCGATCAAAGCCTTTAATCGCCTGTTTGTTGATGACTTAAATCCCGCCGCGGCCGATCGAGCGATGGGCTTCAAGCGCAGCGTGCTCGATCTCGTCGCCGACGACGCGAAGGCCCTGCAGCGCGAAATCGCTTCGGAAGATCGTGAAAAAGTGGACGCCTATTTCTCGTCCATCCGCGACGTCGAAAAGCGGATCGAGCGGCAACAGCAGTGGATCAACACGCCCAAGCCGGGGGTGCCGCCGCTGCTCGAACGTCCCACTACCTTCCACGATAATCTGGACATCATGTTTGAGCTGACGGCCCTGGCTTTGCAGCACGATTCGACCCGGGTGGCTTCGATCGAACTCCCCGCCGGGGGATTGCCCATCACGGTCGGCGGCGAACAGCTTTCCGGCTATCACGGTCAATCCCACCACGGGAAAGACCCTGAAGTGGTCAACGAACTCGTGCGTATCGAACAAATGCATACGCGTTCGCTCTCGAAGTTCATCACCCGGCTCAAAGGCATTGATGATGGCGGCGCGAGCCTGTTTGACCGGACGCAGATCTTGTTTGGCAGCGGATTAGGCAACGGCAGCTCCCATTCCAATAAAAACCTACCCGTGCTGGTGGCGGGTGGTGGTTTGAATCACACGGGTGAGGATTTGATCTTCGAGCCCGGCGCCGTGCCGCTCAGTAATGTTTTTGTCACCATGCTCCAAGGTCTGGGCATCGAGCAGGACCGTTTTGCGGCCAGCACGGGCAACATCAACAATGAGCTCATTTAAACGACTGCAGCGGCAGCTTCGCTTTCCGTCGGCATTTTTGATCGGACTGGGTGGGGCCTCCGTGGCGACCGCGGCGGAGAACTTTAGCGAGTTGGTAACGCCCTTTATGGAGCAGCACTGCTTCAAGTGTCATGGTGAGGAAAAGCAGAAGGGCGACATTCGCCTCGATACCCTCAGTCACGATTTCTCGGCGGCGGAGAACGCGATCATCTGGCAGGACGTCTCGGATCTTCTCATCATTGGTGACATGCCCCCGGAAGAGGAAACACGGCCCGATGCCGCGTTGATGGCCGACGTGATTGCTGCGATCGATACCAGCCTGCGAGCCGCCGTGGCTGCTCAGGGTAATCAGGGTCGTATCGCGATCCGTCGGCTCAGCCACACGGCCCTAGATAACACGGTGTGGGATTTGTTGGGGATCGATATGGAGCTGGCGGAAGGTTTGCCCGCGGATCCTGAAATTGAAGGATTTGAAAACCTTGCGGTCACCTTGGATGCCAATCCGGAGATGGTGCTCAAGTTGCAGGACAACGCCCAAAAGATTGCCGCCTTGGCGCTGGTCGATGGACCGGATGTGAGGGCGAATCGGGTTTATCAAATCGGCACCATCGGTCACGGCTACAATGTGGAGGAGCGCGGTGATTTTGTGATCACGTCATCCAGTCGCGATCGCAAACACGTTATGTGGCCGCTAGATTTTTCGGTGCCGCAAGATGGTCTCTACGAGATTAAGGTAGAGGGGCTCGCCCGAGATCTGCGCACGGAACTGGAAGCGGAGGGCATCGAATATACCTACAAATCAGAAAGCTACGAAGAGCGGATGAAAACTCGGGAGCGTCGCGATGAAGACGAGCCGGGCTTGGTTTCCATCGTCGCCATTCAGGCTTCGGAAGCGCGGCACATGGACGCGGCCAGTGTGCCGGGTCGTCGGGTGGGGCATTTTTATATCGGCGATGATCTTCAAACCAAATCGGTGGATGTGCGTTTGCATGCGGGAGAGAACATCATGCTGCATTATGCCTCTGCCGCGGTGCTCAATCAGTCACCGATCGCCGTAGTAGAAGGCGAGGAACGCTTGGTGGCGGATTTGTTGGAAGTGAAAACCATTGAGGTGAATGGCCCCCGCATCGCGACGTGGCCCACGCCGGTTCAGCAGCAGTTGTTGGGCGATGGCACGGCCTCGGCGGCGGAAATCGAGCACCGCATTGGGGAGTTTTTGTTGCGCGGATTCCGTCGACCCGTGCCGGAGTCGACCACCGCGAATTTCGTGCGGTTGTATCACACTGGGATTGACCAAGGACTCACTTCTGTGGAGTCGATGCGCAATGTGGTGGCGGCGGTTTTGTGCTCACCGCGGTTCCTGTTCAATTATGACAAAGGGCAGAGCAGCGATGCTTGGGCTGTCGCGAATCGCTTGTCCTATTTCCTCTGGAATTCGATGCCCGACGATGAGCTGCTCCGGTTGGCTCAAACTGGTGAGCTCACCAATCCCAAAGTGCTGGGCGAACAGGCCCGACGCATGCTGGGGGACGATCGGGCCCAGCGGTTTGTGACCGATTTCACCGGTCAGTGGCTCGGTTTGAATCACATCGAGTTGATGCGGCCGGATCCCAAACTTTATCCGGACTACGATCCCTTGCTGGAGCAACTCATGCAGCGGGAGAGCGAGGAGTTTTTCGAACTCGTGTTGGCAGAAAACATGCCGGTGGCGACGTTCCTTGATTCCGAATTTGTGGTCATCAACGAGCGACTCGCCAACCACTATGCCATCGACGACGTACAAGGGGCGGATTTTCGGCAAGTGGCTCTCGGGCCAGACAGCTTGCGTGGTGGTCTGCTCGGGCAGGCCAGTATTCTGAAACTTACGTCCAATGGCACGCGGACCTCGCCGGTCGTGCGCGGGGTTTGGATTCTGGAGAACATTTTGGGTGACCCGCCGTCACCACCGCCGGCCGACGTTGAGCCCATCGAGCCGGATGTGCGCGGATCGACCACGATTCCGGAAATGCTGGCGAAACACCGGGACGTCGAGTCGTGCCGCGATTGCCATCAGGGCATCGATCCGTGGGGGTTCGGCCTCGAGCATTTCAACGCGGTGGGCGAGTTCCGGAACGAATATCGCAACGGCCAACCGGTCGATGCTCGGGGCAGTATTGCGGGCTCAGCCTTCTCCAATTCGGAAGAGATGAAGCGCGTGCTGGTGGGACGTTCCGACCAATTTGCCCGCGCACTCACCGCAAAACTCTTCACCTTCGCTTTGGGTCACCCGCTGTCGGTGGGTGAAAAAATTGATTCCGACGACATTGCCCTGGCGAACGCCCGCGATGAAAAAGGTTTCAAGGACCTGATTGTGGCGATCTGTCAGAGTCCGCTCTTCCGGGGAGCAAATACCCTCGAGCTCGCTCAGCATTGAGCGAACCGAGGCCGGGCCCCCGGGGCATCAACCTGAGTCACTCTTCTGCCTGCATCCGTTTGAAGATGCGGTAGGGGATGAGATACATCAGGATCGCGACCACCGAGCCGGCGGCGAGGTAACCGTAGTCGATGTTTTTATCCACGGCGTTCTTCACCAAACCGAGAGGCGAGAAGATCACAAAGGTGAGCACCATCAGCGCGAGGCAAAGTCCGCCGACGAGCTTGAAGTGTTTCCACGGCGTCATGTCGATGTCGGAAGCCGGCGTGGTGGGCTCGATGGAGCGGTCCAACGGGAAAACTTTGGAAAGGCCGAACATCATGACCACGTGCACCACAAACAGTGCTCCGAGGGCGTGCAAATAGTGCACCGGCAAGGCGGGGTTAAATTGAGAAACCGACAGGGTGATCAGATAGGATATCAACGTGATATTGGCGGCCTTGGTGGAGACGGTTTTCGAGAAATAACCCACCAACAAAATGAGGAAGATCGGCGCGCCGAACAACACTTCCGCCTTCACCATATAGACGAAGAGCCCGTCTTGGAATTTCATGATGAATGGGGCGACGAACATGGTGAATATCACCAGAAAACAACCGACCCATTTGCTGCGTTTAATGATGATGTCATCGGAGAGGTGACGGCCCCACATGGGTTTGTAGATATCGATGGCGAAGAGTGTGACCGAGCTGTTGAGCACACTGTTGTAGGTGCTGAGCACGGCACCGAAGATGACGGCAGCGAAGAACCCCACAAAGATGCCCGGCATGATGTCACGCACGAGGGTGGGGTAGATGAAGTCGTTGTTCTCAAACGCGTTTCCGCCGTAGACGTGGTAGGCGATAATCCCAGGAATCGCGATATAGAAGACGTTTAGGATTTTGAAGTATCCCGCGATGATGACGCCCTTCTGGCCCTCAGCCAAATTGCGGGCACCGAAGCAGCGCTGCACGATGAACTGATTGGTGCACCAATAAAACGCGTTGTGCATAATCATGCCGGTAAAAAGCACGGCAAACGGCACGAGGTCGTTCTGGGATCCGATGGAATCCAGCTTGTGGGTCTCGGTGGTGAACATGGTCTTGATGCCACCGAAGAAGTTGCCGTCGCCGACGTAGCGCACGCCGAAGATGAAGACGAGGAGGCCACCGGTGAGCAGGCCGATACCGTTAAGGGTGTCCGATACCGCCACCCCTTTCAGCCCGCCAAACAACGCATACGTGCCGCCGATCATACCCAGCGTTCCCACCAAAATCCAAACGCAAGTGGTCTCGTCCACGCCCAACAGCGCGGGCACGTTGAACAGGTTCATGATGGCAATGGCGCCGCCATAGAGAGCGACCGGCATCCCGCCAAAGACGTAGCAAAAAAGGAAGAGAGCGGTGACGAGTCGCCGCGTGCTGGGGCCGTAGCGTTGTTCCAGAAATTCCGGAATGGTCGCGAAGCCGCGCTTCAGGAACGTCGGCAGTAAAACACCGGCGAAGAGCAGCAACGGCGGGATCACGGCGACGGTCCAAGCGATGGGGGCGAGGTTGGTCGCGTAGACCTGAGCGGTCATGCCGGTAATGTTGGCGGCGCTCAGGTTGGTGAGCAGGAGCGACCCGGCGATGACCCAGCCACTCAGGCTGTTGCCACCGAGGAAATAGCCTTGGGAGCTGTTGAGGTTTTCCTGGCGCGTGCGGTAGTAGGTGACCACCGCGACGAATGAGGTAAAAAAGAGGAAAGAAAGAAAAGTTCCCATAGGGGTAAGAAGGGGGAGGTTCCGACGGTGGGGACTATTTGCCGGTGCTCAACTGATTTTATGGGTATAATGATGAGTAAAAGCATTCCAATCCGGTCCTCTGGAACAGTTACGACCCGAGACCATCGCGGTTGGCGTGAGGCTGGCTTGCGTCGAGTCTTGGCCGGCGTTTGGCTCAGTGCTCCGAGTCGCCGTCTGGCCACGTTCGCTACCCCCTTTGTCCCCATGAAACGCCTCATTATTGGAATTTTTCTCCTTATCTCACCCTTGGTGGGTTCGATTCACGCCGCCGCCCTCGGCAACGGTATCAAGATTGGCGAAGTCACCGCGACCTCAGCCATCGTATGGACCCGCGTGACCGAGACCGCCGAATTTAATAAGATGGGTGTGCCGTTCAAAGATGAGGACGAAGCCGTTCCGGTCGGACTCACGTTGCCCGAGATGAAGCACAGTCTGACCGGCACGGCTGGTGATGTGCGGGTGGTTTATTGGCCCCGGGAACGCATCGGCGAAAAGGTGTGGATGCCGTGGATGCCGGCGGCGATGGATCGCGATTTCACCGCCCAGACGCAGCTCCATGGTTTGACGCCCGGAACCCATTATACGGTCGAGGTGCACCTACGGTCCGCCGACCTGCTGGGGACCGTGGTGGGATATCAAGGTCAGTTCCACACCGCTCCGGCCGAGAACGACGATGCAGCGGTCAATTTCACCGTGGTGACCTGTCATGATTTCATCCGCCGGGATGACGTGGAGAACGGGCATCGTATTTATCCGGCGATGGCCCAGCTCAAGCCCCAGTTCATGGTGCACGCGGGTGACGTCGAGTATTACGACAAGCCGCAGCCCTGGGCCAAGAATGCGGAGCTCGCGCGCTACAAATGGAACCGGATATTCGCGCTGCCTTTCCAGAAGGACTTCTACGGTTCCACCGGGGTATATTTCCAGAAAGACGATCACGACATTCTTAAAAACGATGCGTGGCCGGGAGACACCTATGGCGATCTGACCTGGGATGAAGGCCTAGGCATCTTTAAGGAGCAGACGCCCACGGGTGCGCGACCTTACCGCACGGTGCGGTGGGGCAAGCATGTGCAGATCTGGCTGTTGGAGGGGCGAGAGTACCGCAGCCCCAACAATATGCCGGACGGCCCGGACAAAACCATTTTAGGCGCGGAACAAAAGGCCTGGTTCTACGAAACCTTCGCCGCATCTGATGCTACGTTCCGGATCGTGATGAGCCCCAATCCGATACTGGGCCCGGATCGTCCCAACAAAAACGACAATCACGCCAACGAGGGATTTCAGCATGAGAGTCAGGAGCTCCGAGATTTCCTCGCGGGTCAGGAAGACGTGTTCGTGGTCTGTGGGGATCGCCACTGGCAATATGCGACCGTCGATCCCGTGCACGGTTTGCGTGAGTTCGGCAGCGGCGCGGGCTCAGACAAACATGCGGGTGGATGGAGCATGGATCGTCGCACGCCGTCGCAAAAATTTCTCCGCATCAAAGGCGGATTCCTGCACGTGAAGGTGGAGAACAACCACGGGAATATTGAAGCCCGAGTGCAGCATCGTTCGGTGGACGGCAAATTGATGAACGAGGAGATCCTGGTGGCTCATCGTGTGCCTTCCAGTGGGAGGTCGACGAAGGGTTATGGGTGGCAGTCTTTATTCAGTGGTCAGGAGTCCGAACTGGCTGGTTTCCATATTTACAACGGCGGCGACGCGATGCCCGAACGCTGGAGGGTGATGGGTGATGTGTTGACCCTCGCTTCGCGAAAAGAATCACCCGGACTGCGCGAGAAAGAAGACATTGTGATCACCTCCGCGCCGGTGAAGGACTTCGAATTGGAGATGGATTGGAAAGCGGGCGAAGGTGCCAATGGCGGTATCTTCTACAAGTCGCTCGAGGGCGGCAAATATGAGAAACCGTGGCATACGGGATTGGAGTATCAGCTGTTGGACAATGTCGGGCACGAAGAGGGCCTGATCGAAACCCATCGTGCGGGTGATCTTTACGATTTGGTGGGAGCACGTGAGATGGTGGCGCGCCCCGCTCTTGCTTGGAACCATTCCCGACTCGTGGTGCATGGCACCAAAATAGAGCACTGGTTGAACGGCGAATTGATCGTGGCAGAGGATACGGCATCGGCCGAGTGGGACGAGATGGTGGCCGACAGCAAGTATGCTGTGCTCACCGAATTTGCCCGACCCATTCCCGGTCACATCGTGCTGCAGGATCACGGTGATCGCATGTGGTTTAAAAACATCCGGATCCGGAAGCTTTAGGAGGAATCGCCATGACCTGTACTGCCTTCAATCGTTCACGTGGATGGGTCGGGGTGGTGATGGGTCTCGCTGTAGGGATTTCCGTTTCGTCCGGGGCTCCGGAATTGGAAAAACCCAACGTGATTGTGATCATGAGCGACGACCAAGGGTCGCTCGATCTGGGCGTGTATGGGGCCAAGGATCTGTACACGCCGCATCTGGATGGGTTGGCTCGTCGCGGGGTGATGTTCACCCAGTTCTACACCGGGTCCGCGGTGTGTTCGCCCTCGCGGGCGTCCTTGCTCACGGGCAAGACCCCACAAGGAGCAGGGCTGGAGACCAATGCCGGCGCGCACAAGGGGCGGGTGGGGTTGCCGCCCGAACAGGTTACGATCGCCGAGATGTTGAGCGAAGAGGGATATGCCACCGCCCATGTCGGCAAATGGCACTTGGGTAACGAGGCCCCGCGCCGACCTGACGACCAAGGGTTCGATTACTCATTCGGGCACTACGTGGGGTGCATCGACAACTACTCTCATTTCTTCTACTGGGTGCCGCCCAACCGCCACGACCTCTGGGAAAACGGTGAGGAAATTTTTGAGAACGGGAAATATTTTCCAGGGCTTATGGTGGAACGCGCGCGTCGATTTATTGCGGCCAAACAGGACGAACCTTTTTTCATGTATTTCGCCCTGAACCTGCCGCACTACCCGCTGCAAGGATTGCAAAAGTGGCACGAATACTACGACCACCTGCCCATGCCCCGGCGGGACTATGCGGCGACGGTTTCGACCATTGATGAACAGATTGGCCATCTGTTGGGCGAGCTCGAGGCTTACGGGGAGTTGGACAATACGATCATCATTTTCCTGTCTGATCATGGTCACTCCCATGAAGAACGCACGTTTGGCGGCGGTGGTTGGGCGGGTGAGATGCGTGGTTCGAAATTTGGTTTCTTTGAAGCAGGGGTGCGCGTGCCGGCCATAATTGCCGGCCCGGGCGTGCCGTCCGGAGTAGTGGTCGAGAGTGCCGCGATGCAGATGGATATCTTTCCTACCATTGCCGATTTGGTGGGCGTAAACGAACTGCCCGAAGGCGTGGAAGGCACGAGTTTGGTGCCGACGTTCACGCGAGACGAACCCTCCCGGGACACCATGCACTGGCGCATCAATCAACATTGGGCGGTGCGCCAGGGGGATTGGAAATTGCAGGTGAATCCTCGTGATGAGTCGAAACTCTATCCGTTGGATCCCGTAGCCGACAAAGTCTTCTTGTCCAACATCGCGATGGATCTCAGCGAGAAAGACAATCTAGCGGACAGGTATCCTAATAAAGTCCGAGAGTTGATCGAAGTCCACCGCGGTTGGCAGCACTTTCAGTCCAAGGACTTCGCCGAGCTCCCGGCGAAGTGGCGTTAGGGTGGCCTATCGAATGATCGGTGGGATTGTCGGGCGTAAAGGGCCAAGTGACAGGACATGCAGAACGCTTTTACCTCATGAAAGTGTCATCGAGCAGTAGCCCCCTAAGGTTGAAACCCGGGGTCGGCGACCCCGGCTACAGCACGCTTCGGGAGCCACAACAGTTGGTTGGTTGTAGCCGGGCTCGCTGAGCCCGGTCGGTGGAATGGGGAATGGGTTCGACCCCAGAATAGCCCCCGGTTTGCCGTCAAAAAGGACCGACGGGGCCTGTCCATCGTTCGCCTGGGACACTCCGAAAGATAACCAAGTGTTCTGCATCACCCGTCATCTGGGGCGTTCTGCATCATGTGTCATCTCGCCTGTAAAGCCCGACCCACAAGGAGCGTTTTATGAGGTAGGTCGGGCTTTACGCCCGACTTCCTATTTCCTAGCCCGTGATCACATTTTCACCCGACAGTCCAAACAGGGGCGCCGCTGCCAAGAGGTGGCGATCATTGGAGTAGATTTCTGGAAAACGTTCTTCGGTTGCACTGGCGAGGTGCAGGGCATCGGCAGCGCGTAAGAAAAGATCGGCGGGAGCTTTGGAGAAGGCGGTAGCAATGCGTTGCAGGTGGTGATCGGAAATGGGTAACCAGTGCAGCGCGCCGGCCTGTTGATCGGTTTCGATTTGTTCGAGCAGAGCTTTGATTTGAACCTTGGTGGCATGTCCTTCGCGAAACTTGCGATGGGCAGCCGCGATGAGCTCGGCCTTTCCGTGGAGGGAACAAACAATCACGTCGATGTTCGACGCGTGGGTCCGAACAGCGTCACTGCCGTTTTCGGACCAATAGAGTTTAAGCAGAAATGCGGTGTCGCAGGCGTCCACCAAGGCGGTGATTTCGTGGTCCTGTTTCACATCGGGACCCGCAATGATCCAGGGAATCTCGAGCTCTACCATACCTTCACCACCGTGTTGGGTGCCGTGTCCACCGTGATCAGAAGTGAGCAAAATGAGCGTGTCTTCCGAAACGCCGGTTTGATCGATGGCAGCTACGATTTGACCCAAGATTTGGTCCGTCTCTCGCACGGCAAAAAGATAAGGTTCACTGAGCCAGGTTTTCTGATGGCCCGCATGATCCACGTGGTCGAGGTGGATGAAGGTGAAGGTGGGCTTGTTCGCGACAAAATACTCCGTGGCGGAGGCGGTAGTGGCGAAGGCGGCGTTGGAGGTATGTTTGTCTCCGGGAGGATTTACGACGATGTCACAGGCCTCGGTTTCGATGAGTCGGGCGAGTCCCTTCCAGTCGTGAAACAGCGCGATGTTCGCATTCGGACGTTGATCCCGTAGCAGGGAGAAAATGGTGGGGAACAGACCACCCGCGCCGCGGGCGGTAGGCTCAATGGTGTAGTTGTCCAACTGCCACTGGTTGGAAGTCACGCCGTGTTGCTCTGGTCCCGCGCCCGAAATCATGGATTTCCAATTGGGGCTGCTGCTGATGGGCATCACGGCGCGGGCGTGCCAGGTGTGGGATCCCCGTTTCGCGAGTCGGTCGATATTTGGCGTATCGGTAAGATGGATCCCTTGCGGGCTGAGGCCGTCCACTCCGATTACGACGACATGGGTGGCGAGTGGAGTTGGGTTGGCGGAAAGGGAGGTGCCGATTGCCATCAAGCCCAAGAGAATTATAAAGCGAATCATCGAGAAGGAGGGTAGGGAAACGTTGTCTGGGAGGCAGGGGCGGAGGGCTCGGCGATTCCTGCGCCGCTTGAGTTTTGGCGAGACAGGCCGTCCCTACCTTTGGGGTTTCCGTGCGAATGGATTCTATCGCACCTGGCGGGTGGTGCCTTCGAGTTGGTTGAGGGCACGGTTGATGACGCGCACGACGTATTTGCCGCCTTGCTCGAGTTCCTCGCGTGGTTCGAGGGCGGCGTGCATGGCCGCGAGCACCGGGCGGGCCTGGTCATCGATTTCGTCGAGCACGTTGGCGGCGTGCAGACGCTCCCATTGCGCGCCGGTATCGAGCACGGCCGTGAGCACGGGCAGTGCTTTGGCGGGCTTACCTAAATTACACAGCGCGCGGGCGGCAGCGACTTGCACGATTACGTCGGGATCCTCTAGGGCCCGGGCGAGTCGGGCGGCGGTTTGGTTGGCTGCGGGTTGACCGATGTTGCCGATACCGATGGCGCCCCAGTAGCGAACGGAAGATTGGGGGTCGTCGAGCGCGGCGATCAGTTCAGGCAGTGCATCCGGTCCATTGGAGGCCTGGTTAGCGATGTGAGCGAGGCGTGAGGAGAAGGTGGGGTCGTCGTTTTGCCGCAGGATGTCGTAGCGGTTGCCGAGACGTTTTTCCTCGGTGACGAGAATGGGCTCGGGAATGAGGCCGGTGTCCCGGGTATCGCGGACCCACTGGAGGTGAACCTCGCGGAGGCGGGCGAGGGTGGACGCGTAGGCCGGGTCGTTGGCGAGGTTGTTGATTTCATGCGGATCTGAACCGACTTCATAGAGCTCTTCGACCGGTTTGCTGGGGGCGAAGAATAAGGACGGAATCGGGGCAAGTTGCCCGGCATCATGGAGGCGGCGAAGGTCGGCCATGGTCGTGCCCTTTTCCGGCGTATTCATGTATTGGTAAAACGTCTTGAGCGGCTCGTAGTTGCGGATGTAGCGGAAGCGTTGATCGCGCACCATGCGGATGATGTCGTAACGCTCATCCATGCGATCGCGGGCACCGTAGATGTATTGGCGGGCGGCGGGGAGATCGGGGCCGAGGAAGGGTTGTCCCTGCAGGTAGTCGGGTAGGTCGATGCCGGCGAGGTTCAGCACGGTGGGGGCAAAATCGATCGAGCTGATGAGTTGGGAATCGACGGTGCCGGGAGTGATCTGTCCGGGGGTGCGGTAGGCCTCGGGAACGCGCACGGCGAGCGGGATGTGGGTGCCGGATTCGTAGAGCCAACGTTTGCCGCGGGGCAGCCCGATCCCGTGGTCGGACCAAAAGAAGATGATGGTGTTTTCGTAGAGTCCGTCGTCCTTGAGCTGTTGGATGAGGTCACCCGCCCACGTGTCCATGGCGGTGATGAGTTCGTAGTTACGCTTCCAGTTTTCGCGGGCGGCAGGCGTTTCGGGATAGTAGGGCGGGTAAGTGGTGAGGGCTGACGGATCCTGCCGGTGTTCGGGAGCGAGGTCGGCGGTGACGTCGTTATACTTGGAATCGCTTTGAATACCACTCTCGTGGGTGCCGCCGAAGTTGAAGACGGCGAAAAAAGGTTGGTCTTTGTTCGGCCGGTTGCGCCAGTGACCCGTGCCGCTGGAGTCGTCCCAAGCGCCTTTGGTGGCAGGTTCGTCCTTGGGGAGTTGGTAATCGGTTTTGCTGTTGTTGGAGGTATAGTACCCGGCCCGACGGAGATAGGTGGGAAACAACTCGATGTGGTCCGGCAAGTAGGCCGCACTGCGCATATGTTGGGTGCCAATGGAGGACTGATACATGCCGGTAATGATCGCGCTGCGAACGGGGGCGCAGACGCCCGCACTGGTGTAGGTGCGATTGAAGACGACACCCTCGTTGGCCAGCTGGTCGAGGTTCGGCGTGATGGCATGAGGGTCACCCATGAAGCCGATGTGCGGGCTGATGTCTTCGGTGCTGAGCCAGAGGATATTGGGGCGATCCGCGGCGGAGGCGATTAGACCGGATATGGCGAACAGGACGGAAAAAACGGAACGGAATTTCATGTAAAAACGGGACGGATTATTCCTGACCAATGTTGACGGCGGCGACTTCGGGAGCGTTATCGGCGATGTCGTGATCGAGGGCATCGTAGCGGGCGATCATCTCCGCCAATTTGTCGGGCATCGATTCGGCCAAATCCTTGGTTTCAGAGCGGTCTTGCACGATATTGTAGAGCTCCCACTGCTTGATGTTTTTCTGCCAGGAAATCTTCCAGTCGCCGTGGCGCAGGGCGCGATTGCCACCGAAGAATTGCCAGAGTTCGCGCGGACCGCCGGTTGATTTGCCTTTGAGGATGGGCATCAGTGATTGGCCGCGGAGAGGCGCGATGTCAGCACCGGCATAGGTTTCGGGGTAGGTGGCGCCAGCGAGTTCGTAGAGGGTAGGGGCGATATCGATAAGGTGGCCGGGGCCGTCGACGATGCGGCCGCCTTCGCCGTCGAGACCAGCGGGCCAGTGCATGATGAAGGGGGATGAAATCCCGCCCTCGTGTTGGTTCTGTTTATACCAACGGAAGGGCGTGTTACTGGCATGGGCCCAGCCTTCGTCGTAGGTCCAGTAGCTGGCGGCCGACCAAGGATCGATCATGTTTTCCCGGGTGGGTTTTTCGGTGCGTTGGAAGGGGCAGCCGCCGTTGTCACTCAGGAAAATGAAGATGGTGTTGTCGAACTCGCCGCGCGCTTTGAGACGGTCAATCACGCGGCCAATGTTTTGGTCCACGCAATCAATCATGCCCGCGTAGGTCGCCATGGTGAGGTTGTGCTCTTTCCGCAGTTCGTCGCTGATGGAATCCCAAGCGGGGACCTCGGGCGGTCGCTCCGAAAGCACGGCGTTTTCGTCGATGATGCCGAGCTCCTGTTGGCGCTGATAGCGGGATTTGCGCAGTTCGTCCCAGCCCATGTCGTAGCGACCGAGATACTTTTTCACGTCGGCTTCCTTGGCGTGCAGAGGGTAGTGGGGAGCGTTGTAAGCGAGGTAGAGCAGGAAAGGTTGGTCGCCACCCTCCGGGACTTCCTCATCGAGGAACATCAGCGCATGATCGGTCATGGCGTCGGTGGCATAAAAACCCTCGGGGATCGGGAACGGTTTACCATCGAGACGGAAGGTGTCATAGCCCTTGGTGCTGACGCCGTTGAAGAAATTGACCGCCCCCGCGAGGTGTCCGAAGTAGCGGTCGAAGCCCTGTTCGGTGGGCTCGCCCAGCAGATGCCACTTGCCGCTCATGAGGGTTTTGTAGCCGGCAGTTCGCAACGTTTCGGCAAATGTCACCGAATTGCGGTGTTGGCCGGTGAAGGAAACCTCCGGGTAGTAGCGACCCGACAGCATGGTGGCTCGGGTTTGGGAGCATTTGGCGGTATTGTAGAACTGGCGAAAACGCAGGCCGTCGGCGGCGAGTTGATCGAGATGGGGGGTATCGATCTCACCGCCGTAGGGGCCGATGTCGGAATACCCGAGATCATCGGTGATGATCAGGACGATGTTCGGGCGTGGCGGCTCGGCGAAAGCTAATGAGGCGAGGCAGGCAAAGAGGAAAAAACGGAAAAGAAGACGCATCGGGGTAGGGGGTGACAGGCGATGGATTGAGGCCTGGATTGTTCAACCTACCCGGGATGTAACCGTTGAGGCAATATCCGGTTGGCACTGTAACGATTTCGAGCGGGCAAGGTTCGCGGTTGGCTCCGGACCGGTTGAAGTGTTTGGATCTTGTCTGTTATGCCCCTATCCCGATTGCCGCGGTGCCTGTTATGGGTGCTGTTTGCCGCCTCCTCGCTCTTCGCCCACGACCCCACGGAAGAGTTTGTGACCGATGTCACCACGGAGGCCAAACCGTGGACGCATCTGGAGTTTCAGAACGACCCGGACAATTTCCAGTTTGCGGTGGTCTCCGATCGCACCGGCAGTCCGCGCAAGGGGGTGTTTCAGGACGCGGTCAAAAAGCTGAACTGGATGATGCCCGAATTCGTGATCTCGGTGGGCGATTTGATCAAAGGCACCAGCGAAAATGCGACCACCAACGACGCGGAATGGGACGAATTTTTGAGTTGGGTGGAGCCGTTGAAAATACCCTTTTTCTTCGCGGCGGGAAACCACGACATCCAGATGAAATGGATCAAAGGCCGGGTGCAGCCGGACGATATGTTAGCAGCGTGGAACGAGCGATTCGGCACCACGCACTATTCCTTCGTCTATAAAAACGTGCTCTTTGTCGTGCTCTTCACCAACGACAACAAAGAACAATTCATCGGCGAAGAGCAGGTCGCTTATTTTGAGGAAACCCTCGCGGAACACGCCGACGTGCGCTGGACGTTTGTGCTGCTGCATCATCCGTTGTGGGTCTATCCGCACGAGAGCAATTTCTCGCGAATCGAAGATGCTCTGAAAGGGCGCAAACATACGGTGTTGGCCGGCCACCACCACCGTTATGTGCACATGGATCGAAACGACAGTGACTACATCCTGTTGGCGTCAACCGGTGGGGGATCGAAGTTGCGGGGGCAGGCCTTCGGCGAATTCGACCACTTCGCATGGTTCACCATGACGGATGAGGGTCCGGTCATGGCGAATTTGGAGCTGAGCGGAATCATGCCGAAGGATGTCGCGACTGACAAGTCGTTCACGCGACTGCGGGAGTTGGAACAAAGCGCCGAGGCCAAGACCCATTTGATTCTGGAAACCCAACCCGACGGCAACGTCACAGGCGGCTCGGTCTTTATCGAATTTAGTAACCGGTCGCTAAAACCGCTGCAGGTTGAAGGTCGGTTCAAACACAACCATGTGGTGTATCCGCAACTGGACTGGGGAGAGATTGATCTGGGCATCGGCTCCAACTGGCGCGTGGTCATCGAGGCGGAACTCAAAATCATGGATGAGTTCAAGGCCGAAGACGCAGAGGTGCTCGAACTCGATCTGAAGTTTAGTCATTCAGGTGATGAAGATATCGTGATCAACCAGACTTATCCGATCACTCTCCAGCCGGGTCACTACGAATTGGATCCCGTCGAGGAGTTTAGTTTTATCGATGTGGCGGATGGTCGGATAACGGCCTCCAATGACATGCGCGATATCCGCTACACGCTCGATGGCTCGGAGCCGACGATCAACTCTCCAATGATGGATCAACCGGTTCCTATCGAGGAGGATACCGTGTTGAAGGCGCGAGTCGTCACGCAGGGGGGAATCGCCGGTCCGGTGGATACGACCCTCTATAAAAGAGTGCCTGCCGGACCGGGACTGATGGCGCGTTATTACGAACACGACAGGAGCTTGGGCAAGGTAAACCAAATGCCGATCTTCTCGGGGCTATACCCGACAGTAGTTAAGCCCGTTACCCATCTGGATCTGAGTCAGATCGCCCGGCGCGACGAATATTTTGCATTGATTTTTTACGGTTGGTTGGAAGTCCCCGAATCGGGAAATTATGGATTTCATGTCGACTCGGCCGATGGCGTGCGACTGATGCTTAATGGCAAGGATGTGGTCGATGATCAGATCAAACATCCGCGGCGTGAATCGACAGGCTTTGCCCACCTCGAGGCCGGACGCCACGCATTCGAACTTCACTTTTTTCAGTCCAATCACGACAGCCATCTGAGCCTCGACTACACCCTGCCTTCAGGGAAACGTTTACCTGTTCCGGCCTCCGCGTTCTCCATCGATGCGGACGCGAAACTTCGATTTAAACCCGATCCAGAATGGTCGGGATCCACCTCTTGATGAAAAATCTACTCCGACTCCCTCTCGTCATATTGTCGACGATCTTCTCGGCTCAGGCCGAATCGCCGCGTCCCAACATCGTCCTGATCATGGCGGACGACATGGGCCAAGAAACCCTTTCGAGTTATGGATCCGCAGACTATGATACGCCCCGACTAGATGCGATGGCGGCGTCGGGCATGCGCTTCACGCAGACCCATTCCCAGCCCCTTTGCACGCCCACCCGGGTGCAGATCATGACGGGTCAATACAACGTGCGGAACTACGCGCATTTTGGGCAACTGCCGACCACCCAACGCACATTTGCCAATGACCTGAGGGAGGTGGGGTATGCGACTGCGATTGCGGGCAAGTGGCAGCTCGGCAAGGACCGAAAGTTGATCGATCATTTTGGTTTCGATGAATACTGCCTGTGGTGGCTGGAACGGAAGAGTTGGCGCTATGGCAACGTGGGGGAGTTGATTCAGAACGGCGAAATATTGCCGGGCGAAAAAGGGGAGTATGGTCCCGACGTGCTCAACCGGTTTGTGCTCGATTTCATGGAACGCCATGTGGACGAACCTTTCCTGGTTTATTACCCGATGTTGCTGCCGCATTCGCCCTTCGTTCCCACGCCCAACTCGGCGGGGTCGCCGGCCCCCGACATAGCTGATCCGGCCTATTTCAAGGATATGGTGGAATACACGGATGAGTTGGTCGGACGCGTGGTGGATAAACTCGACGATCTCGGGATTCGGGAAAACACCCTCGTGGTGTTCATTGGCGACAATGGCACCAACAACGACATCACTTCGCGCATGATTGATGGCCGCAGTATTCAGGGCGCGAAGGGCACCATGACGAATGGAGGAACGCACGTGCCCATGGTGGTAAATTGGCCCGGCACCGTGCCCGCCGGGTTGGTCTCGGAAGGGTTGGTGGATTTCTCCGATTTCATGCCGACGATGCATCGGTTGGCGGGATTTGAGCCGGCGGCGGATCGGCCGATGGATGGGTTTGATCTCGGGCCGGTGATTACCGGTCAGCGACCGACTTTACGCGAGTGGTCCTATTGTTGGTATCGGCGGGGCAAGGATGAGGCCCGTGTTTCGATTGTGGATCAGGAAGTTGACGCCTTCGCCCGCACGGTCCGATTCAAGCGCTATCACGACGGCCGTTTTTTCGACACCCTCAATGACGTTTTGGAGCAGCGCCCGCTTGATCCCCAAACGCTCGATAGTTCGACGCGCCAAGTATGGTCGCAACTGGGCAAGGTGTTGGCTGAATTTGAGATTATCGGTGTTCAGCGAATTGGTCCACAGGAGTAGGGAGGGCGCAAATCTTACGAGAGGATTCTGGCGTAGTGCCGTTCTTCAGGCGGCATTTAAGAGTGGAGGAACGCCGGCTAAAGCACGGCGCTATTTTGCGGCGAGGCAGAAGCGGATAGTCCGGCAGTGCCGTCGTCGCCAAAGCTTTGGCTAGACTGGTTGTCTCTACCGTTCGGCTGACGCGGCTTTGGGAGTTGTGAACTTGCGCGTCCGATGGACGGGCGTCGCGCTATGGCCGTCCACCCATTCGCCTTCGACGAGAATCCAGAGCGGGTCTTCCGGCACACCGTTTTCGTTGCGGGTGAGTTGGTCCACCACTAGGTTAACCGCGACCTTCCCGGCGCCGCTCCACTTGGGATTGTAGCCGGCGTAGCCCTCGTAGGATGAGTGCCAACCCAGATGGGCGTAACCCACTTTCTGCGGCTGCGTATAGCCTAGTGAATCGAGTTGATGAGGCACGTCCTTGCCGACCCCGAGGACACAATCGGGGCGGTATTTTTCCAACCAATTTTCGAGTTCATTGAGATCCTCTTCGCTGTCGGTTTCTTCCCGGTAGAAGATCGGGATCAGATCCTTCTCAGCGATATTGAGATCTTCCGAATGAAGAGCCGCACTGCGTTTGAAGTCGGAGGAACGTTCGAAGATTTTGGGAATGATGACCCCGAACCGTTGGTAGCCACGGTCCTGCAACTTTTTGATTAATTTGATCATGTTGCCGTAGTGGTTCACCTCCACGCGATGCAGCTTGGGATTCAGGTGAGCCCCGCCGATTGAAACCATGGCCAATCCGCTAAGATCGAGGGAGGACAGATCTACCTCGCGCTCCATGAAGTGTTCAAAAATAACGGCCCCGATGCCGCGGGCCCGGATGATCTCGATCAGCCGGCGGGGATTCATTCCCGGCTCATACCAGCCGAATTCTTCGACTCGAAATCCGAGTGCCTCCGCTTGGCGGTGAATTCCGCGGCGCAGCGAATCCGGATTTCCTTCCCGGTCGTAGTCCCAAGGTTGGCAATGGATTTCTGCAATAACAGGGGAAATGAGCGAAGTCCGCTTGAAGCGCACACTCGACATCACCGCTGACATGATGGGGTGGGATTCGTAACCGAGTTCCCGGGCGGCCTTGATGATCTTATCTTTGGTGGCGGCTTTGTGTCCCGGCAGATTGCGCAGAGCTCGGCTTACCGTGGCTTTGGAAACGCCGACCTTGTCGGCAATTGCCTGAATATTGACGCGCTTGGGAGGGGTCATGGGAGGAGGGGTGGAAGGGGGATTCGGACGGTGGAAACGTTCCAACTGAGGTGCTCAAAAGGGCGTGTCCGCGTTATGACCACAATACCCATAAAGTGTAACGGTTCCATTCGATATCTATCCACAAAAAACGTGAAAGGGGTGGTTGAGTGTAACGCTTCCACTACCGAGGCGGTGACTCTTCGAGGGCGAATTGCAGCGTCTTTATCACTGAACGGAATCCCGATTGATCTCTGTTCGGGTTTCAACTTTACCGTCAGATTTTTCGCACCCCAATGAAAGACGAATTACACACCCGCTCGACCGCCCCGCTGGAGAGCTTGGATGAATGGGAAGACTTCCTGAAAGAACGCTACCCGGAGCCCGCTTCCGCGGATCGAAAGATCCCTTCCGTGGGAACCGATCCCGATAAGAAGAAGGAGGAATTTCGCGACTACGAAGCAAACGCCCGTGATACCGTGCGGGAATTCTATAAGCTCAATCATGAGGGCCAAACCCATGCCTTCGTATTGGCGAAACAGCAGGAATACCTCGGCCTCAATCGCATGGAAATGGGCGTGTGGGAGGCACTGCAGTATCTGAATCAGCTCATCGACGACTCCGACCCCGACACGGATCTTTCTCAGGCCGAGCACTTGCTGCAAACCGCCGAAGGTATTCGGCGCGACGGGCATCCCCGTTGGATGATTCTCACGGGCTTGATGCATGATTTGGGCAAAGTCCTCTGTCTATGGGGCGAACCGCAATGGGCCGTGGTGGGCGATACGTTTCCGACGGGTTGTGCCTTCTCCGACAAGAACGTGTTTCCCGAATTCTTCGCGAACAATCCTGACTCCCAAGTGGAGGCCTACCAAAGCGAATGCGGCATCTATGAACCGGGCTGTGGTTTCGATCGCGTCGCCCTGTCGTGGGGGCACGACGAATACATCTACCATGTGTGTAAGGACTACCTCCCGGCCGAGGGGTTGGCCATGCTGCGCTATCATAGTTTCTACCCGTGGCACCGGGAAGGGGCTTACACGAAGTTGGCGAATGACCATGATCGGGAGATGCTGCCCTGGGTGCTCAAGTTTAATGAATACGACCTCTACACGAAGAGCCACGGCTCTCCCCGTGAAGCGGAACTCCGTCCCTTTTACGAAGAGTTAATCGCCGAGTTTTTTCCGGCTAAAATTCGGTGGTGAGGACGTCCACCCTCACGACTCCTACCTCCAACTTCGCCCCCCATGGTTTCCAGTAAACAACCCAATGTAATCGTCTTTCTGACCGATCAACAGAGGCACGACACGACCGGTGTGCACGGCTGCACTCTTGGACTCACCCCCAACTTTGACCGCGTTGCTCAAGAGGGCACCCACGTAGCCAAAAGTTTCACCTGTCAACCAGTCTGCGCGCCGGCCCGCGCTTGCCTCCAGACGGGTAAGTATGCGACCCAGACGGGGGTCTGGCGCAATGGCTACGAACCGGCGTCCGATATACCCACTCTCGCCAACTATTTCAATGATGCGGGTTACCATACCGGTTACATCGGCAAGTGGCATCTGGCCTCCACCGACCACCATGGCGCGGTGCCCAAGGACCTGCAGGGCGGTTACCAATCGTGGTTGGGCGCGAATCTTTTGGAGTTTGTTACTGATGCCTACGACACTCGGTTGTGGGATCAGGACGGCGAGGAGCATCAACTGCCGGGCTATCGGGTTGACGCGCTGACGGATGCGGCGATTCGCCATATTCATGATCGCAGCAAAACCAACCAACCCTTCTTTCTCTTTGTCTCTCATCTCGAGCCGCATCATCAGAACTCGCGCGACGATTATCCGGCCCCGCGCGGCTATGAGGACGAGCAAGCCACGTCGAAAATTCCTCCTGATCTGCGGGCGGGCGATGGCACCGCGGTCCAACACTGGCCGGGTTACTGTGGCATGGTGAAGCGCTTGGACGAATCGTTCGGCCGCATGCTCGATGCGCTCGAAAGTCTCGGTATCACCGATGACACTATCGTGCTCTTTTCCTCGGATCATGGAAACCATTTCAAGACCCGGAACGCCGAATACAAACGGTCCTGCCACGATGCCTCCATCCGGGTGCCCACCGCGATCACTGGACCCGGGTTCGAGGGTGGTGGTCGACTGAAGAAGCTCGTAACTCTGGTAGATCTGCCACCGACGTTGTTGGATGCCGCTGGTATCGGAGTTCCGGATACGATGGAAGGACGGTCCATTTTACCGTTATTGCAAAACAATCGGATGGAGTGGCCGGAAGAGGTTTTTGTGCAAATTAGCGAAAGCCAAACGGGCCGGGCCGTGCGCACGGAGCGCTGGAAGTATTCGGTACGTTGTCCGGACGTTGACGAGGCGGGTAATCCGATTTCCCAACCGACAGCAGAGACTTACATCGATGATTGCCTCTACGATCTAAAGGCGGATCCGTGGGAACTCACCAATCTTGTTGGCTACACATCCCACGCTGATGTGGTGCGCGTTATGCGCGAACGTCTCGTTCGTCGGATGGTGGCGATTGGAGAACCGGAGCCCAAGTTCGTCGATGCTCCGCCCGCGGCGCCTTACGAGCACATCGTCTCAGCAGAAGAAGCTTACGCTTGAGGCAAGCGGGGTCGCTATTTTCGGGATGGCTGAAGCATGTCGGGCGTAAAGTTTACCTGCCTATGGCAGCGCCGGAGGCGACCAGGGCCCGACCCACGGCAAAGCGACGACACCCAACTTTTGTCGGGCTTCATAGCCCGACAAAGCACCTCGTGGAGGATGGAGTGCAGCGTAGTGCCGTGCACCATCTGTCATTTGACGCCTCATGCCTGACGCGGCGTCCGTTCCGGCAGGATATCTCAGGAATAGTGATAGCGGGCCTGAGCGAAGAGCAGGCGATCCTTTTTCACAATGTAGACGAGTCGATGTTCCTGCGTGATCCGTCGTGACCAGACGCCGGCACCGAGATGACGAAGAGGTTCTGGTTTTCCGATACCTTTGAAGGGGTCTCGGCGAATTGCCTCGACCAGCTCCAAAATTTTGAGGGCTACTTTCCTGTCTTTACTCACCCAATGAGATAGGTCCTCGAGAAAATCGCGGTCAAAGACCAGATCCCGAGGAGTCTCGCTCATGCTTTCACCCGTGCCGCTAGATCGGCCGAGGACATTTTTTTGCCACGACCTGACTCCAAGCGTTTCAACGCGCCTAACAACCGCTGGGCATTGGCAGGGGATCGAAGCAGATGGGCGGTCTCTTCCATGCCACGCCATTCATCCAAAGGCACCATGACCACGGATTCGTGGCCGCGACGTTCCATCACCACGGGTTCGCGGGTGGAAACGGTCTCGTCCCAAAATGACGCGAGTTTGTCGCGTGCTTCGGTGTAGGAGGTCCTTGTCATCGCTCCAAGCTAACCTGAACAGGAACCCTGTCCAGAATGAAGGTGCGACCTATGGAAGATGTTTTGTCTGCTTAAAGCTCTTTAATACGCAGGTTTTTCCAGGAAACGAAACTCTTGTCGCCGGAGTGGACCTGTAGGCCGAAAAAGCCTTCAAGAGTATTGTGGTCAGGATCAGTGTCTACGAAGTGAGCCCGAAGTTCGCCGTTGAACCAGATCTTGGTGACGTTGCCCTCACAGAGGATGCGCACGTCGTTCCACTCTTCCCAATTGATGAGGGCTTTGCCCTGCTCGGTGAACGCGGCTTGTCCGCGCGGGTCGGTGGAGTGGGGCTGCAGCCATTTGCGACGGGCTTCGTCGTAGATGCCGCCGGACCAGGCGCGTTCGGGTTTGTTGCCGTGTTCGCATTGGTAACCGAAGACCCTCCCGTTGTCGCCGGGACGCTGGAGGGCGCGGAACATCACGCCCGAGTTGCCATGGAGACGTTTGTAGGAGAACCGGAAATCGAAATCGGTGAACGTGCGATCCGTGCGCAGGAAGGTATTGCCCTTCACGTTCTCGCCGTAGCCGATGATCATGCCGTCCTCGGCTTTGAAGCTGCCGGTTCCGCCCACGATGTGCCAGCCATCGAGGGTTTTGCCGTTAAAGAGAGGCTTGAACCCCTGTTCGTGATGGGCGGCGTGGCCGAGGGAGGCTCCGCCCAGAATAATTGAAGCGAGGATGAGGATACGGGAGAGTTTCATATGGGATCAGGGAGTAATGGTTTGGGAGATTCGTTTGAGGTCGTCTTCGCTCCATGCCGCGGCGCGTGAGTCGTATTTTTTGCGGGCGGCCGCGACTTCTACCGGCGAAACGGCTGAAGCGGTGTGACCAAAGGAGCGGCGTATAAAAGTGAGGGCGGCGGCGATGGAATCATCATCAAGTGTGCCCAAGGGAGGCATGGCGAGTTGTTCGCCCTCCTTGCCTTTGAGCACGATGGCGGCGGCGATCTCGGCCGGCCCGATGGCCCAGGGCGAACCGACGAGCGAGGGAGCGAGTCCATTCATGCCGCGACCGTCTGCTTGGTGGCAACCGGCGCAGAGCAGGTAGGAGATTTTGCCCTGCTCGAACCGAGCCTGTTCAGCGGCCGTGAGGGGAATCACCTTGGGACCGGCGGCTTGAGCGGCGGGGCCGTCGATGAATTGCAAAAGGTCGTTCGCGCGACGGGCGAGGGCAGCGTTGCCTTTACCGGCGTATTTTTTCAGAGCGGTGGGTTCGACCGCAAGTTTGAGCCGGCGGCGGTCGTCGTCCTTGCCCTTGGTGTGGGACTCAAATCCGGCAATGATGGCCTGGGCGAAGGCGGGGTCGGAACTCGGTGCGAGCAACATATTCAGAGCGTCGGCAACTTCGGCGGCGTCGCCGCGGTTGACGATGGTTTCGACGGCGAGCCGAACGACGGATTGAGCGTCATCGTGGAGGGGATTGGTGATCTCCTTAAGGAACTCGATTTCGTGTCCGGCGATTCCACTGACCAAGGCTTCGTCCATGGCCTCCGCTTCGTAGCCTTGGCTGGCAAAAGCGGCCAGAGGTTTGACGCGATTGGCCGCGGGCAAGGCCCCAAGACTGAGCACCGCTTGGCGTCGAACCTCGGGTTCGTCGGCGCCAAGTTCGCTCACCGCATAGTCGATGAATTTTGAGCCGGCCTGGGCGAGCCATGCTTCACTAATCTGGAGTAAGGCGACGCGGGTGACGGGGGCAGCATTCTGAGTCAGTTCCCAGAACGTAGCGGCGTCGAGGTGGTCCATGCCATGCAGCGTCCAGATGGCGTTCAGGTGACCGGGGTTGGTCGGATCGAGCGCGATTTTTTTCAGCGCGGGTACGGCGGCGGAGGCATGTTGTTCGACGAGCAGACGTTGGGCGGTTTCGCGCCACCAGGCATCGCGGCGGTTCAGGGCGGCTACGAGTTCGCTGGTGCTGGCGGTATGCAGGGCGGGTTGCCCGGCGGGCGTCGCCTTGTCTGGCACGATTCGGTAGATGCGTCCCATACCGAGAGGTTTGTCGAGTCCGCGCTCAAGGATCTGGGCGCGCAGGAAACTGGTGACAAAAATGCGGTGCTGAATGATGCCGCGATACATGTCGACGATGTAGAGGCCGCCGTCGGGACCGTTGTAGAGATTGACGGGCCGGAAGCGTTCGTCGGTCGAAGTGAGGAAGTCGAAGTGATCGTAGGCGTCGGATCCCGCGATCCCGCCATCTTTTGTCGGAGAGAGTTTCAAGCGTTTGATCAGATTGGCGGCGGGCTCGGGGATGAAGGCGTTGCCGTAGAATGTTTCGGGAAACAATGAACCACGGTAGATCACGGGTCCGCTGGCGGCGGTCATGTTAGGGAGATATCCGTCTTCGGTGAGGATCTTGTAGCCGCGATTCACGCCGGGGGTGATGCGACTGGGGTAGACGGGCAGGTCGTTGTTTTTAATCGTCTCGCGATTGATCGCGCGGTGGCTGTGCAGGTCGGTGTTGCGCAGGAGATATTCGCCGGGAAAGACGTCCACCTTCAAGGGGCTGCTGTTGGTATTGTAGAAGAAGCGCCCGGTGTCGTCGTAGGTCAGCCCCCATTGCCCGCGGTCGGGGGCGGGGGCGGAAGTCCATTCGCCTTGGCTCCAGTGGTAACGCTCGTCGTCGTTGGCGTTGTAGATCCAATTGTCGAGACCCCAAATCAAGCCGTTGGCGGTATGTTCGGGGCTGCGGCGGCTACCATAGGTTTCGGAGATTACGATACGTTCATCGGCGATGTCGTCACCGTCGGTATCGCGCATGTGCCAGAGGGTCGGTGGGGCGGCGACGAGCACGCCATCACCGACGAGAGCGAGCGCGCGCGGCATGACCAACCCATCGGCGAATTCAATGCGTTTATCCATGCGACCGTCCCCATCGGTATCGCTGAGCACGGCGATGGTGCCGATGGGGGCGTCTTCGCCGTCGCCGTCGACGTTGGGCATGTAGCCGCGCATTTCGGCGACCCAGATGCGACCATCGGGACCGATCTGCATGGCCACCGGATCGAAGATCAAGGGATCGGCGGCAACCACTTCGATGCGAAATCCGGGGGCGACTTCAAAGGTCTCCATGGCCTCTTCGACCGACAGAGGGGGGGCGGGTGGAATAACCCAGTGGTCGGGGGGCGGTCGCTGAGGATCGTCGGGGCGGTCACCATTTTGGGCCGAAGCCGTGGCAGCCGACGCGATTAAGAGCGCGAAAAGAAGTCGAAGTATACGAGGGATGTGAAAGGGGGGTTTTTCTCGACCCGTACGTGCGGCGTCAGAGGAAATCAAAATAGCGGTAAGTCGTCCACTAACAGGAGGTGTTATCACGCATGTTGGTTGTTATTTTCCGCAATAATTAAAATGCGGGGCGGACAAAAGGGAGTGATTATTATGAGGATGTGAGCTCCCGTTGGTGGCGAGTAATCAGAGCGTTTAAAGTGAGGGCGTCGCCCTCGAGTTGATCGAGTGAGTCATCCCGCACGAACTCGAGCAGGAGGAAACGCTGCAGGGGTGGAGTAGGCGTTGCGATTTGCAGAAAATCATGCCACCCGTGCACGGCTTCGGCCAGCGGCCGGCGGTCAATTTCCCCCGCTTTGAAGTTCCAGTGGAAAACGTGAAGGTGGGTAATATGGGGCAAGAGACGTTGCAGCACCGCGGCGGAGTAGTCGGTGGATTTGCCGTTACTGGTCTGCCAGTAGAGTTTCACATTCGGATGGTCCACTGCCTCGATCAGTTGCAGGGCCGAGTCGGGATCGTCGGTGAGGGTATTGGCGTGGAATTCGATGCAGATCTGGATCTCTTGTTCGGCGGCCATCGTTCCGATGCGGCGCAAGTCCTCGATGATGCGCGTGCGGTCGTCGTCCGAGGCTTGGGCGGAAGCGGAGGTGCCCGCCCAGACCCGGATCAGCGGAGCGCCCAGTGCCTTCGCGCTGGCCAAGACGTCCGCGAAGTTCGGTTGTTCGGCCGTCGGGTCGCACCGGTAGTAGGACCCGTAAGCTGCGACGGTCAGGCCGGCCGCGCGGGTGGTGTTGCCGACTTTTTGCGCAATGGCGACATCGCCGTGGGGGACATGGATGTCGCCGCCCCATTCGATGGCCAGCAACCCACTGCGCACGCAGGCATCGATGATGATCGATGGGCTCAATTTACGGAAAGAGACGGAGACGAGACCGGGGATATACATAGGGGTAGTCCAAGGTCTGGCCGCGGGCGGGGAATGAGGGAAGGGTTTCCTGACTGAAACGAATAATTGGTCAACGAGCCGCCGCCTGCTGGCCGATTTTCCCGGTCGAACTCAATAGGGTTGGGTGGGCACCGGGAGAAGGGGGACAAATTTGGCGCCGCCTTTTTTCAGCTCCGCATTGAGCAGCGTGCGCATCGCCATTTTGGCATCATGGTATTCCGGGCGCACGGCCAGGTTGGAAAGTTCCTCCGGATCCGCCGCCAGATCATACAGCTCGTCGAGGTAGTCTTGGTAGATATAGCGGATGTATTTGTAGTTGCCCTGACGCAGCATCAGCCACGCGCGAATACCGGTCTTGTGGGTGATAAATTCACTCCAGTCGCCGGTGTCGTGGGCTTTCTCCAATTCAGCGATCAACTGCGGTTCTCCACCATACATGGTGCCGATGTAGGCCTGCACCATCGGTTTGTCGTCCCAATCGCGGATCTGGGGTTGGAGTAGAATTTCGGTCAGATCCCGACCGTCCAGTTTTTCCGCGGGTTCGACTCCCGCCAGGCTGTGGAAAGTGCGAACGAGATCGACACCGTTGACAGGCACGGTGCTACGGGTGTCGGCCGGAACTTTGCCCGGCCAATGCACAATCAGGGGCGCCAGCAGGTTGGCATCGTATGGGGCGATTTTGAGGGTAAACCCATGCTGACCCCACGCGTAGCCCTGGTCGGAAGTAAATACGACCACGGTGTTCTCCAACTGACCGGTTTCCGCCAACGCCTGCATGATGCGACCGACGCTTTCATCGATGGCCATCACCGCTTCGTGATACTTTTTCACCGCGGCATCCAACGTGTCATCGCCTTTCATGGGGAGGCCGGTTTCGGGGTGGGGGTCATACATGGCCAGATCAACCATGTGCTCGGGTTTGTCCGGGCGAGGTGGCCAGAGGTCCTTGGGGTAGACCATTTCGGGGGAGTCGCTCAGATTTCCGATATGGCGATCCGCCGGCGTGTAGGGACCATGGACGGCGCCGTAGCAGAGCCAGAAATACCAGGGCTGGTCGGGCTCTTCCGCGCGTTCCTGCAGAAACTCGATTGTGAGGTCCGTGTAGGCGTCGGTGCTGTATTGTTTCAGGGGCAACAGCTCCTTCCCATTGATGCGCAGTGACTGATCCCAGTAATAGTTTTTACCATTTTCAGGAAGGTGATGCTCCCACACCGCGGACCAGTCCCATGCCTTATCGTAGCGCGGCACGTTCCAATGCCACTTGCCGATCATGCCGGTGTAGTAGCCTTGGGAACGGAAGTGTGTGGGCCAGTAGGGTGTCTCCTTGCGGTAGTTGAATTGGTGCATGCCGGTGAGGGCATTGCCGCGGGAGGGCACGCATTTGGCGCCGGTGTAGCTGTAGCGAAACCTCAGTCCTTTTTTGGCCAGCGCATCGATGTTCGGCGTATGAATCCAAGGCTGAGCCTCGGTATAAGCGCTGATGGTCCGGATGCTCTGATCATCGGTGAAGATATAGAGAATGTTGGGCCGCTCTGCTTGGAGAACCGGGGTCAGCAGCAGCAGAAAAACGAAGAGTCGGGGAAGGGGGGTCAAAGCGATAAGAGGTGTGAATTTGAGACGTCAGATCGCGCGTGTAGGCGGCGGCCAGGGAACTACTTGGCGTGCAGCAGAAATGCTTTGGCGCGGGGGCTTTCTTCCCCGAGAGGCCAGCCGTAAAACATCAACAGGTCTTCCACGGGTTGGCCGTTGGGCAGCGTGACCGGTTGAGGATTGTTGTAGCGCCATCCGGCGAATGCAGGAGCTTGCGGCGTAAGGTCGGCGGCCATGGACCAGGTCTGGCCGTTGTCGCGGGAGATCCACTCCTCGAGCCGACCGCCACCGTGTTTGTCCATGTAACCACCCGTGCGGCTGTAGCCCTTCGAGCCGCGCTCAAAGCGATCTGAAATCTGGCTGCTCTCCACCCAGATCGTATCGATGTAGACGTCTCCGGTAAGCACATACGCCCGCCAAACGCCGTCGGGAGTATAGCGTAAATGACTGCTGTTCCATTGGTGGTTGGACGCGGTGATGCGGTCGGCCTGCCACGCGTTGTCGACGCGATGGTAGAGGTAGTAGTCGTGCTGCTCGGTGGTTTCGCCCGAGAGCACGTGGAGGAAGGCGGGATCGCCGTTGGCGTCGAACGTGATGTCGGGCGGCACGCCGGCGCCGCGCCAATCCGTGTCCCAGATGCGGCAGAGCTCATTCGCCTGATCGAGATCGAGGGGGAGGGTGAGCGGCTTGCCCTCGAAATTGACCGCCTCGTTCGTGTCGGTATCGATCCGCAGATAGTAGAGGTTGTATTTATACTCGTTGCTGACGGCCTTTTGGTAGCGCGGATTAAAGTAGCGGTCGGTGTCGCGCACCTTGTTGTCGTCGTAGGCGGTGAAGGCCACGTGCAGATAGCGTCCTTCCGGACCGAGCTGTTTCGTTTGGTAGGAGGACCATTGGAAATGATCGATTCGATCGAGGTCGGTTACGATGACCGGTTCCGGGTCGTCTTTGAAGCGGCCATCCTCCGAGATCTTGTAGCCCCAGGAACTGGTGTGGCCTTCGGTGCGGTAGTAGATCAATTGGCGTTGGCCGGAGAGCTGGAAAACCGTCGGGTAGGAGTTGGAGGGCGAGATGGGCGGGGCCGCCTGCCACGCGGAGAGGTTGTCGCCCGGGTCGCCGGGTTTTTGCGAAATGATGCGGTAACCGGAGCTGTTGTGGCTGCCATACAACACGTGCAAACGCTCGCGTTGATCGGCCCAGATGATGGGACAGTCGTGATGGTCCGAACTGCCGGCGCCCAACACGAACGGCTCACTCATACTGCGGGTGGCGGGATCGTAGGAGACCAACATCGGTTGGGTCGGCGACTTCGCTCCGCCGTTGGGATCGCCGCCGGCGTTGAACACGATAATCGCGCGATCGTGGATGTACACGGAGTTGGGCCGTTGTCGCCGATCGTAGAGCATCTTGAGCTGCCCATTGTCGCCGAAACTGATGAGGTCGTGTTGGGCGAAACCGTATTTGGAGGGCTTTGCGACCAAGAGTTGCGAGCACGCGACAAGACTGAGCAGGAGGATTTTCATCGGTAGGGTAAAAAGGAAAGCTGGGCTTACTCGAAGGGGAATATGAAGCCACCTTCCGGATTGGGCGAGCCATTGGTTTGATGGGGCTAATCGTTCACGAAGACCTGGTTAAAATATCGGTTGTCATGACGAGGTCGAAGAATCGAGCTACCTTGAAGGGCCATTCTGCCGACGGCCAGGATAACACCGTGCAACCGTTTCAGAGATGAAGAAATCGCGCCGACGGTGCGAGAGCGTTACCTGAATGGGGGGGCGCGGCGAGCTGCTAGGCGCACACTTCGCGGGTGCCGTCCCAGCGATTAAATTTCTGTAACTCGGCATTACCGCAAAGGGTGGCGCGTGCTTGCAGCCATGATTCCGCCCAGATCTTAGGATCGTGGAGTTCGGTCTCGGGATGAGCTCGACTGCGCGCGACAAATCCGGGGAAGGCATCCCGGCCGGAAGGTTGATCGGTTGGGTTGTAGCGCAGGTCGAAACTCCACCGAACGCGATTGCTCAGATTGGGTAACGATGCGTGACAGGTGCGACGATGCAGCAACAGCACGTCGCCTCGAACCATCGGCAAAGACACCGCTTGTTGCTTCTCCACCAGTTGGTCGGGGATGCCGAAGCCGGCGGCGCCCAAGGGGCAATGATCGATAATGCCGCTACGGTGGCTGCGGGGGATCACTTCCAAGCAACCGGATTCGATGGGCGCATCCCACAGGGGAAGCCAAACGGTGATCATGTCGGTATCATCGGCTTCGGGCAGCGCCACTCCGTTGTCTTGATGCCATTGGGTCGCGCCTTGGAGGATCTCTCCTTTATCGTCCCGGACGGCCCGGCTTTCGGGTAGTTTCAGGCGGGCATGTTGAATCGGGTTCGAGTAGATCTCCGGTCCGATCAAACTTTCCATTAGATCGAGCAAACCAGGATGGCGCAGCAGGTTGAACACGGCAGGTCCGGACCAGATGGGTGTATCCGCCTGAATACTGCGTTGAGGGAGCGAGAAATCAAAGGACTGCGCGTGAATCTTTCCGGTGTCTTCACAGATGCGAATCAGCCGTTCGCTAAAATTCTCATCGGCGTAGGTGGAGTTGATTTCCCCGGCCGCGAACAGTCGCTGAGCCAATCGATCGAGCACCCCCGTATACTCCGCAATGATCGGATCCAAATCAGTCGCGGGATCGAAAAAGTCCCGGATGACGAGATAACCTTCATCCTCGAATTTCGAGAGCTGCGCGGGGGTGAGTGGGTTCATGGGAGCAAGCGAGCGACTGGAACCCGACTACGGTTTATTTATGCGATTGGGGCAAGGCTCCACCCTCCCTGCTCCAGCGAACTAAACGTATTTGTCGACAATATGACGCATCTCGGTGTCCGCTTCCTCCATACTTTGGAGGAGCATGAACTGGCCGCGGGCGCGGTCGAGGTTTTGGTTCGGCCGATCGGTGCGGAAGTAGATGTCACCTTCTAGGTGATCGGTCAGGAAACGCAGGCCGATCTCGTAGGTGATCAGACGACCGGCCACCGTGAGGTTGTCGATTTCGGTGGCGTTGAGGATGGAACGAGCGCTGCCATGATAACCGGCGACTAATTCCTTGAAGATAGGGAGTTGGACGCTGACCTTGCTGAGATCGCTTTCATCTTCGAGGCAGGGGTTGGTGGCAGAGCGCACCATGTCGCCAAAGTCGTAGAGTCCGAGCCCCGGCATGACCGTATCAAAATCGATTACACAGACACCCTCGCCGTTGGTTTCGTCGATCAATACATTGCTGATCTTGGTATCGTTATGGGTAATACGTTCCGGGATTTCACCAGCTTCGTGGAGATTAAGGAGGGAACTGGCGAGGGACTCTCGCGCGAGGGCAAATTCGATTTCGGGGCCGACTGTTTTCACCCGTGAGGCGGAATCGGTATCGATCGCGGAGCCCAAATTGGCGAAGCGTTGGCGGGTATTGTGGAAATCGGGGATGGTTTCGTTAAGGCGAGGTTCGCTGAGATCGGCGAGTTGTGCTTGAAATTCACCGAACGCATAGGCGGCCGACCGGGCCACGGTCAGTGATGGGATGACGTCGTAGGACACCGCTCCCTCAATGAAATCGTAGCAACGCCAATGGCAGCCGTGATCATCCACGTGGTAAGCTTGGTCCCCTTGCGTGCGGATGAGACGGAGGGGGCGACGGTTCCGGGAGGAGGAGGATTTCGAAAGGTGGTCGGTAACGCGTTGCACATTCTCCATCAGGGCCGGCACGTTTTGAAAAACGTGGTGATTTATGCGTTGGAGCACGTAGTGACAAGGCTCCCCGACACCTTGGCATTCCACAATGAAGCTATCATTGATCAACCCGTTTCCGTGCGGGCTCCCCGATGCGAACGGCGCTTCGAGGGCAAATTTTGATGCAATATGGGCAAGGTCCGCGGGATCAATCGGTGGAAGGGGGCTGCTCATGAAAGGGGTGGAACATGAAGGGCTTTGTCGGCGGTGCAATCCGGATTCCGGCGAGGCAGGAATCTTATCTCAGGGAGATAAACGAAAGCCGCGCTCCGGAAGGAGCGCGGCTGGGGGAGAAAGAGAAAGAAGAAAGATCCCGATCACTCTCTAATTCGGGTAGCCTCAGGCTTCGTATTGCGGACGTTTGGGGTCAGGCCAATCGACGTGGAAGAATTTACCACGAGGTTGATCCAGACGCTCATAAGTGTGGGCGCCGAAGTAGTCGCGTTGGGCTTGGAGCAGATTGGCCGGAAGGCGGGCGCTGCGGTAGCCGTCGTAGTAGGCGAGGGCACTGCTGAAGGTCGGGGCGGGAATGCCGTATTCGGCGGAGAGGGCCACGACTTTACGCCAGCTGTCCTGGGCGTCCTGAATTGTTTTGTTGAAGTAAGGATCGAGCAGGAGGTTCGCCAACTTCTTGTCGCGTTGGTAGGCCTCGGTGATCTTCTGTAAGAACGCCGCCCGGATGATGCAGCCACCGCGGAAAATTTGGGCGATCGCGCCGAAGTTGAGCTTCCAGTCATACTCATTCTGGGCTTCGCGCATGAGCTGGAACCCTTGGGCGTAGGAACAGATCTTCGAGCAGTAGAGCGCATCGTGGATAGCCGCGATGAGTGCCTTCTTTCCACCTTTGAATTTCTTCTTCGGTCCCTTGAGAATCTTCGAGGCGGCGACGCGTTCGTCTTTGACCGCCGAGAGGCAGCGGGAGAACACGGATTCTGCGATGGTGGGTGCCGCGATGCCCATGGAGAGCGCACTGTTGGCGGTCCATTTGCCGGTGCCTTTTTGACCGGCGGTATCGAGCACGACGTCGACAAACGCTTTGCGCGAAGCCGGGTCTTTTTGCTGCAGAATGTCGGCGGTGATTTCGACGAGGAAAGAATCGAGCGCACCCTTATTCCATTCTCCGAAGATTTCACCAATCTCTTTGGCTTTCAGGCCGAGCAGACCCTTCATCAGGTCATAGGCCTCACAGATCATCTGCATGTCACCATACTCAATGCCGTTGTGGACCATCTTGACGTAATGGCCGGCGCCGTTTTCGCCGATGTAAGTGGTGCAGGTTACGCCACCCTTAACCGGCTTGCCGGGAGCGGCGCCCTCGAGAGGTTTGCCGGTCTTGCGATCGACCTTGGCGGCGATGGCCTTCCAGATCGGGGCGATTTCCTTGAAAGCAGCCTTGTCGCCACCGGGCATAAGGGAAGGACCGAAGCGGGCGCCTTCTTCACCGCCGGAAACGCCGGAACCGATGAAGCGCAGGCCCTTGGCCTTGAGTTCTTTCTCGCGGCGGATTGTATCCGTCCATAGCGCATTGCCGCCATCGATAATGATGTCGTTCTTGTCGAGCAGCGGGATGAGACCGTCTATCACGGCGTCCGTCGCCCGGCCGGCCTGGACCAAGATGATGATCTTGCGTGGCGACGAAAGCGACTTGACGAAACCCTTGAGGGTCTTGCTGCCAACGAGTCCGCCCGGGGTGTCCGGATTGGCGTCGACGAAGGCTTCGGTTTTAGCCGTCGTGCGGTTGAAGACCGAGATCTTGAAACCGTGATCGGCAATATTGAGAGCGAGATTTTGACCCATTACGGCGAGGCCGATGAGTCCGATGTCTGATGGTGCTTTGGGCATAGCGAGGGGTATGAATGACACAAATCGGGGGCGGATTACGACCACGAAATCCGCAAACGGATTGTCATTTTACGAAATGGCTAAATGCGGAACGCCACCGGGGGCGGCCTAGAACATGCCCTTACTGGGAAAGAAGGGAGCGATCAGATTTACATAAGGGGTCAGGAACCGGGGCTCATTTCGCTCCCAAATCCACTGGAAGCCCACGGTGGTGGTCGAGACGAGTATGATCATCGCCAGTATGACTTTATTCATCTGAGCAGCGTGACGGAGGAGCATGATGGCCAACCAGCCTCCTATGATGAATATGGCCGCATTGATCCAGAACCGTTGGGGAACGGCTTGGAGCTTCTCGAGAGTGGTAACGGCTAATAGTATGAGCATAATTACTTCGAAAAACAGTATCACCCTAACATGGCGGAGAAACGAGGAATTTTCGCGATTTTCAACTCTTTGACGCTTTATTTGCTAATCGCCGTTCGACTCGCCACGGTGTTGAGCATGGCCGAAGAGGCGCGTCCCCAGCTTAAAAAACCCAGTTTCCCCATCAACGAGCGCTTGTTGGACTATTTGCGTCGGTTCAAACGCGAGCGAACCTTGCCGGTGACTTATGATAGGTTGAACGCTTTTGAGGAGTCGATTCCCCTGGTGGATGACAAGGGCGAGCCGACCTTGTGGGATAGTGTGATCTACAACCGATTGGAAATGGGTCCGCTGCACGAAGACCTGAAGCGGGTTTACGCTCTATTACGCACGGCTGGAGATACTTCGGTGCTGAAGCATGTTTACGTCGATCGCATCGACTACTGTTCGTTTGGCAATTCCCGCCCGTTTCGCATCCGGATTGTGAACGCCTACAACGACAACGCGGATCATTTCTACGTCAAGCGCGGCGATGCTTCCCGCGTCTACGGGCTCGAATTGGAGCATCTGTTGTCGCCGAACCGGATGAACTACTTCACCTGCGGCGATTCCCTGGTGGAGGAGCACGTCGCGGGTATCCCCGGCAATGTGTTTATCGACGATTGGTTGGGGTCGGACCGAGCCGAACTCAACCCCGTGCGGGTGGCCAAGGAATTGGTGAAGTTTAACGAGCGGTGTTTCATCCGACTGCTCGGTGACATGCGCAGTTACAATTTCGTGATGGTGGTGACACCGGATTTTGAAGGCGCCCAATTACGCCTCCGCGCGATGGACTTCGATCAACAAAGTTACGAAGGCCGCCTCAATTTTTATCGCCCGCAGTTCTTTCCGGAGAATCGATCCTTCGCGCTCTTTTGTGTGGAGCATCTCCGGCCGGAAACCGCCCAGCAGTATCAGCGGGAGGAGCAGGTGGCCATTTTGAATCGGGCGGCGGTGACGGAAGAAAAACTCGGCGCGATCCTCGGCGCGATGGCGTTGGACAGTATTGCACCGCCCGAGCACCGGGCGGAGCTCAAGCAGGCGCTCGCCGATCATTTCAAGCGGGATGCCTACCTGAGGTGCAATACGATGGGTGAACTCGTGCGCGAGAACCTGGAGTCGATCCGGATCAGCGCGGCGTCACAGCCTTCCGGCACGCGTGGTCCCATTTTGGAGTAGTGGACCCACGCGCCCGAACACGGGGCGATTGAGAGTCTCGGCCCGATCAGTCCTCGGCCATGGCCTTGAACTCGCTGACGACGCCTTGCAGCGAGGCCTTCGCGTCGCCGTAGAGCATGCGGGTGTTTTCCAGGAGGAAGAGTTGGTTTTCGATGCCGGAGAAACCGGCGCCTTTGCCGCGTTTGAGGCAGATGACGGTATTGGCTTCGTGGGCATTAATGATGGGCATGCCGTAGATCGGTGAGCTCTTGTCGCGGGCGGCGGCAGGATTCACCACATCGTTGGCGCCGATCACGATGGCGACGTCCATCATGGGCATCTGCGGATTAATGGAATCCATCTCCACGAGCTGCTCGTAGGGCACGTTGGCTTCAGCCAGGAGCACATTCATGTGGCCGGGCATACGGCCGGCGACCGGGTGGATGGCGAAGCGCACCTCCGCGCCGTTGTTCTCGAGCATTTCGGCGAGCTCCCGCACCACGTGTTGAGCTTGCGAAACGGCCATGCCGTAACCGGGAACGACAACCACGTTGCGAGCCGCTTCGAGCACCGCGAAGCTGTCTTCGGCGGAGATGGGTTTGAGCTCACCTTTGATTTGGCCTTCGCTGTCGCCACCCGCCGCGGCGGTGGCGTCGGAACCGAAGCCGGAGAACAGCACGTTCGCGAGGGAGCGGTTCATCGCCTTACACATGATGATAGTAAGAATGACACCGCTGGTGCCGACCAAACAACCGGCCACGATGAGCACGTTGTTGGTGATCACAAAACCGGCCGCACAGGCGGCGAGTCCCGACAGGCTGTTGAGCATGGAAATGACGACCGGCATGTCGCCGCCGCCGATGGGCATGACGAGCGTGATACCGAGGATGAACGCGATCGCGAGGCAGGCGTAAAACGCGTTGCCGCCGATGTCGCCGGCACCGCCATGGATGACGTAAACCACCCCGGCGGCGATGAGTCCGAGTACGAGGGCACCGTTAACAAATTGTTGGCCACTGAACATCACGGGTTTGCCGCTCAGTTTGCCGGACAATTTACCGAAGGCATAGAGCGACCCGGTGAAGGTTACGCCGCCAATCAATACGGCGAGGACGATGACGGTTCCCGTAAAGGTCGAGCTGGTCGAACCCGCGGCGAGAAACTTGCCATATTCAGCCCAACCCACGAGCAACGAAGCCAGACCGCCGAAGCCGTTGAGCAGTGCCACCATCTCGGGGATGGACGTCATTTTGATGAGGCGCGCACACGCGATGCCGATGACGGCGCCGATGCCCACGCCGACTACCATCCATTGGAAACTCACGATTTCGCGGGCGAAGAGCGTCACGACCACCGCGATCAACATACCCAGCGAGGAGATCATGTTGCCACGTCGGGCGGTCGTCTGCCGACCGAGCATCTTCAACCCCATAATGAATAGGATCGAGGCGACGATGTAAGAAAAGTTGATGAGGGTTTCGGCGTTCATTGTCCGCCCTCCTCTTTCTTCGCCGCGCCCTTTTTCTTGAACATGGCGAGCATGCGATCGGTGACGAGGTAGCCGCCGATTACGTTGATGGTGGCGAGAGCAACCGCGGTCGTGCCGAGCACGGTGGTGAGGGCCGAACCGTCATCCGCGCCGGCGGCGAGCAGGGCGCCCACGATGGTGATGCCGGAGATCGCATTGGACCCCGACATGAGCGGGGTGTGGAGTTGAGAAGGCACCTTCGCGATGAGCTCGAAACCGAGAAAACCGGCGAGCACGAAGATGAAAAGCAGAAGCATTAATTCCATGATGCAAAAAGTTTAGCTGTCAGCGGAGTCGGCGGGTTGAGGGACGAATCGTTCGTGCACAATCGCGCCGTCGTGGGTGATGAGACAGCCCTGGAGAATCTCGTCTTCGCGATCGAGTTTGAGAGACTTGGATTCTTCGTCCCAGAAGTGGGTGATCCAAGCGGCAAAGTTGGCGGCGAGTACTTGAGAGGCGTGGGTGGCGACGGTGTTTTCCAGCGAAGTATCACCGAGAATAGTCACTCCATTTTCAGTGGTGGTATCCTCGCCCGGAACGGCACCTTCGACGTTGCCCCCGGTTTCGAGGGCCATGTCGACGATCACGCTGCCAGCCTTCATGCCAGCAACCATATCGGCAGTCATCAAAATCGGAGCTTTGCGCCCAAACACCTTGGCGGTGGTGATGACGATGTCGGCTTGCGCGCAGATCTTGGCCATCCCCGCCTGTTGTTTGGCAATTTGTTCAGGGGTGAGTTGTTTGGCGTAGCCGCCGGCGGTTTGGCCGGTATCACCGAGGTCGATTTTTACGAAGCGCGCGCCGAGGGACTTCACCTGCTCTTCAACCACCGGACGGGTATCGAAAGCTTCGATGCGGGCTCCGAGGCGTTTGGCGGTAGCAATGGCCTGAAGACCGGCGACGCCGGCGCCGATTACAAAAACGCGGGATGGCATGATGGTGCCGGCAGGCGTCATCATCATGGGCAGCGCCCTGCGCAGGCGGGCGGCGGCCTGCATCACGGCAGCGTAGCCAGCGAGCGAGGCCTGCGAACTGAGGGCGTCCATTTTCTGCGCCAACGTAGTGCGGGGAATCATTTCCAGGCTCACGGCACTGACGCTCGCTTGGGCGAAATCGTTCAGCAGATCGGATTCGTTGAAGGGGTCGAGGAAGCTCAAGTGCAACGCACCGGGTTTGAGTTTCGCGACATCGTCGGCTGAAGGCTTGCGCACGCGCAGGACGAGATCGGCCTCAGCAAGGGCGGCGGCGGAATCCGCGACCAGCTCAACGCCGGCTTTGGCGTAGTCTTCGTCGAGATATCGACTGGGCGAGCCGAGGCCGGGTTCAGCTTTGACCGTTAGGCCGAGCTTCACCATCGCGGCAGCGGTCGTGGGAGTGAGGGCGGTGCGGAGCTCACCAGGAGCGGTTTCCGCCGGAACGTAGCATATCATGGAAAGGAAAGAAGGAGGGGTTTATACCGGAATCACGTTCCGGGATGAGATGAGTGAAGACAGAGGAATGACTTGGGACAATTACGGATTCACCGGAAGTGGACCCAGATCATGAAGTTGTTCCGGCGATCACATGGGTGAGGGTTTGCAAGAAAGAGTCGGGCTGGAGGTCCCGCACCACCCATTTGGCCCCTGCCTCGGCCAGCCGGGCGTGTTTTGCCCCGGTGCCGATGAACGGGATGCCGAGCGCTTTGGTGGCCCGAAGATCCCACAGGCCATCGCCCACGTAGATGGCTTCATTGGTGGATCGGTTTGCCCGTTCGGCGGCCAGAGAGATGATTTGGGCGCGGGTATCGCGGTCGGAACTCGTGGCCATCGGGAGGTCCTGCCACGGAATGCCGGCGGCATTCAGTTTGAGAGCGATGGAGTCCTTCCAGTCACCGGTGGCAATCGCGCATCCGTAGCCCAGTTCCTTGAGTTGAGGCAGCAATTCGCAAGCCCCGGCGGTGGCCGGAAAGGCTTCGGGGTGAACGTCGATTTCGGCGGCCAGCCGACGCCGATAGCCGTCGGCTACCGCGGTGATGGTTGCTTCCAGTTGGGTATCCGACAGATCAGGTCGCGCCTGCTGAACAATAGAGGTCGCATTGACCTCAGTGATCCGGTCGAAAAACCCCTTCTCAAACGGAGTACCGGTTACTTCGAGAAAGGCATCTTCAAACGAGCTCCAGTCGTAGGACTCGCCCCCCAGAAGGGTACCGTCGACGTCGAATATTATCAGAGGTTTGGCAGAGGGACTGGACATAAAAGGCGTCACGCTAGCGCGACGAAATCGGTGAGGAAAGAGACAATCTCCCTCTTCGAGTGAACGCGAGGTATCGAATTGTCAGTAGTGCGAATGCGGAAGTTTTGTTACAATGTGAGATTGTAACGGAAATCCGCCGGCGCAACTAGTCCCCACGAGGCGCCGAGACACCGGTCCCGCCGTCGGCAAAGTCACCCTTGGTCGCGCAGTTGATCCAAGCGGATGCGCCCGCGACATAGTGCTCTTTTTTCCAGATGGGCACGCGGGCTTTGAGCTCGTCGATGATGAAGCGGCAGGCATCAAACGCGGGACCGCGATGCGCGGAGGCGACACCCACCCACACGGCCATGTCGCCGATCTTGAGATGGCCGACGCGATGCACGGCCTCGGCGGCGAGCAGCTCGAATTTATCGCGAGCCTCGGCGAGGATACGGTTGCCTTCGGCTTCCGCGAGTTCCGCGTAAGCCTCATACTCCAGCGACGCGACGGCCTGCCCCTCGTTGTGATTGCGCACCCATCCTTCAAAGGTGGCGCAGGCACCGGCCTGCTCGTGATGCAGGGTGTTCGCTAGTTCTCCGGCGGCAATGGTTTGAGCGGTGATTTTAAATTGCATCACTTCGAATCACCCGCCGGCGACGGGAGGAATGAAGACGACCTCATCGCCTTCGTTCAGGGGGGCGGGCCAGGGTTGAAATTCGCCGTTTACGGCCGCGCGGAGGCGATCGACGGGGAGGGTGAAGCCGTGCTGGGGTTGCAGCTCCTCGTAGAGCGTTTGGGCATCGGGGGCGTCGGTGTTAAGCGACTCTTCGGCCTCGCCGCGTTGTTCGCGCAGGATGGCGAAATATTTAACCGTGATCGATTTCATGCGTCGCTTTGGTAGTCGGATTTCCCGCCGGTTTTGGCGATGAGCCGGGTGTCGCGGATAACGATATTCTTGGTGACGGCTTTACCCATGTCGTAGAGGGTCAACGCCGCGACGGTGGCACCCGTCAAGGCTTCCATTTCGGCGCCTGTTTTGGCCGTCACGGCGACGTGGCAATGCACCTCGATTTCGACCGATCCGTCGGCCGCGACTTCGCGCGGTTGCAGGTTCACGTTGCAGTCTTCCATCGGCAGGGGGTGGCAGAGTGGAATCAGTTCACTGGTGCGTTTGGCCGCCATGACCCCCGCGAGACTCGCAGTCTGAAAGATGGGTCCCTTGGGACCTACGATTTCAGCACCTTCGAGCAGCTGCGCCAGCGGCGGCGGTAGCTGTACGAGGGCCATGGCGTGCGCGGTGCGACGCGTGATGGCTTTGGCGCCGACGTCGACCATGCGGGGTTGGTTGTTTTTATCGATATGCGAGAGCACTTTTTGAAATAACGATTTTGGACTTACGACTTACGATTGCGCGGCTGGTTCAGATCCAACGCCACAGCGGGGCGGAGTAGCCGGCGGGGAATTCAGTTTGATCGGCAGGGAGTTCGATGAAGCCGTCTGTATTCAACAGGCCGCCGAGGTCCCCCGAGGTATTGAACTTGGCGGGTTGCGCGACGAGCTGACCATCAGATTTCGACGTAATTTTCACGGGCAGCATGAATGCCAGCGGTCGATCAAACGTGAAGGCGGTGGCGAGGGTTACGGTTTGAGGCGTAGCGGTATCCGCCGCGCTCATCTGGCGCAGGGCGGGCATCACGTAGCGGTGCAGGCAGGTATAGGTGGAAACCGGGTTGCCGGGGAGGGCGAAGATGGGGGTGTTGCGCGGGGTGGTGCCAAACCAGAGGGGTTTGCCGGGACGTTGAGCGACACCGCGTAACCGCTCGGTGGCCCCGAGCTCGGCGAGCACTTCAGGCACGTGGTCCTTTTTGCCTTTGGAGACGCCTCCGGTGAGAATCACGACGTCGAATTTGGCGAGAATATGACGGAGGCTGGTCTCAATTTCGGTGCGATGGTCGCGCAGGTGAAAACGTTCGATGTGTCCGGTTAGGTTGCTCTGAGCGAGGGCGGCTCGCATCGCGTAGTCGTTGGATTTGCGGATCTGATGCGGAGCGATTTGTGGTGTGCCGACGTCGATCAATTCGTCCCCCGTCGCGATCACGGCAACACTGGGGCGGGCGGAAACCTGCACGCGAGCGCAGCCGGTGCTGGCCGCTACCGCAATTTCGCGGCCGGTCAACATGACGCCGGCAGATACGAGTGCTTGGCCGGCGGGGCAATCGGAACCGCAGCGATGAATGTTTTGGCCGGCGACACAGGGGGCGCCGTCCCGGAGCCGAATCTGGTCACCATCGCGGACGATGTCCTCGTAGGGCACGATGGCATCGGCGCCGTCGCTGAGCATGGCTCCCGTGGCGATTTCGATCGCGGAGGCGGGAGCATCCAAGGTGCGGGCGATCATGCCGGCAGCCTGGAAACCGGTGACGGCGAGAGGAATCGTCGGGTCTGTGGTCCAGTCGGTGGCTTGGACGGCGTATCCGTCCATGGTGACCCGATCGAAGGCGGGCATGGGCCGATCTGCGACGATGGGCGCGCGGAGAATACGACCGTGGGCGTGTTCGATACCACAGTCCTCGATGGGCATTTTGGGCAAATACCGGGCGATGGTGGCGGAGGCTTCGGCGGGGCTGGATAGCATGGTCGAGGGGGCAGTGTTGGTTTTTAACGCGGAGCGGCAACCTCGCGTTGGTCCTTGGCGGGGATATTTTACAAGAGGGAGCGGCGGAGAGCAGAGTTTATCCGCCTAAGGCGTGGCCGTCAGATGGTTGGTTTCACAGAAGTTTACCTGCCTCCGGCAGCGCCATAGGCGACCAGGGGCAACGAAGAGAACGAAGGTTACGGACCACGACGTGAATCCATGCGGCCGACGCCTGACCTCATGCGGGTCCTCTGTTTCCTTTTGTGAAAAATCAGCGTCGGGATGGGCGGGGTAAGGCAGGGTGGAATTTCGGCGGCGCGGGATTGTGTAAGAAGGGAAACGTATGTGGAGTAAGGTCGCGTGTCTCACTCCAACGTCACCGACAAACTCGACCGGCCCTTACGCGATCTGCGGATTTCCGTTACAGATCGTTGTAATTTTCGCTGCCCGTATTGTATGCCCAAAGAAGTGTTCGGGGCGGATTATGCGTTCTTGCGCGACCCGCAGTTGATGTCGGCCGATGAGATTGTAGCGATCGCGCATTCGTTTGTTGAATTGGGGGTCACGAAAATACGGCTGACCGGAGGCGAGCCGCTATTGCGGAAGGACTTGAGTGAAATCGTGCGGCGCTTGAAATCGGAGGTTCGCATCCCGGAAGTCGCCTTAACGACCAATGGTTGGTTACTCGCTCGCTACGCCGAGGAGTTGCGCGACGCGGGACTTGATCGGCTCAATGTTTCGGTGGATTCGCTCTCGGCTGAGACGGCGGGCAAAATGAATGGCATGGGGCTCGATTCGCGGCGGGTGCTCGAGGCCATTGATCTGGCCAGCGGTCTGGGCCTGCCGGTCAAAATCAACACCGCCGTGCGTCGCGGTATCAATGATCATGAGGTTGAGGATTTGGCGGCCTATTTCCGCGAGCGGGGTCATACGCTGCGATTCATCGAATTTATGGACGTTGGCAATTCCAACGGCTGGCAATCGGATGAGGTGGTCCCAGCCCACGAGATCGTTGATCGGGTCAACGCGAAATGGCCGATTGAACCGATTGCTCCCGCCTACCGCGGTGAGGTCGCTGCGCGCTACCGCTATACGGACGGGGCAGGGGAAATCGGGATCATTGCTTCCATCACCGAGCCATTTTGTCGCGATTGCCACCGGGCCCGACTTTCAGCTGACGGGAAATTGCATACGTGTCTGTTCAGTGCGCTGGGCTGGGATGTGCTTTCGGAATTGCGTAAGGGTGCCGCTGGAGACAGTTTAACACGTTATATTTCAGGAATATGGGCAGGTAGGGCAGATCGCTATTCGGACGAACGTTCCGAGCGTGAGGCCCGGGGCGAGGTCGAAAACAAGCCCGAGATGAGCTATCTCGGAGGATAGTGATAGGTCTGTTCGGTTCTAAATGGGAGTTTAACCCCATATCTACGTCGTGAAGTTACTTCGTCGTTACTTGAACCTGCCTGCGCACCGTCTTCTCGCACCGTCCATAGGCCGTGGCCATGGCCTTTGGGCTCTCTAGGACTCGGTTCACTATCTCTACTCGACCTCTGGGGGTAGGTTTGGCGTTCTGGAGCAGTCTCATGCGGTTGGTGGGTTGGTGGATGTTTTTTGTTTCACACCTCCGTCTTCTGGCCTCCAACCGCGGGGACAACCTTCTGAAACCTCACACCCTGGGCTCCACCGGCTTAGGCACATCGATCAGCTCCGGCGCCGTTTGACGAACGCCTGAGCTTAAGACTTATGTGAGCAGCCGTTCACAGAGTGTGCTCAATTGCTCTCGCAGCGAAACACTTCTTTCCGCAAAATCCCGCTGGTAGCGTTCGTATTCGGTGCGTCCTGTGGGCGTTTCGATTTCGATCGGACGATAACCCATGGCGGCTAGATCGTAAGGGCTTGCCCGCATATCGATTTCTCGAATGTCCCGCGCGAGGGCGAAGCAGTCAGCCAGTAGATCAGAAGGACAATACGGTGACAGTTTTGAGGCCCATTTATAGAGATCCATGTTGGCGTGAAGACATCCGCGTTGATCCAAATCGATGGCCGACTCGCGCGTCGGTTGGTGGCGGTTGAGGGGTCGGGCCGGGTCGGTGAAGAACCGGAACGCGTCAAAATGGGTGCAGCACCCGGGACCGTTTTCGACGATGCGCGCAATCTCCGCGCGATCGAAGCGCAGCGGGTGAGCGTTGTGGCGCACCTCTTCGGGAGTCTGCCGGTAAACCATCGCCCACTCGTGCCAACCATAACAGCCAAAGAAGGGCGGGCGTGATCCCGTGGCCGTCAGAAATTCCCGTAGCCAACGCACAAAGCGCAGGCGTTTTTCAGGGATACCGCCGACCTCAAGCTGCACGCCGTCACCGGTTTTCTGATACTCAGACCAGCGGAGAAATTCTTGGGCGGGTTCACCTTCGAGCACCGTATCAGGCCCCGGGTGCCAACGTCGCAGCCAGGCCGGTCGAAACGAATAGTAAGTGAACAGGAAATCTTCGACCGGATGTTTTTCGCCCCGAGAAGCCCGGTGGCGATGGGGCTCGATCCATTGATCCACCCGCATTTCGTGAGCCCGTTTTTGCTCCTGCCACGCGGCGGCGGAGAGTGATTTATTGGGCGACGATGTGATCACCATATCAGGCAAGGCCGTAACCGTGGGCGCGGTCAAACTGTTCCGGTTGCTTCCGACCGTGATTTGGATGGGCTGGTCTCTGTGAAGAAACTTCTCACCGAGATCAGGGCCTGCACGGTATGCGCGGCTTATTTGCCGTATGGAGTGAGACCGGTGGTAGCCGCTGATCCGTCGGCGCGAGCATTGATCATCGGACAAGCCCCCGGGCGACGGGTGCATGAGTCGGGGGTGCCGTGGTGTGATCCGAGTGGCAACCGGTTACGTGAATGGTTAGAGGTGGATGAGCCGACGTTTTACGACCCGACAAGAATCGCGCTCATGCCGATGGGGTTTTGTTACCCCGGCACGGGTAAGTCGGGAGATCTGCCCCCGCGACCGGAGTGCGCGCCGCTTTGGCATGATCGATTGTTGGCGGCCATGCCGAATATCCAGCTCACCCTCCTGATCGGGCAATACGCCCAGAGTTGCTACCTCAAGGAACGCGCCGAAAAAAACCTCACCGAAACGGTGCGAAACTTTTCGGCCTATGGTCCAAAGGTGATCCCGCTGCCGCACCCGTCACCGCGCAATCAGATTTGGCTTAAACGAAATCCGTGGTTTGCGACGGATCTACTCCCCAGCTTGCGCCAACGGATGGCCGCTGCGTTGAAGGTTAGTCTGGGATTTGGTCGGAAGCTCGCACCAGAATGTGCTACTGCTATCGGTGGGTAAACCCGCACCGCCGCGGCCAGCAGGGAGTTGAAGAGTCTAGGCCCGTTGGAGTAGCCGCTGCACGCCGAGTATGGGCGCGTCTTTGATCGGTCGAAGCGGCAGAGGGGTCCGGGGCAACAGCAGTTGAACCACCGCCGGGTGGGTCATGATGGGTCCCGTGAGTCCGGCGGGGATCTCATCGAGCGGGGTCTCGGGAAACAGTCGCGTGGCAACCTGCGTGGCTATTGCGATGAGCGGCTGAGCCGATTCCAATACCATGGAAACAGCCATTTCGTCGCCTTCGGTGGCCAGATGAAGAACAGGCGGAGCCAGTGACGCGATGATCTTGTTGGGCGCGGGGTTTTGGTAAAAGTAACGCAAGAGTTCAGCCGTATCCTGAATTCCGATACTTTCGCCGTGATCCTTCACGATCTGTCCCACCCGGGTCGCCGGGCCCCATCCCTGGAGTTCCATCATTCCCCGCGTGACGGTGCGGCGACCGAGATCGAAGCCGCTGCCCGGTTCTCCCAATCGCCAACCCAACCCGCCGGCGTAGTGCACGTCACCTTGGGGGTCGCGGGCGGCGACAAACGACCCGGTGCCTCCGTGAATCACCAGTCCTTTGCTGCCTTGGGTCGCCAGTTCTAACACAGGCAATGAATCTTTTTCCGTCGTCACTTGCCCGAAGTCGGTGAGGCTTTGAGCGAGTTCCTGCCAAAACTTTGGGATACCCGCCATGTAGAGCTGGGTGTGAGTAACCGGGTCGCGATGAATCTCGCCGAGGGCGGATAAAATTGTCGACCGGGCTTGATCCGGACCCACGACATTCGGGTTGCACCCGGGAGCGACATGTTGAGCGACGACTTCGCCGGATTGGTTGATCAGCACCAGATCCGTTTTGCTGGCGCCGCCATCCACTCCGATGCGATAGGAAGTTTCCATATACCGACTGACATCAAACGTGGGATGATTTGCAGTCAAAAATTAAGATATCCCATCGGACCGGCTTATGCCTGATTGAAGGTTGTGCGACGATAGGTGCCTTGGTTCCAATGGGTCCACGCTCGTTCGAGCGACTGGATATACCTTGCTCAAGACCGATCAATTTTTCCACATCGACGACGGAATTTTGTTCTTTGCGTTGTTGGTCACGCTCAAGTTTGCGACCCACGCCAACACGTTGCAGCGCGCGGTGGGGGTGGCGGTGGCGGCGAAGCTGGCGAACTTCGTGATCTGGATGATGCTTTCGGTCGTAATCCTGCAGACCCTCTTCGGCTAAACTCAGCCGATGAGTTTGCTGAGACGGGTGCGGTAGCGTTTCGAGAGTTTGATATTGGCTGCCATGCCACCGGGCAGGTTTTGGCTCCGCACCACCGGAAGTTCATGACCATTGTCGCGGAGCCAGGTCATGGCTTCGAGCGCGAGTAGGTTGAGCAGGGTGGCGCCGATGAGAGTGGACGTGGGCCCCGCCTTCGCCGAGGCTTCGGCGGGCAGGCCCGCTAAATTGCCGTCGTTGAGTTCGACGATGGCGTCGCCGGGCACGCCGAGATTGTCGAGCACATGATCTGAAATGGCGTGGAGATTTTGACCGCCGGGGTGCACGGTTTGGGCGGTCGAACTCATCGCGACGGAGGTGAGACCGATCACGGTGAGACCTTTCTTTTTGGCGTGAAGCGCGACCTCGATGGGCGAGGCATTCTTGCCGGAGTTGGAAATTACGATGATGACTTCACCCGCCTGCAGGCCATTAGTATTGTCATAGCGTTCGGCGAGCCGTGTGCCGTAGCCGACGATGTTTTCGGAGAAACCAGCACCTGGGTCGAATATGCCGGAAACCGGCATGAGGCCACCGGCGCGACCGATGATCTCGCGACCGATGATTTCACTGTGACCGCTACCGAAGGTGTGGAGCACGCCGCCGGTAGCGATTGATTCACCGATGAGTTGTCCCCCGGTTTTAAGCGTGGCGGCGTTGATCTCGCAGGCGCGGGCGAGCATGTCGCTGGCGGTGGCAAAGTAGGATTCGGCGGGGGAAGGCATAGGATTAATAAAAGAGGGAAAGGCTGACGGATCCAAACCCGAATGAATCGGGTTGGCTCTTGAACGCCTTGGTGCGCAAGGCTTGGGCGTAGGTGATTTGAGCGTGACGCCCGCCAATCGCGAGACCGGCATGTAGGTCGGCGACGAACGGTTCTTTTTGGAGGGAGGAATTCAGCCCCGCCGGTTCGCCGTCGAGCGAGATGTCGCGTTCCACCGCGCGGCCGTCGACGGCGCAGAATATAAATACGCTCCAACGGGGAAGTTCGTGGCGATTGGATGTGCCGCCGGCCCGAATGAGTTTGGTGCCGAAATCATCCGGCAGATTCCATCCGGCCCGGATTTCGGCGCCGGCATTCAGGTAGGTGTCGACGTTGCCCAAACTCAGGCCGAAGTGAGGTATGACGTCGACCCCCCAGCCTGATTCGTCGCGGGCACTCGACCAACGATACTTGCGTTCGTAGACCAGATTGGCTCCGAACTCGTGCGAGATCTGATGCCGCCAACCACGGGAGCGATAGGTGTTGATGAGGTCGTGAATGAAATCCTGGGTTTCCTGGCCGAGAGCGTCGGGGCCCACCACCCCGAGATTGAGTTCGATGGTATGAAGTTGATCGCCGATGGGCCCATCGGCTAAGGGCTGGGTATCACTGAGCCGGGCGTGAAAAGAAATCCCGCCATACAACCAAGCCGAATAGGCGCGGTCGTCCGGGATAAACTGGGACGTCAAGGTGTCCCGGGGCGTATACATGTTTTGCCCGAGCGAAAACCCGACGTTGTATTCGGGACCCGAGGGGAGGGCATGCAGTGCTTGTCGGGCCAGAAGCCGCACGGGTTTGGGCAACGCTTCCGCATCGAGGCGAGAGAGTCGCGTCGAGACCACGGAAAGTTTAAATCCGTTGGTGTAGTCTTCGTCGGTTCCAGCGAAGTATTTGTCGTTTTCCGAATAAATCGAAAGCGAAGCGATCTTGAGTGGTATCCGTTCGGGTTCCACTTCGCTCGCGACCGATAGCCCACTACTCAATAGCAAGAGGCAACCCAGCGAGATACGTCGTCGCCAAACCTTTGTCATCGTATCGCGGTGTCTGCGATTAGGCCGCCGCTGACCAGCGACCGTAAACGCCGCAGGGGAGAATTTTTTCGTCCGCTTGGATGGGGAGCCCGACTTCGCCGCCGGAGAGGATGCCTCCGTGCCGCTGCATGAGTTCCGCCATGAGGTTGGTAACGACGGTCGGTGAGAGGCGGGCGGTGTAAGCGTTGATGAGAAAGAACAGCGGCGCATCCGAGAGGAGCTCGCCGCAGGCTTCGAGTAGTGGCCACAGATGATCCTCGAGTTTCCACATTTCGCCGCCCTTGCCCCGGCCGTAGGTGGGAGGATCCATGATGATCGCGTCGTAGCGCCGTCCGCGGCGGATCTCGCGGTGAACGAACTTCAGACAATCATCGGTAATGTAACGAATCGGCGCCTCGGCGAGGCCGCTGAGGTGGGCGTTTTCCCGGCACCATTTGACCATGCCCTCGGCCGCATCGACGTGGCAGACTGAAGCCCCGGCTTTGGCGGCGGCGCAGGTCGCGCCTCCGGTATAGCCGAAAAGGTTGAGCACGGAGATTTCGCGACCCTCGGATCGAGCTGCGCTTATGAGTTCGGAAAACCACTCCCAATTTACCGCCTGCTCCGGAAACAGCCCCGTGTGCTTGAAAGAGGTCGGGGCGATGCGAAAGCGCAGTCCGAGTGATTGGTAGTCGATATGCCAGGAATCGGGGAGGGGTTGGGGAAAATCCCACCGGCCGCCGCCTTTTTCGCTGCGGTGGTAGTAGCCGTCCCAGTTTTCCCATTGGGGTCCGGCACGTCGTGGCCAAATCACTTGTGGGTCGGGTCTTACAAGAGTATGCGGCCCCCAACGTTCCATCTTCATGCCGTGTCCAGCGTCCAAAAGCTGGTAGGAAGACCACTTATCGGCCAAGGCCATGGAGGAGGATTCGCGCTTCATCGTAGCGGTCAGCAATGCCACAGAGCGGGGCGCGGTGTAAATGAATCTTGGCTTCGTGGCGCAAATCCATTGAAAGAAGCCAAGGGTTGACACCTGCGACTAGGGTTTTCCCCCTATGTTTTTACTATGAACATCTCAACAATTCTCAAAACTGCGATCGCTTCGTGTCTGCTGGTTTCGGTAGCCATGGCAGACGTAATTGAAACCAAGGACGGCGCTCGTTTGGTCGGCACCGTTGCCGGTATCAACGACGGGAAAATCACCCTGAAAACTTCCTATGCAGGCGACATCGAGGTGGCCCAGAGCGAAGTCGCCAAACTCACGATGGAGAGCGCTCTGGCGATTCGTCTCGAGGACGGCACGACCGTTGAGGGCACCATAGCTCCGACCGGCGAGGGTGCGATCACCATTGATGGGGGCGCGAGTCGGGTGCAGGCACCTGTCACGGACGTGGCCGCGACGTGGGCCGTGGGTGGCACCGATCCAGCGATCATTGCTCTCCAACGTAAGTGGGCTTACGAGGCCTCCCTCGATGTTACCGGCAAGTCGGGTAATTCTGAAAATTTTGGATCAGCGGTCGCGTTTTTCGCCGTACTCGACGGCAAGGATGATCGCCTCGGATTTTACACGGCTTACAATTGCCAAGAAACCGAGGGATTGAAGTCCGCCGACCAATTCAAGGCCGGGGTCGACTACAGTAATAAGTTCAACCAAAGCTATTCTTGGTATGTGCGCAACGAGGCCGGGTTCGACCGCATCAAGGCGATCGATTTCTACGATGTTGCGGGTGCTGGTTTTGGTTACACCTTTGGCACGCCGGAGCACCAGTCGCTCACTCTTCGCGGCGGTCTTTCGTTCCGCCATGAAACGTATTCGACCCTCGCTTCGGCCGACTTGAGCAGCATCGGTTTGGACTTCGGTTTGGCTCACAGTTACAAGTGGGACAACATGAAGATGACGAACAGCTTCACCTTTGTGCCTTCATTTGAAGATTTTGCCGACTACCGGGTCACCCACGACAGTCACTTGGAATTGCCGCTCAAGTCCGGTCCATGGAAAGTTCGTTTCGGAGTATCCAATGATTTCCGCAGTGAGCCACAAGCTGGCTTCGATGAACTCGATACCACTTGGTATACTCGCATGGTGTTGAGCTGGGATTGATCGATCCGAGACACGATAAACAATTTTGAACTCCGGTCTCATGCTTTGACGTGAGGCCGTTTTTTTTTGGCCCCGCGGGATTGCCGCTGGCCGCCTGGATTCCGTTTCGCCTATTAGTCCTTCATGCGTAACCCCAGCATTATCAGAAATCTCGTGTTTGGTCTCATTTCGGCACTTGTCGTTCCGGCGCTCCTCGCCCAGTCGGATCAGCCGGACAAAATTGTTACCTATCGTGAGGTCGATGGCACTGAGTTGAAGATGCACGTGTTTTTACCGGACGGTTTTGATGCCTCCGATCGACGACCGGCGGTGGTGTTCTTTTTTGGCGGGGGATGGAATGGAGGTAACCCGGGGCAGTTCTACCCCTTCTCGGAATATTTGACCGAACGCGGCATGGTGGCGATGGCCGCGGAATATCGCACGAAAACGTCTCATGGTACCGATCCTTTCGCGTGTGTCGCGGACGCGAAGGCGGCGATGCGCTGGGCCCGCCAGAATGCTGCGAAATGGGGGATCGACCCCCAACGTCTCGCGGCGGGGGGTGGTTCGGCCGGCGGGCATCTGGCGGCCACGACCGCGTTCTTGCCCGGGCTAAATGAAGACGGCGCAAAACTCAGCGATTCGTGCGTTCCCGATGCACTCATTCTCTACAATCCCGTCATCGATAACGGCCCCACCGGCTACGGTTACGATCGCATCGGCGACCGCTTTCCTGAGTTCTCCCCCTTGCATAATATTGGTCCTCAGGTTCCGCCGCCGACGATTACGTTTCTAGGGACCAACGATAGTTTAATTCCGCTCGAAACGATGCGCACGTTTGCCGATGCCATTCGCCGGGAAGGTGGTCGCTGTGACGTTCACATCTACGAAAATGCGCCCCACGGTTTCTTCAATAAACGCAAATGGGGTAATTTGCGTTATTTCGAAGTCGTCCGCGCCACCGACCGATTCCTCGGCTCGCTCGGTTGGCTGGAAGGTGACCCTACGATGGCCTTGCCTGAAGTCGGCCGAACGGTCGAACCGCCCAAGGAATAGAGCACCCTCGTCGTCGCTCTCAAGCGACATGAGAACTCTTTTGTTATCCGCTCTGGTTGCGGTCTCGATGAGCGCGGCGGCTCCATCTGCGAAAACATTTAGTAGCGGTGAGCAACCGGTGCCGCTGGTCGAACTCTTCACCAGCGAAGGGTGTTCCAGTTGTCCGCCCGCCGAGCATTGGTTGGGCGAGCTGCGCGAAGAAGAGGGACTTTGGC
>CBFHXU010000002.1:0-55275 GCA_965659875.1 uncultured Opitutaceae bacterium
CGCCCATGTACTCACTTCGTATTTCTCTTTTATTCGCCATTGTGAGTGTCACGCTCTCGGCAGATGATAAACCGATCCCGGTCTCGATCTACTCCCGGGTGTCGCCCAACTACGAACGCGAGTTGCAGAGCGACGGCAACTTCAAGCGGGAGTACTACGCAATCGGCTACGGCGGACGCGTCGATGGCACCGTTTGGGATCAAACTCAGGAGAAAGAAGACTTCCCCGAAATTGCCGGCATTATTGCCGAGGAACTCGCGAAACAGAACTACCATTTTTCCCCGGACAAAAACACGGCCGACTTGTTGATCGTGCTCCATTGGGGCACGACCGCGCCGTTCAGTCGGGGGAATTTGTCTGACAGTGTCGGCATAGCCGGAGATGCATTTCGCGCCCTCAACGAAGCTCAGTCCGTCCAGGTCGAAGTCGACACCAGCAGCCAGGAATCGGCAGAGCAAACCGTGTCGTTGGTCTCCGAACAACAACTCGAGATCCAACGCGCCAACGCCGCCCTCGATGGCGCCCTCACCAACATGCAGGCGGAACGGGCCGACCAAGCCCGTCGCGATGAACAAACCGCCAGAGTATTGGGCTACACCGATGAACTTGCCCGCACCAACGACATGGCTCGATTTGCCGGCAGCGATCGGTTCAATTTTCTCATCAACGAGGTGCAAGAACCGCGCTACTACGTGGTCGTTACCGCCTACGACTTCGATGAGGTGACGAAACAGAAGAAGAAGAATCGTAAACCCAATCCCGAATGGATCACCCGGTTCAGCATCCGGACCCGAGGCAATGATTTCATGGATCGCGTCGACGATATGGCGATGCGGGCCGGCAACTATTTCGGACAGAACTCAGGCCGTCTCATCCGTCAACGCACCGGTGAAGTCGAGATCGGCGACCTGCAGGTTATCGAATCAGACGCGGCCCCACCCGACGACGATAACTAGGCCAGGTTTCCCGCCTCGTAACGGGCTATCCAATCCAAGTGCCACGAAGCAAAATCACCCGCTTCAAGGTGGGTTCGAACCTGGGTCATGAGGTCCAGGTAGAAGTGCAAATTGTGGAGTGTGAGCAAGGTGCCCGCGAGCATCTCCTCAGCCAGCACCAGATGCCGTAGATAAGCCCGGGTGAAGTTTTGGCAGGTATAATTTTGCATGCCTTCGACGATCGGACGGGGGTCTGTTTGGAAACGTTTGTTGCGTAGATTGAGAGGTCCATCCGGCGTGAAGACCAACCCGTTGCGGGCCACGCGCGAGGGTAATACGCAGTCGAACATATCCACCCCAAGAGCGACCATTTTGAGCAATTGGGGCGGCGTGCCCAGACCCATGGTGTAACGGGGTTTGTCCGCCGGCATAAACGGAGTCGTGGCGCCGACCTGTTTGAGCATCTCGGGTTCCGGCTCCCCCACACTCACGCCGCCCACCGCATAACCGGGCAGATTCAATTCCGCCAACGCTTCCGCCGCCTCGCGCCGCATATCGTCAAAAGTCGATCCCTGAACGATACCGAAAAGATGGTGCCCGTTGGCAAAAAAACCGCTCTCCACCGCTATGTCGCGGCACTGCTCCGCCCACCGCAGACTCCGCTCGACGGCCGAAGCACACGCATCACGCTCACAGGGCCAGGGCGGACACTCGTCGATGACCATCGCAATATCGCTGCCGAGGTTGGTTTGAATCTCCATGACCTCCTTGGGACCGAGGAAACACTTTCGCCCATCCAAATGACTCTGAAATTCGATACCGTTAGCATGGAGTTTGCGCAATTTCGCCAACGAGAAGACCTGGAAACCGCCACTGTCCGTCAGAATGGGCTTATCCCAGTTCATGAATTTGTGCAGCCCCCCCATTTCCCGCACCAAGTCACTGCCGGGGCGTAGGTTAAGATGATACGTGTTGCCCAATATGATTTGGGCATCGATATCGTGCAAATGCTGGGGAGTGAGCGCCTTGACGGTGCCTTGCGTGCCCACCGGCATAAATATCGGCGTCTCGATGACGCCGTGCCGCGTGCGCAGCCTACCGCGACGGGCCGCGGTGTCCGTATCTGTTAGGAGCAAATCAAAGTGTTCAGCCATGGAGCACCTCCACCCTACCCGGACGCTTGACCCTGCTGTCAATCCACCAGCTAATCCCCCGCTACATCCTGTGCTACTCGTAATCGACAACTACGACTCCTTCACTTTCAACCTCGTCCAATACTTCGGTCAGTTGGGCGTGGAGCAGCGCGTGCTGCGCAACGACGAGATAACGCCCGCCGAAGCCCTCGCCTTAAAACCGGACCGCGTGCTCATTTCGCCGGGTCCCTGCTCTCCCACCGAAGCGGGAGTCTCACTCGCTATGATCGCCGAATTCGCCGGCAAGGTGCCCCTCTTTGGCGTGTGCTTGGGACACCAATCCATCGCGCAACAATTCGGCGGAAACATTGTGCGGGCCGACCATCTCATGCACGGCAAAACTTCGCCCATCAGCCACCGCGATACTGATGTCTTCGCCGGTCTCCCCCAAGGCTTCGCGGCAACCCGTTACCATTCCCTGTTGGTCGAACGAGACTCGTGTCCCGACTGCCTCGAGATCACCGCCGAAACCACCGAAGGCGAAATCATGGGAATCCGGCACAAAGAACTGCCCATCTGGGGCGTGCAATTTCATCCCGAATCCATCGCCACTGAGGGCGGCATGAAGATTCTTGAAAATTTCCTGACCCTCAACTGATCCGACACCATGCGCTGCCCCAAATGCACCTCTATCGAGGACAAGGTCACCGACTCCCGCATAAGCAAGGAAGGTAATACCATCCGTCGCCGCCGCGAATGTCTCGAATGCGGCCATCGCTTCAGCACCACCGAAACGTTGGTTCGCGAAGGCCTCATCGTACTCAAACGCGATGAACGCCGAGAAGAATTTGATCGGGCTAAGCTCACCCAGTCCATCCGTGCCGCCTGCCACAAACGTCCCATCGACGAAGAACGCATCTCCATGCTGGTTGAAGACGTGATCGATATTCTAGAGGCACAATTCGATACCCAGATCCCTTCGCGGGCGATCGGTGATGCGGTAATGCAAAATCTCTCCCGGATCGATCAGGTCGCCTACGTGCGCTTCGCCAGCATCTACAAACAGTTTCGCGACGCATCCGAATTCATCGAAGAGATCGAATCACTCGACCGAACCAGCTCATGAGTTCTCCGGCCCGCGCCGAGCTGCGGCGCCTGCACCTGATCAACGCGCTTTTCGCGCACGTCACGGGGCAAGACCTCTATCTGGCGGAACAGATCAAGTCCGCCATCACGTTCAGCCTCGCCGAGTTCTCGGCACAGACGCGCGAGCATCCCGAGTTTGCGCAAAAATTTGATGCCGCCTTCAACACCGCGGCGGCATCGTTGTTGCAGACCTCGTTTTCGGATCTGCCCCAACATGGTTTTTTTCATTGGGACGCCTCGCACACCTTGACTGCCGCAACGCCCCTGTTTGCCCGCGCCGAACTGATGACCGGGCTCAAAAAACTCACCCCCTACCGTGAATCGACTTTACTGGTCACCAACCTGCGTCCGGCCCTGCTCCCACCTGACAAACGGCAGACCCCGCGGCGCAAAAAAGAATACGCCGAAGCCCTGACCTACACCCAGGAACTCGCCGCCGCCCGCACCGCTCCCAGCGCAAATCTGAATTTGCTGTTTTTGTAGGCGCGAGTAGCGAGCATCTTAAAAGTCGCGGAGGATTGAGTCTACTCGCTCCCCGCTGTTTACTCCCCAGTACTTCCCGATCATGAGCACGCTTTTCCAAAAGATTATCGCCCGCGAAATCCCCGCCGACATCGAACACGAGGATGACCTCTGCATCGTGATTCGAGACATCCAACCGCAAGCTCCGGTCCATCTTCTCGTCATTCCCAAGACTCCCATTCCCCGACTCGGAGAGGCCACGGATGAGCAGGGTCCCGTTCTGGGCCACCTCATGCTCACCGCGCGCGATATGGCTAAAAAAGTCGGGCTCACTGCAGGATTCCGCGTTGTCATCAACAACGGTCCTCACGGCTGCGAAAGTGTGCCCCATCTGCACGTCCACCTCCTCGGCGAACGCCAAATGCAGTGGCCTCCGGGTTGAGCAATCACGAGCCGCCGTTGTAGTCAGGGTCGCCTTGGTCACCGTAGCCCTAGCGAAGGAGGCAGACCCCGCCCCCCTACCTTTCCAAACTCCACTTCCCTGGCACCACTCCACCGAACCGGGCTCAACGAGCTCGGCTACATCACACTGAGTTTTATTTCCCGACGTAGCGCCGGTCTCAAGTTTACCCGCCTACGCGGCGCCAAAGGCGACCAGGGCACGGCACTACATCTCCACTAAACCGCTTCGAATCGACCGTCGGGCTGTTTGGCGATGCGGCGATGCAGCTCCAACATCATCAAAGCCGTGTTCACTTCCGCGATAGAGACCTGACTCGCGATGACGATCTCGTCAGCGGTCAATCGCGCTCCGCCGGAAAAACAAATCATCACTCGCTCCTCTGCGGGCGACATCGGTGGAGCGACCTCGCCCGATTCAGACTGATTCGTTTTCGAAGCAATTGGCGTGGGCGCCAGGCCATCGAGATAACTGAATTCCGCCAGAATATCATCGACGCACGTTACCAGCGAAGCGCCATCCCGGATCAACTGATGACAGCCCGCACTGGTCGGCTGATCAATGCGTCCCGGCACGGCAAAAAGCTGACGCCCCTGCTCACCCGCAAATCGCGCCGTGATCATCGAACCACCCGCCTTATCGGATTCAACCACGACGACCGCCACCGACATTCCCGCCACAATTCGATTACGCATGGCAAATGATTGCCGATCCGCGCGCCGCCCAAAGGGAAACTCACTGACCACCGCTCCGCTTGCCTCCACTTTCCGGTAAAGGTCCAAGTTTTCCGGCGGATAAATAATATCCAAGCCCGTGCCCAACACTCCGACCGTCGGACCACCTGCCGCCAACGCACCTTCATGCGCGGCCGTATCAATTCCCCGGGCCAAACCGCTCACGATACAAAAGCCCGCGTGGGTTAACTCCTGCGCCAGAGTCCGCGCTACCTTTTGGCCATAGAGGGTGGTCTTGCGACTCCCCACCATCGCGATCGCGGGTCGCGAATAAGTATAGTTGCCTTTCTGATACAATCCAATGGGCGGATCATACAATTCACGCAATAGAGCCGGATAGTGATCATCGCGGCAGGTCACAAACTGCGCGTTCGCCTGGGCTAACCGCTGTTCCTCGAGCTCCACGTTCACGCGATCCGCCCACGAAGTCACCGAACCACTGATGGTTGGACCCACCCCTTTCACGCGCTCGAGCTCCGAGGCGGACGCGCCCAATACCACCATCGGATCATCTCCAAACTCATCCAACAATCGGCGCAGATTCACCGGACCTATATTGGGCAGCGCATTCAGCACCAGAAACGCCTGTGCCTCGGTCAGGTTCATGCGCGAATCACTGGGTTCAATTCCTCCAACACCGCTGTCGTGCGCACGGTAGTTTCACCGCGATTTTGCGCAACCCGTTGGGCTGCCATCCCATGCCACACCACCCCTTGCGCCGCCGCGGTCACGAGATCGGATGAGTCCACCGCCAATCGCCCTCCAATCAGCCCCGCGAGCATATCGCCACTCCCTCCCCGGGCGAGCACGGGTCCGCCGTGGATTCCGTAATAGGTGGGACCCGCCGTGGAAATTTTGGTCACGGGCCCCTTCAGCACCGTCACGGTGGATTGATCGTCGGTCGGCAGACGCGACGAGATCCGCTCGAATTCACCTTGGTGCGGCGTGACGATTCTCGGCGCCTCGCCAAGTTCGACTAATTCTGCCTGCAACGCATCGGCATCGAGAACCAACGGGATTGATGACTCTCGAATCAAATCCGCCACCAACGCCAAAGTTTCGGGTTCTCGTCCCAATCCAGGACCAATGAGGAGTGCTGTCGCTCGTGACAAACGACGCCTGATCATGAGGCCTGCCTCCATCGCAATACCGCCATCTTCTGTCTCCGGGCACCCCATCCACATGGCTTCCGGCCAGCGGGCTGCAAAGGCGGGTGCCAGGGACTCCGGCACAAATGCCGAAACGTTGCCCACTCCACTTTGGAGCGCCGCCGCCACGGCCATGGCCACCGCTCCCGGGAAACTTCTTGATCCGCCGATCACCGCCAACTGACCATAGGATCGCTTATCGGAATCTACCGCCCGCAATTTTCGCAGCGGATCCAACACCCGGGGAGTGAGCACCCGGACGTCGCCCTCGGTCTGTTCGGGGAAAAAACCCAAGTCCAAATATCGCAGCCGACTCACGCCGGCGCGCTCGATCAGTGGTCCCTTAAAGATACCGGTCGCGTAAATTGCATCGGCTTGAAACGCGCCGGGCTCATTCAAGCCACTCGCGAGATCGACCGCACATTTTAATTCAGCCTCCACCCTATTGGCCGCAGCCAACCAGGCGAGTGCCGGCCCCGTCAGCGGCGGACGATACTGAAACCCGAAGACACCATCAACCACCGCAAGGTAAGACCCCGTCACGGCATCAAGACGCACCGCGCGAACCCGCTCCCCCCGAGAACCACGGACCGGCTGTAGCTCACGCCACGCGGTCTCGGTCAAGGGGCGCAAACGATTCTGGCCGTAGACAAATCCTACTTCAATTGACCAGTTGGTCTCAGCGAGAAACCGAACTGCGGCGAGCATGGCGTCGCCCCCGTTGTGCCCCTTGCCCACCAAAACCAGCACCCGACCTGATTGCGTTGGGTTGACTCCGGCCACTCGCAGATCCGCAAGAATCGCCGTGGCCAACGCTTCGCCGGCGACGCACATCGCGGGCCATTCTTTCGTTTCGTCTCCACCGAATCGTTCCTGCTCGAACGCGGCGGCCGCCGCGCAATCGAGAATCGGATCAGATCCGGGAATTGGGTTCATCGCATCAAGGGTCGATTTAGCCGCCGGGCGGCGGGGGCAAGGTATTCAATTCCACCGGCCCAGGTTTCTCTCGTTTGGGCAACGCATCGGGATTCAATCTGATTTCGCGTTTGTAGCGTTGCTCGGTAGTCTCGGTAAAAAGGATGGGACTGTTGGGTGGGCCGTATCCGGGCAGGGGTAAACGGGTAAATTCCGGAATGGAACGAAAGTAATCACCTTCGAGCGTGCGAATGACCTCGAAACGATCCGAGAACTCCATGGTAGCCGTATTCCAGACCGCAACCTGCGTCTTGTCGTCGGTCCAAAACACCCAATCGCGGTAGGTGTCAAATATGGCCTCGGCAAACGCCAAACTCGCTTCGGCCGCAACGGTTTCCTCTGCCGGCACCGTCTCCACAGTGACGGCGACGGTCGGTTCCACGGCGACGGGAACAGGGACGGGTTCCGGCGCGGAACTGCGAAACAGCCACATCGTGACCACGCCACCCAAAAAACCCACCATCAACCAAGATGGCACTTGGGACAGGTTCTTCCGGTCGACCTTCTTCTCCTCTTCTTCGTCGTCGTCAAACATGGTTCGGATTCTTCAAAATTGCGGCCACTGCCATGGCCGAGGTTTCCGTATGAGAGAGAGAAACAATTACCGAGTCGCCACCCACCGATCTGAGTAGCGCCGTCCCCTGTTCGTCCAATCGTACGAGCGGTTGATGGCGTTCGCCGTGATAGACCGAGGCGGATTTCCAACCAAATTCGGCACCAATCCCGGTCGTAAAACACTTCGAAATCGCCTCCTTCGCGGCGAAGCGCGCGGCGTAGTGTTTGGGCGGATGCTTGAGACTGTCGCAGTAGGCGCGCTCTTCCTCGGTGAACACTCGATTTATGAATCGCTCCCCTTGGCGCTCCAACACCCCACGGACGCGTGCGACCTCAATGAGGTCGCACCCACGTCCAATTAATATGCCGCCCGGAGGAATTTCGATCATGCAGCAGGCACTGTCAGTCCTTCCCCGCCCTCTGACAACCCACGAAATCCCGTTTATTCACCAAATGGCATCCCGCTCCCACCCGAAAGCCGAGGCGACGTCCCGCAGTTCCCGAACATACTCTTTTGAGAGAGATGTCAGGATCCCACGGCTCTGTTTCTGCCGAAAAAACTCATCCTAGTTTGTTAACCAACCGCCGAGACTGACATATACAGTTAGAGACCCATAAATAACTTCGCTCGTTCAATGCTGCCTCCAGCTTCAACGCTCCCGCGCCAGGTCCGACCCTCCCCATCGTCATGCACCACTTATCTCCCATCCTGCTCGCCACCGCAGTGCTGGTATCACCCGCACTCGCGCAAGAATCCCGCCCCGGTTTTCCTTATTCCTTTCCCGACCAGAAACCAGCCATTCCCCTGAGTCGGGCGATGGAGCGACTCTACGCACAATACCCGGCACCTCGCCCTGAGAACAACGAGCTCTTTACCCAATTTAAATACACCAAGTTGGAGGGATTCGACTACCATGACGGCGATGGCACAATTTCCCGGCGAGACCCCTCCAAGGTCATTTTTGCCGACGGTAAATACTACGTTTGGTATACCAAACGTGACACCCCGAAGCCTCCGCAAGGGAAAGGAAACCACACCGATGTGCTCGCCTCCGCCGATTGGGATTTGGGTGAGATCTGATATGCGACCAGCGAGGACGGCTTCAAGTGGGAAGAACAAGGTGTCGCCATTCCCCGGCCGCCCAAACCACAGGTGGGGTGGCGCGCGGTGGCGACCGCCGATATCCTGAAGTGGGAGGGTAAATACTACCTCTACTATCAGGGCTTTCTGCAGGCCAGTGGAACCCGGGGGGACGATTGCCCCGTCGCGGTCTCATGGGCGGATTCACCCGACGGTCCGTGGACCCCTCACGACCAAGTTGTCGTACCCAACGGGGCCGAGGGCACGTGGGACCAATACTCCATTCACGATCCGTATCCACTTGTTCATGACGGTAAGATATACCTCTATTACAAATCAGATGCCAACGGTCGCCCCAACGTGCGCATGCACGGACTCGCCATCGCCGAGCACCCCTTCGGACCTTTCAAAAAACATCCTTTGAACCCCGTGATGAATTCAGGTCACGAAACCACCCTCTTTCCCTACAAAAGTGGCGTGGCCGCGCTTTCGATCAAGGACGGCAATGAACACTTTACGATCCAATACGCCGAGGATTGGGCGAATTTTGAGATCAAATCCATCGTGGAATTTATGCCCACCGCCGGCGGTCCTTTCGTGCCGGACGCCTTTACCGACACCAAGGACGGTCGAGGAATAACCTGGGGAATTTCCCACATCATCAATGCGGGGGGAGACTGGAACAAGAATCACGCCATCCTCCTGCGCTTCGACTGTGATCTCAGTCAGGATGTTCACGATGACGAGATGAAGAAACATCACACGACATTGCCGCCCGAGTTTTACTATACGTTGGGACTCACCCCTGCCCAGCGACAGCGCATCAAACAGGCCGATCGCGATTTAAGGACCGCGGACTAATTTTCCGCACCCCATCGAAGCTCGATTTCGGTTATCCCTGCAGTGATCGCTTCATCTCTCCCACCGCCTTATCGATCCCCACGAACAGTGCTCGGCTGATGATACTATGGCCAATGTTGCATTCGTGTAAGTGCGGCAGCGTGCGGATCTCGGCGACATTTTCGTAGTTAATGCCGTGGCCGGCATTGACCACCAGCCCCGCCGCATGGGCCTGTTCGGCCCCTCGCACCAATCGGGTGAACTCCTCCGACCGGCGAACGGTGTAGTAAGCGTTCGCCCACGAACCGGTATGCAATTCCACCCAAGGCGCGGCTAACTCCGCCGCCGCCGCGATCTGGGGTTCGTCGGGATCGATAAACAAACTCACTTTCACCCCAATCTCGCCCATCGAATCAATAATCGAAGCGACGCGAGCACGTTGACCCACCACGTCCAGGCCACCCTCGGTGGTGATTTCGGCACGGTTTTCCGGCACGAGACAGACAGAGTCGGGTTTCAGGCGTTTGGCGATCGCCGCCATTTCATCGGTGCACGCCATTTCGAGATTCATGCGCGTGCTGATTTCGTTCCGAACGCGATCAACATCGGCATCAATGATGTGTCGGCGGTCTTCACGCAAATGAATGGTAATTCCATCCGCACCGGCTTTCTCTGCCTGCAACGCGAGTGCGACAGGGTCCGGCTCCACCGCGGGTTCAGCACCCGGAGCAACCGACCGATAGCGTGCTTGTCGAACGGTGGCACCGTGATCGATATTTAAACCGAGAAGAATCATGATTAGGGAGCGAAGATCATTTTGAGAGTTCAGGAAACCAGTAAAATCGAACCGGAGAACACCACATCCCAGAAATGATACGGTTCCGGCTTCCCTGATATCCAGAAAACCCCCTAGATGGAAACCGATGCCTCCTCCTGCCAAACGCGAAAACCTGCTGGTTAATCTCCTGTTTAATATCGCGATTCCGTCGTTGATTCTAGCCAAGGCCAGCACCCCGGAACGACTGGGACCCGTGGCCGGACTGATCATCGCGCTGCTATTCCCAGTAAGCTACGGCATTTGGGATTTCGTGAAGCGGCGGGAAGCCAACTTTATCTCGATTATCGGATTCGCCAGTGTGCTGCTGACCGGAGGACTGGGGCTCATGCAGGTCGACAATTTTTGGTTCGCGGTAAAAGAGGCCGCCGTTCCCTCCATCATCGGATTGGCCGTTTGGGCTTCAATGTATACCTCGCGACCGTTGGTGCGGCAGTTTTTATTCAACGAGCAGGCTTTTGATACTGGGAAAATTCAGAGTGCCTTGGAAGAACGAGGGAATGCCGACATATTCGACCGATTGTTACGCTCATCAACCTACTGGTTGGTTGCATCGTTCACCATCAGTGCGGTGTTAAATTATGTCCTCGCGAGGTGGCTGCTCCAAAGTCCTTCAGGCTCACCCGAGTTTAATGCCGAGCTCGGTAAAATGAACGCACTGAGTTGGCCAGTCATCGTTTTACCTACCATGATTATCACAATTTATGCCCTTTGGCGGCTCATTGGAGGCATTAAAAGACTTTCTGGGCTGGAATTTGAGGAGATGATGCATTCTCCTCCTAAGGAATAGACCCTACCCGGGTCTCCCGGGTTCATTTTGCTGTATGCCGTCAAAAAAATCGAGAAACTCGAGGCTGCGGCGACCTTTATTCTACCGGTAGTTACTGATGATACCGGAAACTACAACGACATCGTCCCTAAAGCTTTCCGCACCCTACCCTGGTTGCGGGAAAACAATGAAGCGGTTTCCGATGAATTCATAGATACGGCCATTCAGATGATGGGGGCCCAAGCTAAGGACGTTGAATTCCCTCCCATTGCGGGAGGACAGTCCCTGCCTCCTTTTGCATTCGGACAAAGCGCGCCCGCGCCCGCGCCAACACCCGAGCCAGCAGCTGCAGCTGCAGCTGCAGCACCGAAAGCACCGACCCACAATCTCGTCGCTAAACCGGTCGCTAAACCCGAGGCCGAACCGACCATTAAACCGGGCGAGGATCCAGTCGCCGAACCCATCGCTAAACCCGTCACCAAACCGAGCGCTAAAAAACTCAAACTCCCTCGGCAGTGGGTATTGGGCGCAGCTGGTTTGGTGGTATTAGCGGGGGGTGTCATTTGGTGGTCTCAAGGCGAAGGAACAGCAGACCCGGAAATCGCACAAACTCCGGCCGTCGCAACCACTCCCGAAACAACGTCCGATGAATTTGACCCCACCGTATATTCGGACGAACAGCTCTGGGCCGATTACGAAGCCCATCGGAAAGCCCGTCGCTACGAACAAGCGGCGGAGAGACTCGAGCCACTCACCACGCGCAATACAGATCTTTCCACCACCCGCTCACTTGAACTCGCTCGCACCCGTTTCGCTTACGAATTGGACCCGGACGCCTATCTCGCCGCGGTTCGGATGATCATCGAATCATCCCCGGAAATTCAATTATTGCCCCCCTCCGTGCTCGGCATGACGAGAAATTTCGCGGGCCAACGGCAAGCGATTCGAGCCGGAGAAGGTGACCTGCATTCATTGCTGGAGGCGGGGCCTTTGCCGCGGGAGGTCGCCCTAACCGACTCATATTTGGATCAAGGAAATAGCCTTATGGCGCAGCATTTTGCTGGGACCGCCCAACGCGATCTGACTCCTAAATTCGCGGAGGCCAGCGAGAGTGAGCGGTTGCTCCAAGATCTTGAGATTTTCATGCTCATGGCAAATCAAGACCCGGAGGCGATCTCCCGACTTGAGCAGATCACGGATCGCACCGAAGCCGAGGACACCATGTTGATCCGAGCATTGGTTTACCAAGGTCACTACGACCGGGCTCTTAGTCTAATTGGGACCGTGTTAAGCCGACCAGGTCTGTTTGACGTGGCGACAGTGCTTTACTCCCCTCCGCTGGAAAAGTTACACAGCCACCCGGAATTCAAAACTACTTTGGCGCCGTTTGCCCCCGCCGATAAAATTGATGCAGCCATGGCCTGGGTGGCCGCGCAGACCCAGCCCTAGTTTTCACCCCGGCAGCTAACTCAATCAACCACGAGCCACCGGGCGATCGGGGTCCGCCACCCACTCACTCCACGAGCCGCCGTATAGTTTTGAGCCACTCAAATCTGCCAGCTCCATCGCCAGGAGATTAACGCAGGCGGTGATGCCGGATCCGCATTGATGCACCACGGCCTTGGGCGAGCGATCGCCCAAAGTAGATTCAAATTCGCGACGAATTTCGTCACTCGGCTTGAACGTGAGATCATCTTGCAGGCCGCGTTTGAAGAAGTGATTCACGGCTCCCGGAATGTGTCCCGCCACCGGATCCAAAGGCTCCACTTCTCCTCGGTATCTCTCCGGAGCCCGGGCATCCAAAATCTGTCCTTCCCCCGACTCGGCCAACTGCTCCACCTCCGCCACGGTCGCCAAGAACTCCGGATGAAGTTCGACGGGGATCTCCCCCCGTGAGGTAACCGGAATCTCGGTAGAAACCGGAAGGGTCTCATGATTCCATTTCGACCAACCACCATCAAGCACGGCGGCATAAGGGTGACCGATCCATCGCGTCATCCACCACAGGCGCGCCGCGTATTGCCCGCCGACGTCGTCATAGGCCACGATCTGGCTTTCCGAGGTCACTCCACAACTTTCGAGGAACTTCGCAAACGCCGCAGGATCGGGCAAGGGGTGTCTGCCGTTTGCCCCGGTCTTGACGCCGGATAAATCGCGATCAACTCCCGCAAAATATGCGCCCGTGATATGACCCCCGGCATACACCTCCGCTCCTTTGGCGGGGTCGCCCAAATCGTGGCGACAATCAAAAATCACCCAATTCGAATCATTCAAGTGGGTGGCAAGTTCAGCAGAGCTTACGAGCATGGCGCAAAGTGATAACGCAGTTTCCGCCTCAGCGAAATCACAAATCCACGGACTTAACGTCGGCCGTCATACCAAATTGCACAGTCCTCTTTGCGTCGCATCGTCCGGAGCGGCGCGAACATGGCCCGCAGTAAGAACCGCAACGTTTCTGCGGTGGAATAAAGATGCGCTTTTCTTCCTGAAGTCAGCAGCGGGGCATCCGACAAAACCTTCACCCTTCGTCGCGGGTTCTGCCGTCGACCCCAACGTTTTAAACGAATCGAGAGATCCACTTCCTCCCCCGCAAAGAATTCGGTGGAGAACCCATCAATCGCGCGGAAGGCCCGTGTTTCCACGACCACAAACGAACCCGCCATATGTGACAGTAGCCGACTCCACAGTTTCCAGACTCCGGCGATCGCCCGCACCACCCAAGGCACGTCATCGAATTCCAAGGTCGTGCCAATCGCCAGTAATAGCCCTGTTTCAATCTCTTCCGCGGTGCGCCTGAACAGGTGGGCCGACGGGAACGAATCTGCATCAATGAACCAGAGCCAATCACCGGACGCGACCGCCGCACCACGGTTGCGAGCGCGACTGATCTGATTGACCGGCTCGAACACCATGATGGCGCCTTTTTCACGCGCGACCTCCACCGTGCGATCGGTGGAATTATTATCGCATACAATCAGTTCGATTTCCCATCCCCGGTCGCTCAACACGCGAGAAGATTCCTTGATATGGCTTAACGCGGCGGGAAGCAATCGCTCCTCATTATACGCGGGCACGATTATCGAAATCTTCATCATCGGCCGCGGGTTTCTTCACGTTTAATAAACCGACCGACCACCCGTGAGATCGTAACAAAAACCGGTGGTGAAACTGTTTTCAGCAGAGACGATGAACATCGCCAAGGTCGCGAATTCTTCTACCGTGCCACAACGCGCCATCGGGATTTTCGTCGTCATGTATTTTACCTGTTCGGGTGGCATGGCGGCGACGATTTCAGTGCGCACCACGGCGGGCGCGATGGCGTTCACCGTGAGTCCCGATTCCGCATATTCCTTGCCCTGAGATTTGGTGAGTCCAATCACCGCCGCCTTGGAGGCCGAGTAAGACGCCATGCCGGCGTTTCCGTCTTTGCCCGCGATTGAGGCGACGTTGAGCACGCGTCCGTAGCCCCGCTCCAGCATTGACGGGGCCACCGCTTGGAAGGTGTGCATGAGCCCGTGCACATTGACTGCCATCACCCGCGAAAAATCGTCCATCGGAATCTCATGGGTCTTGATATTGGTCTGCCCCGTGATACCCGCGGAGTTGATCAAAATATCCACGTGACCCCACGCCTGCACCACGGCGCTCACGGCACCGGCAACGCTCGTGGCATCCGTTACATCGACCTGATGCGTGCTGACTTCGCCCGTGATTTTAGGCGTGGCTTGGGCCAGTGCTTCCGCGCGGGCGTCGAACAACGCCACCTTTACACCCGCGGCGGCCAAACGTTGGGCCGTGGCGAAACCAAGACCCGCCGCACCGCCCGTGATAATGGCGACCCGTTGATTCCAATTGTTAGCCATGACTGCCAAAATTACTTCGCCGCTTCAGCGACTTGGCGCTGCTCACCGAGACCTTCGACCCCCAGTTCGATTACATCACCGGATTGCATGTAAACAGGCTCTGGCTTGAAACCCATGCCCACTCCGGGTGGCGTTCCCGTGCTGATGATGTCTCCCGGCAGCAACGACATGAATTGACTGATGTAACTGACCAGGTGAGCCACCCCGAAGATCATCTGCGCGGTGGTGCTATCTTGAATTGTCTCACCATTTCGGCGGAGCCAAAGCTTCAAGTTATCCGGATTCGGCACCTCGTCGGCGGTGACCAAATACGGACCCAACGGGGCGAACGTATCGGCACTCTTACCTTTGAGCCACTGCCCTCCCCGTTCGAGCTGCCAAGCCCGCTCGCTCACATCATTCATCACGGCATAACCCGCCACGTGGCTGAGGGCATCGGCTTCGCTCACGTAACTGGCACGACGGCCAATGATGATGGCGAGCTCCACTTCCCAATCGGTCTTGGATGAACCGCGCGGGATGACGATGGCGTCATTCGGCCCTACCATCGAACTGGTGGCCTTGGTGAATAGAATAGGTTCCTCCGGGATCGGCATGCCGGATTCCTCGGCATGATCACGATAATTCAACCCGGCACACAAAATCTTGCTCGGACGGGCAATGCACGGACCGACGCGCGTCCCGTCTTCGATGGTAGGAGCGGACTCAGCGTGAGTCGCGAGCCACTCCTGTAATCGAGCAATGCCATCACCACCGAGAAAAGCCTCATCATAGTCGCTCACCACGGACGAGACGTCTACACGACGACCATCATTCAATTCGACGCCGGGCTTCTCGGCACCAGCAGATCCAAAACGCAATAATTTCATAATTCGAGTGGGGTCCAGTCAGGTTCTACCCTTCAGAGGGAGACGGAGCGATCAGCGTAAAACGAGTCGGACCTATTCGCCAAGCGTAGGGATAAAGAAGTTTGCTGGTAAATAGCTGGCGGTCTTGAGCATCCACAAACCAAACCCGCCCCGCTTCGGTTCCGGTATAGCGAAGTCTTCCTCACCGTTCGTGTTCAATTTCGTTTACAGCGGTATTACCTATTTTGGGCATCACCTCAAAACGACCCAACCAAGAGTCATACTCATGCTCCGACGTATTAATCGCGTGAACACCATCCAGTATTCCTGCGTCAGGATGGTGCCAATACCCCCCTCCCGACTCCAAAACCAACCCCCAATAGGGAATCGGAGACGGCACATAAAGTGATGCAGGACGCCCTGCCTCAACCGCGTCATGTTGAAACCGCTCTATCTCAGCCGCATAATCCCGCAGACGAAACTCCCCGGCCGGTCGCGCCCAGTGACTTTCCCGAGACCATCCGGCGACAAACAACACCGCCTGAATCGTGAACACGATCGCAAGGGTCAACCGGCTCGGATTCAGAAGACGGAAAAAGAGCACCCCGACGACCACGATCAGAAGCAAGGTGGGCAGGGTGAGGTAGCGTTCATGCAGGGGAAGATCCGAAGCCGCCAATTCACCGATGTAGGCGGTCCGCCAAAGCGATGCCATAGCCATCCCTCCGCCCGCTAGCATCAGCAAAACAAGCGCCCGAAAGCCATCCTGTTGGCGGTGTCGCCACAACAACCATACCAACCCAAGCCCGATCATCAGCCCCAACCCATCCACCACCAATGGAACATGACTTAACGTAATTTCGCCAACCCATCGGCCCAAGAGACCGATCCAGACCCATCCGCGAATAAGCAGATGCTCCAAAGCCAATGGAACTTGAGTTATCGCGAACTCACCGGCCCGACCGCCTTCCGTCCCGGACAATACCGCCACGGCCAGTCCCGCCAGTGTAAGTTGGATGAGGGCCACCGTCTTCCATAAACGGGAAAACCCGGGAGTTGATCGGGCTATCGCAAAGACAAGAAACGGCCACAACACCAACACGGAAGGAGACGACCAAATGGCGAGGGACGATCCCGCTACGACACCGATTCGCCCGCCCAAATTCGAGGGGGGCTCCATCACGAGCAGCAACGTAAACGCAAACGCGACATACCAATGCTGACCGGTCACCAACCCTAAATTTTCCGCGTTGGGAGCCAAGGCCAAGAGCAGCACGATGAGTCCGCGGTGACCATCCTCCGGCGATACACTCCGGAATCCGGGTGCGTAGAACAACACGAGTATCGCCGCGTTGATAGCCAACCCTCCCAGCGCGAAACCATAGGGCTGCCCAACCAGAGGCAATTCCGAGAGGAGCTCGGCGAACAACCGTGCCTCGATCCTGAAATATCCCGCAAACGGTGTGAATAGAGATTCGTGCCAGGGAGCATTAAAAGCTCCGGCAAAAAAAACCCAACCGTCCTCACTGACGAATTCTCCCGTTTGCCAAAGGAGCGGGACCCGGACCATCAAAAGCAAAAGCACGCCTCCGCAAAGGAGGGCGTGCTTCCAAATACGGTAGGCGGCGAGGGCCGCCATGGAATCAGGTGTTGTCCGGCACGTCACGGGGGATGGGCCCCACGTAAATTTGGCGCGGACGATTGATCTTGGACTTCGGGTTCGAGGCGACTTCGTGCCACTGCGCCACCCAGCCCGGCATCCGTCCAATTGCGAACATTACGGTAAACATATCCACCGGAATTTTGAGCGCGTTCATGATGAGGCCGGAGTAGAAATCAACGTTGGGATAGAGTTTCCGGGAAATGAAATAATCATCACTCAAGGCCGAGGCCTCGAGATTACGGGCAATGTCCAACAGCGGATCATCGGTGATACCCAAGCTCTCCAAGGCTTTGTCGAAACTGCCTTTGATAATCTTGGCCCGCGGATCGTGGTTCTTGTAAACACGATGACCAAATCCCATCAAACGGGCTTTGCCATTTTTGGCGTCCTCGATAAACTTAGATCCGTCGTCACCAGCTTCGTGAATCGCGGTTAGCATTTCCAATACGGCTTGGTTCGCACCACCATGAAGCGGTCCCCACAGGGCGCTGATCCCAGCCGACGAAGAAGCAAATAGATTGGCTCCCGCCGAGGCGACCATCCGCACAGTCGAGGTCGAGCAGTTTTGCTCATGCTCGGCATGCAAAAGGAGGAAAAGGTTTATCGCCGATGCGACTTCGGGCGTAGGCACATAATCCTGCCCTGGCTCGGAGAACATCATGTGCAGGAAATTTTCCGCGTAACCGTATTCCGCCTTCGGTTCATTCAACGGCAACCCGCGAGCGACGCGATAACTGTGCGCGGCAATGGTCCGAACCTTTGCCATGGCGATGGCTGCGGCGTCATCAAAATGCTCGAGATCTTGCTTATGATCGTTGGTCGCAACATGCGGATAGTAGGCGCCAAGCGCATTCATACTCGCCGCCAATACCGACATCGGGTGAGCCGAGTTTGGAAATCCACGCATGAAGCGCACCATTTCTTCTGTGAGATTGGATTCTGCACTCAAGCGGGCGGAAAAAGCTCTGCGTTGGTCCGGATTCGGCAATTCGCCATAGATCACCAAATAAGCGACATCGACAAAATTGGACTTTTCAGCCAGCTGCTCGATCGGGTATCCGCGATAGCGGAGGATTCCTTCTTCTCCGTTGATAAACGTAATCTCGCTTTGGCAGGAGCCTGTATTGCCAAAACCCTCATCAAACGTGATATAGCCGGTGGTGGCGCGAAGCTTGCGCACATCAACCGCCTTTTCATTCTCCGTCCCTACGATTACGGGCAGTTCGAGTTCTTCGTCGTCAATCTTGAGGGTGGCGGTCTTTGACATAAGCCCGCCAGCCAGACGCATCTTGATTCAAGATGCAAAACAAAGACCCGAGATCCTGCCATGAATCCCCCGATCATTGGCCAATCCTCTGAGGAAGGTTAGCACATCTTATAAGGAATTGTCCGATTTCGGCTCAAATCCCCGCCAATTGGGCAAAATTGCGATAAAGTTCGAGACCTTTGCTCTGACTTTTTTCCGGGTGAAACTGGGTCGCGAAACAATTTCCTCGCCCAATCGCGGCGGTAAACGCTCCTCCGTAGTCACATTCGGCTAAAATCAAACCACGCTCTGACGGCACGCAGTGGTAACTGTGCACAAAATAAAAGGACTCTCCTTCATCGGACAAATTGCCCTGCAATGCGGTTTTCTGTTGAGTAAATCTCACCGTATTCCAACCCATGTGAGGCACTTTAAAGTCGGGGGGCAGGGAGAATTTTTTCACTTCACCGGGAAAAATCCCCAGTCCGTCAATGCCACCGCCCTCTTCCGATTTCTCGAAAAGTGCCTGCATGCCCAGGCACACGCCCAAGAACGGGCGATCCGCCGCAATCCATTCCCGCACGCTATCGGCCAAGCCGGTATCACGCAGCGAAGCCACACAATCGCGCAACGCCCCCACCCCGGGAAGCACCAGTCCGGTCGCGTGGGCGCCGGCCAATTCCGCGGGGGTGCGCACGACCGTCGGTGAACCGCCGACGTTCTCGAGCGCTTTGGTCACACTGCGCAAATTGCAGATGCCATTATCAATGACAGCGATCATGAGGAGATTTTTGATTATGGATTCTGGATTTTCGAATGAAAGCGACCGGAGTCAGTCCCCGTAGGCAACACCTCTTCAATCCAAAATCGTAATTCGAAAATCGAAAATCAGATCACGCCCTTGGTCGAAGGCAGGCTATCCGCCGCCCGCGGGTCGATCAGGGTGGCCACATCCATGGCCCGAGCGAGACACTTGAAGATCGCTTCGGCCACGTGGTGTGGTTCCTCGCCGTAGACGAGTTGGACGTGAAGATTTGCTCCGAGCGCATTGCTGAACGCCCGACAGAATTCCTTCACCAAAATGATGTTAAAATCACGCACGAACATGGTCGGGGCATCGGCCGAATAGACCAAGTGAGGTCGCCCACCGATATCCAAAGCAATGCGAGCGAGCGATTCATCCATGGGCAGCAAAAAGAAACCGTAGCGCCGGATTCCTTTCTTATCACCCAGGGCTTGCTTGAAGGCATCACCCAAAACCAGACCCACGTCTTCGACGGTGTGGTGATAGTCGACATCAACATCCCCATCGCACTTCACGTTGAGGTCGAAGAGCCCATGCTTGGAGAACAAGGTGAGCATGTGGTCGAAAAACGGCACACCGGTGGCGATTTCGGATACGCCCGAACCATCCACATCGAGGGAAAGCTCGATCGCGGTTTCGGCGGTCTTACGGGAGAGAGTTACGGATCGTGATTCAGCCATGCTTGAATTGCTTTATCGACGGCGAGCATCTCGTCGTCGGTCCCGACGCTGATTCGCAGAAACGTCGCGGTCAAGGCGTGGCTGGGGAAGCTACGCACGAGGATTTTCTGCGATTTAAAGAATTCAAAAAGGCTCGCGGCCACTGCGGGGCTGCTTTCCCCGGCGGAATCTTGAGGCTCCACAAAGAGAAAATTGGCCGCCGAATCATAGATAAACCAGCCCCGCTCCCGCCAGGCGGCGAGCCAATGATCACGGGTCTGTTTAATCCGACCAATCACCCCGTCGTAGTAAAGCGGATCACTCAAAGCGGCCGCAGCCGCGACCTGCGAGAGCTGGTTTACGTTGTAACTGTCGCGCACGCGATCGAGGAGCCCGATCGTTTCGACACTCGCCAGTGCGTATCCTACGCGCATGCCGGCCAGGGCGTGGGCTTTTGAAAGGGTGCGCACCATCACCAGATTCGGGTAACGGCTGAGCAAACTCGTGACGTTCTCATCCGCAAACGGAGCGTAAGCCTCATCGACGACCAAAAGCCCGGTAAATTTCTGCAGGACTTCCTCGATCGCCTGATTCGAGAAACCCACCCCGGTCGGCGCATTGGGGGATGTGAGAAAAAACGCGCGAGCACCGGATTGGACGATTCGCTCCACCGGCAACGTCATCGACCGGTCAAATTCGATGGTGGACACGCTGCCATCCTGAATAGCGACCAGCACCGGATAGAGCGAATAGCTCGGCAGCGTGTAACCGGTCGCTGCATCGGGTCCGCCAAAAACCCGCACCAGCAAATTCAAGATGTCATCCGACCCGTTGCCGATGATGACTCGCTCAGGCGAAACAACGTGGATCTCCGCCACTTGCGCCCGCAGCGGCGCACTGGTGGGACTCGGATAAAGGCGCAGAATCGTCGCATTCTCCCCTACTGCCTCACGAAGCGCGGCGGCAACTTTGGGGCTCGGAGGATACGGGCTCTCATTGGTGTTCAGTTTAACCCAATCGTTGCCCGTCGGCTGAAACCCCGGCGTGTAGGCGTGCAACTGAGGCACATGCGGGCGAGCTAACTCGTTCGGCGTGTTCACCGGCTATTTCTCCAATCGAATCGAAGCCGATCGACCGTGCGCATCCAGCTTCTCCATTCCCGCAAAAGCGCGAACCACCTTTTCGCCGGCTCGAATCGATTTCTCATCGTAACGCACGATGCTGGTGCGTCGCAGGAAGTCGGCCACGCGCAAGCCACTGAAGAAGCGACCGGCGCGGCCGGTGGGTAAAACATGACTCGGCCCAGCCGTGAAATCGCCCAGCGCAGTCGGCGTAAGATTGCCGATCATCATCGCACCCGCCGTGGTGATGTCGCGTTCGCATCTTTTGGCCATCGCGGGTTTCACCAGAAGCTCGAGATGCTCGGGGGCGACAAAATTCGCGACCTCAATCGCCTGGGCGGTGGTCTTCACTTCGATCGCCAGAAAACCATCGGCCAATACACGTTCGGCTTTCTCATTGCGACCCAAAGTCGGTAACTGCTTTTCCACTTCGGCCGCAATAGCGTCGATGACTTTGCGAGACGTTCCGACCAAATAGATTTTCTCGCGGCCGGATCCATGTTCCGCCTGCGCCAATAAATCAGAAGCGGCGAAATCGGCCCGGGCGGAACTGTCTGCAATCACCATGACTTCACTGGGACCGGGCAGGCTATCCACGCCCACGGTTCCAAATACCTGACGCTTCGCCTCGCAGGTGTAGGCATTGCCCGGGCCGTAAACTTTATCGACCGCCGGAATGGTTTTGGTGCCATACGCCATGGCGCCGATCGCGTGCACACCACCGACCCGATAAACTTCATCGACGCCGATCAAGTGAAGCGCAGCCAGCAACCCGTCGGCTACGTTGCCGTCAGCATCGGATGGCGTGAAGACCGCAATTTCCGGGCAGCCGGCAATCTTGGCTAGGGTGGCCGTCATCAATACGGTAGACACCAGCGGCACTTCGCCGCCGGGCACGTAAAGGCCGACGCGGCGAATGGGGTGATGGCGTTCTCCCACCTCGGCACCTTGCGGATTACGGGCCGTCCAGTTCGACGGTAATCCTTGCCGGTTATAGGAGCGGATATTCGCGAGCGCACTTTTCATCGCGCGCATTTCCGCGGCCGGCAATCGTTTCGCCGCCGCTTTCAGCTGGGCGGGACGAATCCGAAAATCGCGCGGCCGCAGGGAAACTCGATCGAACTTCTTGGCAAATGCGGCGACCGCGGTATCGCCCTTATCCCGCACCTCACGCAGGATCGCCGCCACGCTGGCGGTAATTTCAGGCGGCACGATCGTACCGGCACAGAACTTAGCCAGCTTCGTGCGGGCGGCGGCGGTTGAGTAATTTAAGGAGCGCACAATCCGGGCGAGGCTACCACACCCGACCGCATCACTGCAAGTCGGCGAGCGTGGAAAGATTTACTGCCGGGTGATGGAAGGCACGCGGAAGAGGGATCTGGCGGGCGCCGAGTTGACCTCGATGCTGTCAAAATTCACTTCCACTTTCTGAATGCTACCATCCGCGCGGGCCGATGACGTCACAACTTGACGAGGAAAACGCACGCCCGAGATCCGGTTCTCTCCAGATTCAACGATGGTGGCACCCGTGTCGGTTTCGCTCTTCACGAGCTGGCCCGTGACGGGGTCGTAGAACCGATAAAAGATAATTCCAAAACCGTGACTGAAGGCGAGTTTGTGGAGTCGTTTTCCGTCCACGGTCACGATCCCCTCGTCTTTGACATTGCCGCCAATTTTAGAGATCCCAGCAAAGAAATTGAGGTTTTCCCATGTATTGGCGCGAAGACGACGGATCTGCACGGTATCGAGCAAAGTCATCCGCCATTGTTCAGCGTTCTCCGGATTCTCGATCCGTTGCCAGGCTTCGTAATCATCGAGCCCGGTCGTCTCGGTGCGATCGGGGGAAGTGATCCGAATCCGTTGATAGAATGGCTTGGCAAAAATGATCTCGATCGCGGCGGTCGTGCTGACCTCTTCACCCTCGGCATTTGGTCCGCTGGAAACGAGGGTGCCCTTGTAGACCACGGATTTTACCGCTTCGAGGGCGGACTCCGAGCCCAGATAGGAGCGGGCGAGTTTGATGACATCCTCGGTGTCCGCCTTGATCGGCAACACCAACAGGATCGGAGGAACAAGAATGCGAAGGAGGGTTTTCATGGGTGAATTTGGGAAATTACGGCAAATAGACGGGTGATACCACTACAGATTAACTCAGCAGGCAATGACGCAGCACAGAGGGTTACTCCCACTCGATCGTGGCAGGAGGCTTGGAGCTAATGTCCAATACAACACGAGATACATCACGGACTTCATTGGTAATACGATTGGAGATACGACCCAGCAAATCGTAAGGAAGTTTCGTCCAATCTGCAGTCATTGCATCAATACTCTCAACCACCCGGATCGCAATGACCCAAGCGTAGTTACGCTCATCCCCAATAACGCCGACGGATTTAACGGGCAGGAACACGCAAAATGACTGCCAAACCTTCCAATACCAATCGGAATCCTTCATCTCCTCCATCAGGATGGCATCGGCCTCCTTGAGGACATCGAGCTTGGCTTTGGTGATGTCGCCCAACACCCGGACACCCAGACCCGGACCCGGGAAGGGCTGACGCCAAACAACCTCTTTCGGCAATCCCAGGGCGGCGCCAACCGCCCGAACCTCATCCTTGAAGAGTTCCCGCAGCGGTTCGAGCAACTTGAGTTTCATGCGGTCGGGCAAACCGCCCACGTTGTGGTGGCTCTTAATCAATGAGGCGGGATTATCGCCGATCGCGACCGATTCGATCACATCGGGATAGAGGGTGCCTTGGGCAAGGAAATCAGCGTCGCCGATCGTCTTGAGCGATTTTTCAAAAACATCGATGAACGTGTTGCCGATGATTTTCCGTTTTTGCTCCGGGTCCTCGACCCCCTTGAGGCGCCGAAGAAAGAGTTTGGAAGCATCCACAACCCGGAGATCGATTTTAAAATGTTTCCCGTAGAGTGCTTCCACGGATTCGCGCTCTCCCTTCCGGAGAAGTCCATTATCGACAAAAACACAGGTGAGTTGTTTGCGGATGGCTTTGTGAATCAACGCCGCAGCCACCGAGGAATCCACGCCTCCCGACAGACCCAGGATGACGCGAGATTTACCGACTTTCTTCCTGATACTTTTAATCGACTGCTTGATGTAGTCCTCCGTCGTCCAATCTTGCGGCACCTTGCATACGCGGACCAAAAAATTTCGGATCACATCAACTCCCCGCTCGGTGTGGAATACTTCGGGGTGGAACTGGATTCCGTAAAAATTCCGGGCGCGGTCTTCGATCACTGCTAAAGGCGAATTATCGGTGGTGCCGATCGCATCGAATCCCGGTGGCAATTCGGTAACTTTGTCGCCGTGCGAATTCCACACCTTCAGTTTACGCGGAAGATGACGAAAGAGACGTCCGGGTTTCACGATCGAAAGTGTGCCCAAACCAAACTCCCGCTCTTTGCTGCGAGCTACCTTGCCCTTGAGCATCTTGCCCATGAGTTGGAGACCGTAGCAGATTCCCAACACCGGCACGCCCATTTCAAATACCTTGGGATCCGGTTTGGGGGCATTCTTGGCAAATACACTGTTGGGACCACCCGACAGGATGACGCCGGTAACACCATCCGCTTCCAGCTCCTCCACGGGAGTAGCGAAGTGGTAGATCTTCGAGTAAACTTCACATTCGCGAATACGTCGCGCAATGACCTGCGTGTATTGGGAACCGAAATCGAGAACGGCAATCGTATGAGCCATCCGTCAGCAAAAGCATGAGCTTTGCCAGAATCAAGTGATGATGCAGCCGGAATTGAAATTCGTGAGCTAAAACCGCAAATGGCCGTTCTTGAAACCACAGTTCGGGCAATCCGCCTCCAAGTGCTCTCCCCTCACCGCGTAAACGCGGTCGCATTTCACGCAGTGGAAAATCGTGCGACGCCGTTCCGCCTCAAAACGGGCGTGATCCCGACGGTCATAGTAGATCCACAATCCGAGAAAAAATGCCGCGATCACCAGGCAGTAGATAACGGTAGCGGTGGTCAGATCGAACATGGGGATCCCGGAAGATAAAGCGGAAGTTGTGTTGAGCTCAAGTCACCACGACCGGAACCACGGTCAAAAAAAACGCCGCCCCGCAAAAACGGGACGGCGTGAAATTGAATGAAGTTGAAGCGGGCTTACGCCTTTTTCTCTTCTTCGTCGGAGGAAGCCTCGGCTTCGGGGGCTTCTTCAGCCGCGGCAGGCCCGTCCGCAGTTGCCTCAGCAGCGGCGGGTTCGTCCGCAGGAGCTTCAGCGGCGGCGGGCTCGTCCGCCTTAGCTTCAGCGGAAGCGGAGACCTCCGCCTCCTCGGCTTTGTTTTCCACCTCTTCAGCAGGCTTGTCCGCCATAGCTTCAGCGGAGGCGGGCGCTTCTTCAACCGCGACGGCGGAAGCTTCTTCGGCAGGAGCTTCCTCTACTTCAGCCGGCTTGTCCGCCTTAGCTTCAGCGGCGGCGGAAGCTGCTTTCTTCGCTTTGGAGGCACCCTTCTTCTTGGGCTTCTTGTAGCCAGGATCATCCGCTTTGACGAACTCGATGAGAGCCATTTCAGCAGCGTCACCCTGACGCGGGCCCAGCTTGTAGATGCGGGTGTAACCGCCGGGACGGTTCTCGAATTCGCTGACCTTCTCATCGAACAGCAGCGAGACGGCGGCTTCGTCGCGCACGTCGGCCATGGCCAGACGACGGAGGTGAAGCTTGTCCTTCTTCTCGGTCTTGGCCGCGGCCTTCTTGGCCTTGGTCACGATCTTCTCAATGAAGGGGCGCAAGGCCTTGGCCTTGGTGATCGTGGTCTTGATTCGCCCGTGGGTGATCAAGGAAGTGGACATGTTGGCGAGCATGGCCGCGCGATGTTCGCGGGTCACACCGAGGGACTGACGATGAACTCTATGACGCATTGTAGTATATTTTTGGTGGTGATCGTCTCCGATCGGCTACCCAGCTGCAGCGTTGAGCGGCAAGGCGGCGCGAAGACGGATTTATCTAGAAACAAGAGGTCGCCGCGAGACGGCCAGTGAGACTCTTGTTACTTGAAATTTGTTACTTGTTACTTTTCGGCGAGAGCCGAATTACAGCTCTTTTTTGGTATCGAGGAGACGTTCGTCGAACTTCATGCCCAGCGAGAGGCCGAGGTCTTCGAGCTTATCCTTAATTTCGTTGAGGGACTTTTTACCAAAGTTGCGATACTTGAGCATCTCCTGCTCCGTCTTCATGGCGAGTTCGCCGACGGTGGTGATGTTCGCGTTGTTCAAGCAGTTCGCCGCACGCACCGAAAGTTCGATCTCGTTGACGGACATGTTGAGGAGCTTGCGGAGCTTGTTCTGCTCTTCGCTGACCTCGGACTGCTGGTTGTCGAACTCGAAGTTCTCCTCGGACACGTTGTCGAACACGTCGAGGTGATGCTTGAGGATCGAACCGGCTTGCTTGAGCGCGTCATCAGGGGAGATGCGGCCGTCGGTCCAGATTTCGAGCACGAGTTTGTCGTAGTCGGTGATCTGACCCACGCGGGTGGCTTCAACGGAATACTTAACGAGCTTAACCGGCGAGAAGAGTGAGTCGATCGGGATAACTCCGATGGCTTGTTCTTCCTTCTTGTTAAGTTCACCGGGGCAGTAACCACGGCCAGTCTTGATGGTGATCTCGGCCTCGAAGTCGCGCTCCGTGTCCAAGGTGCAGATGACCTGGTCAGGATTGACGATGGTGATGTTCGCGTCGGCTTGGATATCCGCGGCGGTGACAGCACCCTGGCGCTTTACCTTGAGGAGGAGCGAGGTCTCTTCGTGATCTCCGGCGGAGATGATGAGCACCTTCTTGAGGTTGAGCACGATGTCGGTGACATCCTCAACCACACCTTCGACGCTTTGGAACTCATGGTTCACGCCGTCAATTTTAATGGAGGAGATGGCAGCACCTTCGATGGAGCTGAGCAGCACGCGACGCAGCGAATTGCCGATCGTGTGGCCGTATCCGGCCTCGAAAGGCTCGGCGAGAAACTTGCCGTAGGTGGCGGTGGAACCTTCCTCCACCTTGGTGAGTTTGTTAGGTAGTTCGAACTTACCGAGACGTTTTGGCATGGCTATTTAGCGGTTGAGAATTTCTGAGAATGGGACGAGCCGAGATTAGAAGCGCGAGTAGAACTCAACGATCAGTTGCTCGTTGATGTCTTGCGTCATTTCTTCGCGGGTAGGAAGGCGGTTGACCGTGCCGGTGTAGGTTTCGGCGTTGAGGGTCATCCAACCGGGAACGTTGCGAGCACGCGTCTCTTCGAGATTGCGCGTGGCAATCTGGCGGGAGGTCGGGGTGTCTCTGATCATCACCTCGTCACCGGGGAGAACGGTGTAGCTGGCGATGTCGACCTTGCCACCGTTCACGCGAATGTGACCGTGGTTGACCAGCTGACGGGCAGCGGCACGGGTCTTGGCAAATCCAAAAGAGTAAACCGTACTGTCGAGACGGGTCTCGAGGAGCTGAAGGAAACGCTCACCGGTAACACCTTTTTCGCGCTTGGCCTTTTCAAAGGTGCGGCGGAATTGGCGTTCGAGCAGACCGTAAACGTAGCGAAGCTTCTGCTTCTCGTTCAGGCCGATCGCGTATTCCGACAATTTACGACGGAGACGCGGGCCGTGTTGGCCAGGTGGATACGAACGCCGTTCGTAAGCTTTGGTGGCGCCAAACAGCGGCTGGCCGAAGCGGCGGCTGAGGCGGGTGGTAGGTCCAATGTAACGAGCCATGGATAGAAATCTTTAAGGTTTAAAAATAGAATTAAGTGACGGTGCGATTAGACGCGACGACGCTTGGGTGGACGACAGCCATTGTGGGGCACCGGGGTGACATCGATGATCGAGGAAACCTCGAGGCCGATTGCTTGGACGGCACGCACGGCGCTGTCACGACCAAGGCCCGGGCCGTTGACCTTGATCACCACGTCCTTGAGGCCGTGAGCCATGGCGGCGCGGCAGGCGTTTTGAGCGACGATTTGAGCAGCGTAGGCCGTGGACTTGCGGGAACCGCGGAAGTTGCACTTACCCGCACTCGCCCAGGAAATCACGTTACCCTTGGTATCGGTGATTGAGACGATCGTATTGTTAAAGGAAGCGAGCACGTTGACCACTCCGGTGGTGATGTTCTTGGAGCCCTTCGCCTTACGGATCTTAACGGCACCCAGCTCTTCTTTAAGGAGATCTTCAGCCGTTGGCTGCTTAGGGACACCACCGACCAGCTCGGCTGGCTTCTCGGCAGCGGCCTCTTCGCCAGCGGCAGCTTCATCACCAGCGGGAGCGTCCGTGGCAGGAGCCTCAGCGGCGGGAGCTTCGGCGGCAGGTGCTTCGGCGGCAGGAGCCTCGGTCGCAGCAGCCTCAGGGGCAACCGCGGGCTTGGTCTCTTCGTTTTCGGGTTTGGAATTCTCTTCAGCCATGACGGTTTAGAATTATTTCTTGGTTACGCCAACGGTGTGACGCGGGCCCTTGCGGGTGCGGCTGTTGGTCTTGGTGCGTTGGCCACGAACCGGGAGGCTGCGACGATGACGGAGGCCCCGGTAGCAACCGATGGCTTGGAGTCGTTTGAGATTGCCGGTGACTTCACGACGAAGGTCACCCTCGACCACCCACTTGTGATCGGTGATGCAGTTGAGAATTTTATTCAACTGCTCTTCGTTGAGATCGCTCGCACGCATGTCTGCGTCGAGGCCGGTTTCGGCGACGATCTGATCGGCCCGTTGGGGACCGATGCCGTAGATGTAGCGAAGCGCATAGGAGAGCTTTTTCTTCGCTGGAATATCAACACCAAGTAGACGTGGCATAATAGAAGGGTTTTAGAACTAGATTAGAGAGTTTGAGTTTTGAGAGTGAGAAGTTCGCCGCCGGTTAAAGGGCGTGAACGGAAAGAGGAGAATCAAGGTTGGGAAGGGTCAGAACCTCCGGGCCTTTTTCCGTGGTGAGCACGGTGTGCTCGAAATGAGCAGAGTCTTTGCTGTCGGCGGTAACAATGGTCCATCCGTCGGAGAGTGTGCGGGTGCGCCAGGAACCGACGTTCACCATCGGTTCGATGGCGAGAGTCATACCCGGCTTAATCAACTCCCCTTTGCCGCGGCGGCCGAAATTGGGAATTTGCGGCTCCTCGTGCATCGAGGTGCCGACTCCGTGGCCCACCATGTCGCGGACGACGCCAAACCCGTTTTTCTCCACATGCGTTTGGACCGCGTGGGAAATGTCGCCGATGCGGTTACCCACTTTGGCTTGGGCGATGCCAAGACGAAGGGATTCTTCGGTCACGCGCAGTAGTTTCGCGCGGGCATCGGAGGTTTGGCCGACGGGGACGGTCATGGCGTTATCGCCAATGTAGCCCTCATATTCCACGACCACATCGAGGGCGATGATATCGCCGTCGTGCAAAACGCGTTTAAGAGAGCCGATTCCGTGGACAACCTCTTCATTAACGGAGAGACAGGTATGAGCTGGAAAACGGCGTGAACCGACTTGGTAGCCGAAACAAGCGCTGCGGGCGCCAAGTCCTGTGATAAGTTCACGGCCAATTTGGTCCAAGTCGTAGGTGGTGATCCCGGGCCCCACACTTTCACGTAGTTTATACAGGACAGTGGAGGCAATCGCACAGACTTCGCGCATTTGCGTGATGGCTTGCTCGTTTTTGATTGGAATAGCCATCAGGCGGCGAGCGGTTGCTCAGCCAGGACAACGTCCAGGCCGAGTGTGCGATAATGGTTGATGAGGGCGGTGGAAGCGGAGGCTTCATCGATTACCCACACGCCGGTAAGACCGGAGCCGCGGATTTCGAGCCACTCATCGAACACTTGAGCTTGGAGCAACGTAGCCGGGAAGTCGGTCAGGACAAATCCCGCATCGGGTTTGCGCGTCCAAAACCACCGGCGCATGACGCCGAGAAGGGTTTGATCAGGAACCGGAAGGCCCTGCCCTATCGCCCGCTGAGCTTTTACGCCTGCGGGGGTTTTACGCGAAATCTCCTGCTCCATCAGATGGGCAGAAGAGACGTGCTCGAGATTCAAAGAACGGGATCGGTCAGCCAGAGCTGCCGGGGATGATCCGAGGACCAGCAACTTGGCCTTGGCGGGGCTTGCGCCCAGCGAAAGGGGCCAGAACGTGGATTCCGCCTCAGCCAAAGTAAAGGGTTATTTTTTTAGCCCGCATACCGGCGCCAAAGCCAGATAGCGATACCGAGGAGAAGCATACCGCCCATGAAGGACATCAGCTTGTTGACAGCAGCGGCACTGGCCGCATCTCCCGTAGCCCCCGGACGGTTCTGACCGGTGGCACGAGCACGAACCCGGCCCTTTTTCAAGAAACCGTCATAGTGACGCTGCAGGAGGAAAGTTTCGATTTGGCGCATGGTATCAAGCACCACACCCACGGTGATGAGCATACCGGTACCACCGAAGAAGATGGCAATGCGCTGCGGAACATTCAACTCGAAGAGGAGAACGTCCGGAAATACCGCAATAAACGTGAGGAAGATCGCACCCGCCAAAGTCAGGCGCGTCATGATGAAGTCGAGGAACTTGGCGGTCGGCTCACCCGGACGAACGCCCGGGATATAACCACCATACTTCTTCAAATCATCGGCGATCTGGATCGGCTTGAACATCACGGAAACCCAGAAGTAACTGAAGAACAGGATCAAAAGGCCGAAACTCGTGTAATAGAACCAATTACCACGGAGGAGGTTATTGGCGAAATCGACGAGGAAATCGAGTTCGAGCGCCGCACCCAATTGGGAGAGGATTTGCTGCGGGAACATCAAGATCGCACTGGCGAAGATAACCGGCATGACACCCGAGTAGTTGACCTTGAGCGGCATGAACGAGCTCTGCCCACCCATCACCTTGTTGCCGACCACACGTTTGGCGTATTGCACGGGAATCTTTCGCTGCCCCTGCACCACCATGATGATACCCATGGTTACGAGGATGAAGAGACCGAACATGATCAGACCTTGCGGTAGACCGAGAGTCTGAACGCCCACGGGAGCGAAGAAGAGTTGGTAGGTGGCCTGCACCGCACCCGGGATATCCGCGAGGATACCGACCGTGATAAGCAACGAAACACCGTTACCGATACCGCGCTGAGTGATTTGTTCACCCAACCACATCAGCAACATTGTGCCGGCGGTCATGATGATCACGGAGGTGACCAAGAACCATCCTTTGCTGACGACCACGATGTCTCCATAGAGATTGGTGTCGAAACTGCTGCCAAACAGACGGGAAGGATCGGACAGAGCGAGAATCAGCAGCGTGCCTTGCACCAAACAAATCATCACTGTCGCGTAACGGGTGTATTGGGTCAGCTTTTGCCGTCCTACGTCACCCTCTTGCTGTAAGCGCGAGAGCGCCGGGACCACGGCCGTCATCAATTGGAAGATAATGGAGGCACTGATATAGGGCATGATACCCAAGGCGCCGATCGCACCCTGAGTAAGCGCTCCACCCGTGAACATGTTCATCATGCCGACGAGGGCACCGGCACCGGATGCCGTTTGGTCAGCAAAGAATTGCTTGAGAGGAGTCGGATCCAAACCAGGCAGCGGCACAACGGCGGCTACCCGAGCAATGAACAACAGCGACAACGTGTAAAAGATCCGTTGCCGCAGCTCGGGGATCTTCAGCGAGTTCGTGAATGCAGAGAGCACAGGACGTATTTAAATTTCGAAATTCGGATTTTGGATGTCGGGATGAAGCGGATCAGTTAATTTCAAATCCGTATTTCACACCGCTAGCCGAGACCCACAGGGATTCAGGCGACGATGGCTTCGCCACCCGCCGCTTCGATCTTGGCCTTGGCGGCAGCGGAGAACTTGGTCGCGGTGACCTTGATGGCGCGGGTGATTTCACCATCGCCGAGCACTTTAACGTAGTTTTCGTCCTTACGAATGATACCGGCAGCCGCGAGGCCCTCGGAATTCACTTCGGTGACCGCCTCGTCGAGGCGGGCGAGGTCGCCCACATTCAAGACGGCGGGCTCAACGCGGAAACGAGCTTGATTGAAACCGCGGATGGGCAGACGACGATAGAGAGGCATCTGGCCACCTTCGAAGCCGATCCGGATACCACCGCCGGAGCGGGCGGTCTGGCCTTTGCCACCGCGACCGGAGGTCTTACCGTGGCCGTTACCTTCACCGGTGCCGACGCGCTTCTTGCGGTGCGTCGCACCTTTAACGTTTTTGAGTTCGTGGAGTTTCATAATGTTCCTAGGAGGGGCGCCCCATCCTCATGGTGAGGAGGGACTCGGATTGACTAACAGTTAAATGAATCAGGCAGCGTCGCCTTCGGCCGCACGCAATTCCTTGATCGTGGCGTGCACGCGGAGTTGCTTGAGGGCGTCGACGGTCGCGTTGACGACCGCAAGGTGGTTATTGGAGCCGAGAGACTTGGTGAGCACGTTGTGCACGCCAGCCGCTTCGAGAACCGCCCGCACTCCGCCACCGGCGATGAGGCCCGTTCCGGGAGTAGCCGGGCGAATTAAAACTTTACCCCCGTCCGAACCACCGAGGGCTTCGTGCGGGATGGTGTCGTTCTTGATCTCAACCTTGATCATGTGCTTGCGGGCGCCTTCGGTGCCCTTGCGGATCGCTTCGGGAACTTCGTTGGCCTTGCCCATGTTCACTCCGACCTGCCCCTTGCCGTCACCGACGACAACGAGAGCGGAAAAACTGAAGCGGCGACCACCTTTAACCACCTTGGAACAGCGGTTAATGAAGACGACCTTTTCGAAGAGATCCGGACCTTCATCCTGAGAGGGACCATTGTCACGACCGCGACGGTTACCGCCGGGCCCACGACCGCCAGGGCCACGTCCACCGGGACCGCGACCGCCAGGACCACGTCCGCCGGGACCACGTCCGCCGGGACCACGTCCGCCGGGACCACGGCCACCGGGACCACGGCCACCACCGGGACCACCTGGGCCACGGTTTTGGCCAGCGGGGGCGTTACCTGCTGGAGCGTCGCCAGCGGGGGGAGTTGAAGAAGGAGTAGCAGAAGGAGTGCTCATAGCCATGTGGTGCTTAGAATTTCAGACCACCTTCGCGGGCGGCGTCGGCGAAGGTCTTAACCTTGCCATGGTAGCGGGCACCGTTGCGGTCGAAGACCACATCGGAAATGCCAGCGGCGGTTGCTTTTTCGGCGAAGGCTTTGCCGAGAGTCTCGGCACTGGCCACGTTGGCCGCGAGCTTCTGCTTGCGCAGTTCGGCATCGAGGCTGGAGAGATAGGCCAAGGTCTGGCCGTTCTCGTCGTCGACCGCCTGCGCATAGATATGCTTGGCGGAGAATTTTACAGTAAGGCGAGGACGAGCGGCGGTGCCGTTGACCTTCTTGCGGATACGCCACTTGCGCTTTTGGAGCAGCTGGGCTTTGGGATTCGTTTTCATGGGTGCGTTTACCTTTTTGCTGATTAAGCGACGGTCTTACCTTCCTTGCGGCGGACGCGCTCACCGGCATACTTAACGCCCTTACCTTTGTAAGGTTCGCACGGGTAGTAGGAGCGGATGTTGGCGGCGACCTCGCCGACCAATTGTTTGTCGACGCCTTCGACCTTAACCTTGGTCTGGTCGGTGACGGTCACTTTGATGCCATCCGGAACCGGGTAGAGGATCGGATGGGAGTAGCCCAACGCGAGGTCGAGCGTGCTGCCCTTGAGGACGGCCTTGAAACCAACGCCGGAGATCTCGAGATCCTTGGCAAATCCGTCGGTCACACCGATCACCATGCCGGCGATGATGGAGCGAGCGGTGCCATACATGGCATTGGCGAAGCGCGAGTTGTCAGCCGGAGCGACAGCAATTTCGCCATCACTGAAAGTGAACGTGGCGGCGCTGTTGAAAGTTTTGGCGAGTTTGCCCTTGGGGCCCTCGACGGAGATCGTCTGTCCGGAAATGTCGACTTTGACTTTCTCGGGGACGGGAACGGGTTGTTTACCGATGCGGCTCATGATGCGTTCTCCGGGTTACCAAATGTTGCAGAGGAGCTCGCCCCCCGCCTTGTTGCGACGGCAATCCTGATCCTTCATCAACCCCTGGGAGGTGGAAAGGATGCTGATGCCCAAACCATTGAGCACGCGCGGAATTTCGTCGCATTTAAAATAGAGGCGACGGCCGGGCGTCGAAACGCGCTTAAGGCCCGTCAAGGCCGGAGTGCCTCCGACATATTTCATGGCAATGACCAGGGTCTTGTGACCACGGTCATCAGCGCCTTCAGTTACGTTGGATACGTAACCCTCGGATTTGAGGATGCCGGCCAAACTGGCCTTAAGCTTCGAGTGAGGCATTACTACCTCATCGAGCTTAGCGCTGCTGGCATTGCGCAGGCGCGTGAGTAAATCTGCAATCGGATCGTTCATGATGGATGTTTTGGATCTCGGTTAACGGGTCATATCCAGGTCTCAAGGATTGGGACCATACCCCCGTTGACTGAAAGAGTTTACCAGGAGGACTTGATGACTCCGGGGATTTTACCGGCGAGCGCGAGCTCCCGGAAGGTGATGCGGGAAACGCCGAACTTACGGATGTAAGCGCGGGGACGGCCACTCATGCCGCAGCGATTCTTGACCCGGGTGGGCGAAGAATTGCGGGGCAGCTTTTGCATGGCCTTTTGCGCGGCGAAGAATTCTTCGTCGGTCGTGTCGGGATTGAGCAAGGCGGCCTTCAATTCGGCCCGCTTGCCCGCATATTTGGCGGCAAGCTTCTCGCGTTTTACGTTTCGGTAGATGGCGGATGTTTTCGGCATGGCGAAAAAAGATTAGGCGGCTTGGGCTGGCTCCGGGCGGCGGAAAGGCATGCCGAGGAGAGAAAGAAGTTCGCGACCTTCATCGTCGGAGTTCGCGGTGGTGACGATCGTGATATCGAACCCGAGGGAGCGTTTCACGTTTTCCACGGAAATTTCCGGGAAGATGGAATAATCGGAAATACCGATGGTGTAGTTGCCCTGCCCGTCCAAACGGGTCGGCAAACCACGGAAATCGCGGATGGTCGGCAGAGCGACACTCAGCAGACGGTAGAGGAAGTCCCACATGGTTTCACCGCGGAGGGTGACGTGTGCGCCGATGACTTGACCTTGGCGAAGTTTGAAATTCGCGACGGACTTGCGGGCTTTGGCCGTGACGGGCATTTGACCGGCGATCGTGGCGAGATCCTTAATCACGTCCGCGATCTGGTTCTTATCAAGGTCGGTGCCGAAGCCCGAGTTGATGGAAACCTTAACAATCGAGGGGACTTGATGAGGATTAGTGTAACCACGACTTTTCGTCAGAGCAGGGATGACCTGTTCCTTGTAGTGGTTTTGGAGGGCGGGAGTGTTGGATGAGCTCATGGCTGAAGTCGTTGGAGTTCTGACCCAACGGCGGTAAATGAGTAGTTACGGGAAAAAGAGGACGAGTAACGCAGTCGGCCGGATTGCTTGGCAAGGAGATTACTCGGAGGGTGATTTATAGTCTTAAGCAGTGGCTTCAGCTGCGGCCGGTGCGCGCTTCGTGGAAGCGTCGTAGCGGCTCTTGAGCATGAGGTTGGAAACATGAACCGAACCTTCGCGTTCAACGATGGCTCCATTCGGGTTCTCTTCCGACTTCTTGACGTGGCGCTTGATCATGGCGACGCCTTCGATGCGAGCGCGGTTTTTGGCGCCGAGCAGTTCGAGGACTTTGCCGTTTTTGCCTTTATGAGCGCCGGCGATGACAACGACTTCGTCGCCGCGTTTGATATGGAATTTCTGCATGTTAGAGGACCTCCGGTGCGAGCGAGATGATCTTCATGAAGTTCTTGCCGCGCAGTTCGCGAGCGACAGGACCGAAGATACGGGTGCCCTTGGGATTGCCGTCCGGGTTGATGATGACAATCGCATTGGAGTCAAAACGCAGGTAGCTGCCATCGGCCCGACGAATCGGAGCTTTGGTGCGAACGACGACGGCCTTGGTGACCTCGCCTTTCTTCACCGAAGCATCGGTGGAACTATCCTTAATGTTGACGGTGATAATGTCACCGACACCGGCGATCTGGCGGCCTGCCCCCTTTTTGGAGATCATGCTCGCTTTACGCGCACCGGTGTTGTCGGCGATTTGGAGAATGGAACGAAGTTGAATCATGGTTTAACCTTTCTGATCGGTTGGCCGGTCTCAGGCGTCTTTGGGTTCACCTTCGACTCCTTCCACCGATGTGGCGGGAGTGACGTCTTCTTCCGAGGTGCCGGCAGCGGCACGGGCAGCGGCGACTTCGACGTCGGCGGAGAGCGTGACAATGCGCAGGACGCGGAAGCGTTTCAGGCGGCTGAGCGGGCGGGTTTCCATGATCTCGATCTTATCGCCGACATGGGTCTCGTTTTTCTCGTCGTGCACGTGCACAACGGACTTACGATTAATGACCTTCTTGTAGCGAGGATGCGGGATCTTGTAAGGGATGGTGACCTTGACGGACTTGTCACCAGTGCGGCTGGTGACGACACCGATGAGGGTCTGGCGGGCGTTGCGAGTCGTAGTAGACATGGCTTATTAAGAGCGGCCTCAGGCGGCGGCAGTATTCTTCTCGTTGAGGATGGTCTCGAGGCGGGCGACATCCTTGCGGAGGTCACGCAGCTCGTGCGTCTTTTCGACTTGGCCGGTGTGCTTGCGCATGCGCAGTTGCACGAGGGCTTCGCGGACTTCGCGCAGGCGGGTCTCGATCTCAGTATTTGAGAGTTCGCGGATTTCCTTGGCTTTCATTACGGGTGTGATCGAGAGGGTTAGACAGTGTTATCGCGAACGACGAAGCGGCAGTGAAATGGCAGCTTGGCATCGGCGAGGCGGCAGGCCTCTTTAGCGATGGATTGAGGAACGCCTGCGATCTCGAAGAGCATGGCGCCTGGTTTGATGACGGCTTCGTAGTGATCGACGGAGCCTTTACCGGAGCCCATGCGAACTTCGGCGGGTTTTTTGGTAATCGGTTTGTGGGGGAATACCCGAATCCAGATCTTTCCTTTGCGCTTCATGTGGCGATTGATCGCGATACGAGCGGCTTCAATTTGACGACCAGTCATACCACCACGGGTGAGGGACTGCAGACCGAAATCACCGAACGCAAGGGTATTGCCACCCTTGGCGTTGCCGGCGCGGGAGCCCTTCATGACTTTGCGGTATTTGGTGCGGGCGGGAGCGAGAGCCATAGTATTTGTCTCCTAAATTAAGATTCAGTGCGGCGGGTTAGGCGGGCACGTTGCTGTCGGCTTCCGGCTTACAGATCCAGCATTTGACGCCGATCTTACCGTAGACGGTGTTAGCTTCGGTGAAGCCGTAGTCGATGTTCTCACGCAGGGTGTGAAGCGGCACGCGACCTTTGCGCTGCCATTCACGACGGGCGATGTCGGAACCACCGAGACGACCGGAGCATTGGATACGAATACCCTCAGCGCCCATGGACATGGCGATTTCAACGGTGCGCTTCATAGCGCGACGGAAGGCAATCCGACGTTCGAGCTGCAACGCGACGTTTTCCGCCACGAGTTGAGCTTCAATTTCGGGCTTCTTGACCTCTTGGATATCGAGCAGGATTTCCTTGCCGGTGAGCTTGGAAAGATCGTCTTTGATCTTCTCGATTTCCTGGCCCTTGCGACCGATCACGATGCCCGGACGGGCGGTGTAGATCTTAACGCGGACGCGGCTGGAAGCGCGCTCAATGAAGATGCGCGGCACGGAAGCCTGCTTGAGCTTTTCCATGAGTTTTTCACGGATGAGCTGATCCTCACGCAGGAGCGTGGGGAAATCTTTTTTGGTGGCGAACCAGCGGGATTGCCAGTTGCGGCGGACGGCGAGACGGAAGCCGATGGGATGTGTTTTTTGGCCCATGGAAGATCAGGTGTTGGCGCCGTCGGAGAGGACGATGCGGATGTGGGAAAGGGGCTTGCGACGAGGTTTGGCCGTGCCACGGGCACCGGCCTTGAAACGCTTGAGCACGGGACCTTGCTCGATCAGAGCACGGTGCACGATGAGATCGTCGGCCGAGACGTTGTTGTTGTTCTCGGCGTTGGCGATCGCGCTGTGAAGCGTCTTAGCAATGAGGCGAGCAGACTTGCGCGGAATGACGGACAACAAAGCGACCGCATCCGTGGCTTTACGGCCTTGGATGGTGCGGGACACTTGTCGCATCTTCAGCGGCGACATGCGCGCATAGCGAGTGAGGGCTTGAACTTCCATTTTTGTGTGAGGATTCCCCAAGAGGGGCGACAGCAGTGACTCGAAACGAGTCCCCTGCCCTTTGATTATTGAGCTGAGAGTGTTAGAGAAACGTCGGGTTATTATTCCTTGCGGGTCATGCCGCCGTGGGAGCGGAAATTACGCGTGGGGGCAAACTCGCCGAGCTTATGGCCAACCATGTTTTCGGTGACGTAGACTGCGGTGAATTGTTTGCCGTTGTGGACGTTGAAGGTGAAACCAACGAAGTCCGGTGTGATGGTGGAACGTCGCGACCAGGTTTGGATCGGCTTTTTGGAGCCGCCATTGGCGTTAGCCTTTTCGATTTTCTCGGAAAGGTGATAGTCGACGTAGAAGCCTTTTTTGATGGAACGAGCCATGGGAACGGGTGCAGTTGATTATTTCTTACCGCGCGGCTTCATGCCATTCTTGCGGACGAGGATGAGACGGTTCGAAGCCTTCGAACGGCTGCGGGTCGGGAAGCTCTTGGCCAATTGGCCCCAAGGCGAAACGAGATGTTGGCCACCGCCACCACCCTTGGACTTACCATTACCACCACCATTGGGGTGATCTACCGGATTCATCACCATACCGCGAACGCGGGGGCGACGACCGAGCCAACGGTTACGACCGGCTTTACCGAGCGAGATTCGATTGTGATCGTCGTTACCGACTTCACCGATGGTGGCGCGGCATTTGGCGTTCACGAGGCGGGTTTCACCGGAAGGCATCTTGATCTGAGCGTAGCCATCTTCGTTGAGGGCGACGAGTTCAGCGGCGGTGCCGGCACCACGAGCGATTTGCGCGCCCTTACCCGGGAGCAACTCCACGCAGTGGATCTTGGTGGAAGGAGGAATGAGCGACAGCGGGTAGTTGTTCCCCACGTTGAAGTCCATGATGGTCGCCGTTGTGCCGGCGACGATCTTGGCGCCAACGTCGAGTCCGTTGGGAGCGATGATGTAACGCTTCACGCCGTCCGGATACTCGAGCAACGCGATGTGAGCGGAACGATTCGGATCGTATTCGATCGCGATGATGGTCGCGGTCTCATCGAGTTTATCGAGACGCTTGAAATCGATGATGCGGTAAAGCTTCTTGTGCCCTCCGCCGCGACGGCGAGAGGTGATGCGACCGTAGGCGTTGCGGCCACCGGTGCGAGGCTTGGGCTCCGTCAAAGCTTTCTCGGGACGCTTCTTGGTCAAGCCCTTCGTCGAAGAACGGGAAGTGAAGCGCTGGGAAGGCGTGGTCGGGCGGGATGTTTTAATAGCCATGGGATGTGATCTCCAAATGTGTGCGAGTCGCTTAGACGAGCTCGATCTTGTCGCCGGCCTTGAGCGTAACGATGGCCTTCTTGAAATCGGCTTTCTTGCCCGGACGACCAGTGCGGCCACGGGTGGTTTTACCGAGGTAGTTTTGCACGTTCACGCGCTTGACCGTGACCTTAAAGGTGGTCTCGACCGCTGCGGCGATGGCTGCCTTACCCGCCGTCGGGAAAACCTCGAAGGTGTATTGGCCCAACTCAGCGGACTGAGCGTTGGACTTTTCGGTAAGGCGAAGGGTTTTGAGAATCTTGTCAGCATGCATCAATTATTACCTCCGTTGGCGCGAGCGAGGATGGCATCGAGGGCCTTGGCGCTGATCACAATCTTGGCATATTGCGCGAGATCATGGGCGTTGAGCTTGGATGCCTCTTGGAAAGAAACGCGGTCGAGGTTGCGGGCGGCCAAGACGGTGGTTTCGGCGAATGGAGCATCGACGAGCAATACGCGTCCGGTGGGAGCGATGCGGTTGATGATCTCGCTGGCGACCTTGGTCTTGGCGGGAGTGGTTACGAATTCCTCGATGACCGCGATTTCGCCAGCACTGGCGCGATCGAACAATTGGCGAGAAAATGCCAGGGCTTTCACCTTGGAGTTGATCTTCTTGGTGTAGTCCTGCGGCTTAGGTCCGTGAGCGACACCACCGCCGACCCAGATGGGCGAACGGGTGGAACCGTGACGGGCGCGGCCAGTGCCTTTTTGGCGCCAGGGCTTTTTTCCACCACCAGAGACTTCACCACGCGTCTTGGTGGAGCGGGTGCCTTGGCGGCGATTAGCGGCGATAGCTACGATGACTTCCTTGAGCGCTTGCTGGCCTTTAGTGCCTTCAAATTCAGGAACACTGAATTCTTTTTCGCTGCTGCTGGTAGCGTCGGGTGTAAATACGGTGAGCTTCATTATTTCGTCTCCTCGATTCAGGCTGCGGCCTTTTGACCCTTGATGGCGGAACGGACGACAACGGTGTCGCCGTTGGCACCGGGGATGGCACCACGCACGAGAATGAGATTCTTCTCAGCGTCCACACTCACGATACGGAGGTTCTGCACCGTGCGGCGCTTGCTCCCCATGTGACCGGGCATTTTTTGATTTTTAAATACGCGGCCCGGAGTTTGGCACATACCGATCGAACCGATGCGGCGGTGAAACATGGAACCGTGAGTTGCAGGGCCACCGGCAACGCGGAAGCGCTTCATGACACCCGCGAATCCCTTACCCTTGGTGACTCCGATGACGTCGATCAATTGATCGGCTTTGAAGTCTTCCACGGAAACGGTGTCACCGGGCTTAGCGGTAGGAGCCTCTTTCAAGCGAACCTCGTCGAGGATACGCGGAGCGACTTCGAGACCAGCCTTGGCGGCGTGGTTCATCTCAGCCTTGGAGGTATTCTTGGGCTTCTTGGCCGAATAACCGAGTTGGACGGCGTTGTAACCGTCGGATTCGACGGTCTTCACCTGAACCACTGGACAGGGTTCGGCTTGGACTACGGTGACCGGCATCAGGACGTTTTGCGCGTCGTAGATTTGGGTCATTCCGATTTTTTTACCTATAATGGTATTGATCATGGGCTAAGTGGTAGGTGGAGGGTTTCCGTTTAGTGAGACCTACATTAGCGATTCCGGCGGATGGTGGCCCGTCGGAGGTGCCGCTTATGAGTTGTGGATTAAAAAGTAACTGGGTTTATCGAATCGCCGCAGCGGATTAGACATTAATGGAGATATCCACGCCGGAGGGGAGGTTGAGCTTCTTGAGCTCATCAACCGTTTGGGCGGTGGGTTCGATGATATCGATGAGGCGCTTGTGCGTGCGGGTCTCGAACTGCTCCATGGACTTTTTGTCCACGTGCGGGGAACGATTGACACTGAGCTTCTCGATGCGGGTGGGCAGCGGGATAGGACCCGAAACCCGAGCACCGGAGCGCTTGGCGGTTTCAACGATTTCCAAAGCGGATTGATCGATTACACGGTAATCGAAGCCTTGGAGTTTGATGCGAATGCGTTGGCCTTGCATGGCGATATAAAGAACGAAGTTGGATTAAGTGCGGGCAGGAGCCTGCGTGGAGGCCTCGACAATCTTGCTGAGAACCGAGGACGGAACCTGCTCGAAGTGAGAAGGCGTGATGGCCGCACTAGCGCGGCCCTTGGACAGGGAACGAATGTCAGTGACGTAACCGAAGAGCATTTCGAGCGGCACGTGCGTATCGACGATAGCGGCACCGGCCTTGCTTTGCATGCCGTTGACGCGACCGCGACGACGGTTGATGTCGCCGATGAGGTCACCTTGGAATTCTTCCGGCGTGGTGATCTCAACGCCCATGATAGGCTCGAGCAGCGCGGGACTGGCTTTCTTCATGGCGTCCTTGAACGCGAAGATACCAGCCATCTTAAAGGCGATTTCCGAGGAGTCGACCGGGTGGAAGGATCCATCGGTGATGGTCATCTTGACGTCGACTACGGGGTAGCCGGCGACCACCCCATTGTTGCAGGCCTCCATGAGACCGTCGGTGGTGGGTTTGATGAACTCCTTGGGGATGACGCCTCCCACAATCTTGTTTTCGACTTCGATGCCCTTACCCTTTTCGTTGGGCTCCATCTCGATCACGACGTGACCGTATTGACCCTTACCACCGGATTGGCGGACGAATTTACCTTCGCCACCGGCACTGGCCAAAATGGTTTCGCGGTAGGCGATCTGCGGCTTGCCGACGGTGGCCTCAACTTTAAACTCACGACGCATGCGGTCGATGATGATCTCCAAGTGAAGTTCACCCATTCCGGCGAGAATGGTTTGGCCGGTCTCTTCGTCGGTCTTGACGGTAAGCGTCGGATCTTCGGCCACCAAGCGTTGGAGGGCGGTGCCCATCTTCTCTTGGTCAGCCTTGGAGTTAGGCTCGATGGACATCGCGATAACCGGTTCCGGGAAGGAAGGCGGCTCGAGGCGAATATCGAAGTCAGCGTCACACAGCGTATCACCCGTGATGATATTCTTCACGCCCACCACGGCACAGATGTCACCGGAGTAAGCCACTTCGATTTCATCGCGGTCCATGGCGCGCATGAGCACGAGGCGGGAAACCCGCTCCGAACGACGCGTGCGAGGATTGTAAACGGGGTTACCGCGTTTCATCTGACCGGTGTATACGCGGTAGAATACGAGCTTTCCCACAAAGGGGTCGGTCCAGAGCTTGAAGACGAGACCGGCCAGTTTCCCGGCGTCATCGACTTCGGCCACAACCTCTTCGCCTTCGCTATCTTGACCCTTGATAGCGGGAAGATCGATCGGGCTGGGCAGATAATTTACGACGGCATCAAGCAAGCGTTGCACCCCCTTGTTCTTGAACGCGGAACCGGGCATCACACCCGTGAACTCGAGGGAGATCGTCGCTTTACGCACGGCGAACATGATCTCCGATACCTCAATTTCTTCGCCGCCGAGGAATTTCTCGGCCAAGTTGTCATCAAAATCACTGAGGGCTTCAATGAGCTTTTCGCGATACTCAGCGGCTTGTTCCTTGTAGTCGTCCGGGATGTCGGAAGTGACAGGCTCGAGTCCGAGCGAATCCTTCTCGGTGCCGAAGATGTAGGCCACGTTTTGGACCAAATCAATCACCCCGGAGAAATTTTCCTCTGCACCAATGGGGATACAGAGCGGGTGAGCATTAGCGCCCAACTTCTCGCGCATCTCGCTGATGGCGGTGAAATAGTCAGCTCCAACGCGGTCCATCTTATTGATGAAGGCCAGACGAGGGACGTTGTATTTGTTGGCCTGGCGCCAAACGGTCTCGGACTGGGGTTGCACCCCGGCAACGGCACAGAATACCGCGACAGCACCGTCGAGCACGCGCATGGAGCGCTCCACCTCAGCCGTGAAGTCCACGTGGCCGGGAGTGTCGATGATGTTGATGCGTTGGTTGATACCTTTCCAAGCGCCACAGGAAGCGTTCCAAGCGCAGGAAATAGCGGCTGCCGTAATGGTGATACCACGTTCCTTCTCCTGGGCCATCCAGTCGGTTACGGTGTCACCTTCGTGAACCTCACCAATCTTGTGAACGGCACCAGAGTAGAAAAGAATACGCTCAGTCGTGGTCGTCTTGCCGGCATCGATGTGAGCAGCGATGCCGATATTGCGGGTCCACTCCAAAGGGAAAGGACGCTCTTTCGCGTTGACCGCTGCTGCTTTGCTGCGGTCGGTGACGACTTTAATTTCGGGAATTTCGGAAGACATGTAGAAAAATCCTTACCAACGGAGGTGGGCGAAGGCGCGATTGGCCTGAGCCATCTTGTGGGTATCTTCCTTCTTCTTCACGACACCACCGGTGTTGTTGTAAGCGTCGATAATTTCATTCGCGAGCGCGTCACGCATGATGATCCCCTTACGGCTACCAGCGGCACCCACGATCCAGCGCAGCGCGAGGCTCTGCTGACGTTCGTAGGAAATTTCCACGGGAACCTGGTAGGTCGCACCACCGACCCGACGGCTCTTGACCTCGAGACGGGGACGGGCGTTTTCCAACGCACCAATCAAAAGATCAACGGGATCACCCTTTTCGAGCTTCTCGGATACCTTTTCGAAGGCGCCGTAAACGATACGTTCAGCGATGCTCTTTTTGCCATCGATCATCACCACGTTAACGAGGTGGGCGACGAGGGGGCTGTTATAACGGGCGTCAGGGATTACCTTACGCTTGGTGGCTCTGTGGCGACGTGACATGGTCGAAAATGAAAAAGGTTATTTCTTATCCTTAGGGCGTTTGACCCCGTATTTGGAACGGCTGCGGCGACGTTTTTCGACGCCAGTGGCATCGAGGGCACCACGAACAATGTGGTAACGCACACCCGGGAGATCCTTCACCCGACCACCACGAACGAGCACAATACTATGCTCCTGGAGGTTGTGTCCTTCATCAGGAATGTAGGAAATCACTTCGTTACCATTAGTGAGGCGCACTTTGGCGACTTTACGGATGGCCGAATTAGGCTTCTTAGGCGTGCGGGTCATGACCTGCACGCAGACGCCACGACGGAAAGGGTTACTATCGAGGGCCGGGGACTTGGACTTGGCCACGATCTTGCGACGTCCTTTGCGCACGAGTTGGTTGATGGTCGGCATGGTTAAAACGAGTGAATGTAGTTGAGAAAAGAGGCGAAAAGTGGAGGCCCACCAATAGGCGATCAAGCTAAATTGGCGAAAAAGATAATGACGCGAAACCGAACCCCGAAGAGCCAGTATCGCGGAGAGTTAGGCACACTCACACTGAGTGGAGAGTGGACCAATGAGGAAAAGGCTGAAGATCGCACAGATTTCTGAGCCGCTTGACAAGTCCCGAAATGAATAAAGCGAAATTCTTTATGTGACGCCCCGTAGCGCCTTCCCGTCGCAGAACAGTCTCAGCCCCTGCCCTGCTCGCGTTTTCCGCCGATCCATTCGTTGTCGCCAAAAAAATCGCCCGGTCACAAGGACCGGGCGAATAACCTTCCCGGAGCTAGGCTCAACAAGAAGGTTTTGGCGGGAGGGAAGATCAACATCCGCGACTGTATCCGGTTTGACAAGACTTTATTTCAAACCGTTTCGAAACCCTGAAATAAAAAAGCCGCCTGTCGGAACAGGCGGCTTGAAAATGAGTTATGGAAATTAACTTAGCTCGCTTCGGTCGCAACGGCTTCTTCCACCATCTCGGGTTCTTCGTCCCCAAACGGCAAACTGATCTTCAGCTTCTTGTAAGAAGGCAGTCCCGTCCCGGCCGGAATCAAGTGACCCATGATGACGTTCTCCTTGAAGCCCTTCAGGTTGTCCACCTTGCCAAGCGTCGAAGCGTCCGTGAGCACGCGAGTCGTTTCCTGGAAGGAAGCAGCCGAGATGAAGGATTCCGTCTCGAGCGACGCTTTGGTGATTCCCAAGAGGATCGGCTCCGCTTCCGCGGGCTTACCACCGGCTTCCTCGATCCGTTGATTCTCCGCGAGGAAGGAAGAACGGTCGATCTGCTCACTCCAAAAATACTCGCTATCACCGGGATCGGTAATGCGAACCTTACGGAGCATTTGGCGGATGATGATCTCGATGTGCTTGTCGTTGATGGTCACACCTTGCAGGCGATAGACCTCTTGGACTTGCGAGATCAGGAAGTCGTAAAGAGCCGACGGTCCGAGAATCTCGAGGATTTCATGCGGATCGGCGGACCCTTCCGTGAGGTGCTGGCCCTTATAGACCACATCACCGGGCTGCACGACGACGTGCTTACCGGGAGCGATAAGGTGCTCCTCTTCCTGTTCGGTCTCCTCATTGCGAACCATGAGCTTGCGCTTACCACGGAGCGTTCCTTCGAAGGATACCACTCCGTCGACACGGGCCATCTCGGTCGCATCCTTGGGACGACGAGCTTCGAACAGCTCGGCCACCCGCGGAAGACCACCGGTGATGTCCTTGGTCTTGGACGCCTGACGAGGGGTCTTGGCGAGCAATGAACCCGGAGCAATCATATCGCCTTCATTGACGGCGATCTGCGCTCCAACCGGAATCGCATAAGCTGCGAGTGGCTTGTTCTTGTCGTCGCGAACCTCGATCTGAGGATTGAGATCTTCCTTATGCTCGATGACCACGGTCGCGATACGGCCAGAAGCCTCATCGAGTTCCCGCTTCACGGTGACACCAGGAATCATGTCCTTGAAGACCAGCGTGCCACCCTTTTCAGAGAGAACCGGTACGTTGTAAGGATCCCATTGCGCAAGCAGGTCATCCTTCTTGATCTCAGCTCCATCACTGATTGGCAGGTAAGAACCGACCACGATGTTGTAGGATTCGAGTTCCTTTTCATCGGAGTCGATGATCTGGATAGTGCCGGTCTTATTGAGCACGATGGACGCGCCATCAGCGGTCGGCACGAGGCGCAGACCCTTGTATTTAACAATACCCTTTGAACGGACACGAATTTCAGGATTCTTGAAGCCGCCGGAAGCAACACCACCGATGTGGAAGGTCCGCATGGTCAGCTGCGTGCCGGGCTCACCAATAGACTGGGCGGCAATGATGCCGACGGAGTCACCGGTCTTGGCGACCTTGTTGGTGGCAGGATTGATACCGTAGCTCTTACCGTCGATGCCGGTGCGGCTGGTCGAGGTCAAAGGCGACATGATCTTCACGCGTTCGAGGCCGGAATCAACGATCTGTTGACCGAGTTCTTCGGTGATGAGTTGACCCGACTTAACCAGAATTTCATCCGGGCTGAGCGGGTTGTAGATATCATCACTCGAGCACCGGCCGACAATGCGCTCGAAGAGACCGACGATTTCGTCGTCACCCTCTTGAATCGCTTTCTTCCAGATACCGTCACGGGATCCCGCGTCATCTTCGGCGATGACCACATCCATGGCCACATCACAAAGTTTGCGGGTCAGGTAACCGGCATCCGCGGTCTTAAGCGCGGTATCGGCGAGACCCTTACGCGCACCGTGAGTCGAGATAAAGTATTCGAGAACAGTCAGACCTTCGCGGAAAGAAGATAGAATCGGACGCTCAATAATTTCACCGGAAGGCTTGGCCATCAAACCGCGGGTACCGCAAAGCTGGCGAACCTGCTGTTTGTTACCACGCGCACCGGAATCCATCATGATGTAAACCGGGTTGATTTCGTCGCGCCCATCATTGGTCTGCAACTTCGTGAACACTTCCTTGGCGATCTTATCAGTCGCGCCGGTCCAGATATCGACAACCTTGTTGTAGCGCTCACCGTCGGTGATGATACCTTTGCCGAACTGAGTTTCGACTTCTACGATCTTCTTACGGGAGTCGGCGACGATACCCTTCTTGGCATCGGGGATGATCATGTCATCGATACCGATCGAGATGCCGGCACGGGAGGCGGTGTCGAAGCCGAGTTGCTTCAGGCGATCGAGGGTGTCGACCACTTCTTGAGGATCAATGCCTTCGAGTTTAGTCGTCTCCAAAATGAGATCGCCCAATTTGCCCTTGGGCACGGGGAAATTCACGAAGCCGAGACCTTCTGGCCAGATTTCGTTGAAGATGACGCGACCTACGGTGGTGCGGACAATTTTCTTATCCGTGTTACCAAAGGTAGAGACTTTACCGTGATCAGGATTCGGCACATCGACCCAATCGTGCACGGACAACGCACCGTCATCCATGGCGAACACAACTTCTTGCGCGCCCGACAGGAGCGGAACGCGTTGGTTCTTGGATGGGCCCTTGCGGGGCTCAATCGTCAGGTAGTAGGAACCCAGCACGATGTCCTGCGACGGCGTGAGGATTGGCTTACCGGAGGAAGGCGAGAAGATGTTGGAGGTCGCCATCATCAGGAGCTTACACTCCATGATTGCTTCCAACGAAAGCGGCACATGAACGGCCATTTGGTCACCATCGAAGTCGGCGTTGTAAGCCGTGCAAACGAGGGGGTGAACGCGGATGGCTTCACCTTCGATCAAGACCGGCTCGAAAGCCTGAATGGAGAGACGGTGAAGGGTCGGCGCCCGATTCAACAGAACCGGATGTCCCTTGGTGACTTCCTCGAGGATATCCCAAACTTCCGGGGACTTCTTCTCGATCATCTTGCGCGCACCGCGAACGGTGTGCACAAAGCCAAGTTCCTTGAGGCGACGAATGATGAACGGCTCGAAGAGGACGAGGGCCATCTTCTTCGGCAGTCCGCATTGGTTGAGCTTCAGCTCAGGACCGATGACGATCACGGAACGACCCGAATAGTCGACGCGCTTGCCGAGGAGATTCTGGCGGAAACGACCCTGCTTGCCCTTGAGCATGTCGGACAAGGACTTCAGCGCGCGATTGCCGGCGCCGGTAACAGGACGACCGTGACGACCATTGTCGAACAAGGCATCAACCGACTCCTGTAACATGCGCTTTTCGTTATGGATAATAACGTCGGGCGTCTTGAGTTGCATGAGGTTCTTCAACCGGTTGTTCCGGTTGATCACGCGGCGATAGAGATCGTTGAGGTCGGAGGTGGCGAAACGACCACCTTCGAGCGGCACGAGCGGACGCAGGTCGGGAGGAATTACCGGCAGCACTTCGAGGACCATCCACTCGGGACGGGACTCGGAACCGATGAAGCCTTGAATGACCTTCAGACGCTTCGAGAGCTTCTTTTTGATCTGCTTAGAACGGGTGGCACGCATCTGCTCCTGGAGCTCGACGACGGTGGCGTCCATATCCATGAGCGTGAGGCAATCACGCACGGCTTCGGCCCCCATCTTCGCGACGAACGAATCATCACCATACTCGTCGAGAGCCTGGCGGTATTCGGTGTCGGTAAGGAGTTGCTTGAGTTCGAGCGGGGTCTTGCCGGGATCGACGACCATGTAGTTCTCGTAATAGATCACGCGCTCGAGGGAGCGGGCGGTCATGTCGAGCAGGAGACCGAGGCGACTCGGCATGCTCTTGAGGAACCAAATGTGGGTGACGGGCACCGCGAGTTCGATGTGGCCCATGCGCTCGCGACGAACGCGAGAGATGGTCACTTCGACGCCGCAGCGATCACAGACGACATCCTTGTATTTGATGCGCTTGTATTTGCCACAGGCGCACTCGTAGTCCCGCACCGGGCCGAAGTTCTTCTGACAGAAGAGTCCACCGGGCTCGGGCTTGAAGGTGCGGTAATTAATCGTCTCGGGGTTTTTGACCTCCCCTTTGGACCAACCGCGGATCGTCTCCGGGTTGGCGACGGTGATGGAAACGCAATCGAACGGATTCTCGTCCACACCCAGGGCGGAGCGGGCTTCATCGCGGGCTCCAGGGGCGGCTACTTCGTTGGGTTGAATACTCATGGTCTGATTATCCTGTAATTAAATTAGAAGTTGCTGGCACGGGTCTGGATAGACGCGGCGGATGGTGGTTCAACCGGCGTGAGGTTACCGAGGGCGTCCTGCTTGTTGAGCTTGATATCCAATCCGAGGGACTGGATTTCCTTGATCAACACGTTGAACGATTCCGGCGTGCCGGCGGTGAGGGTGTTGTCACCCTTGACCAAAGATTCGTAGATCTTGGTGCGGCCCTGAACGTCGTCGGACTTGACGGTGAGCAGTTCCTGCAGCGTGTGCGCCGCGCCATAAGCTTCGAGCGCCCACACCTCCATCTCACCGAAGCGTTGTCCACCGTATTGAGCCTTACCACCGAGCGGCTGCTGGGTGACCAGGGAATACGGGCCGACCGCCCGGGCATGGATCTTATGGGAGACCAAGTGATTCAGCTTCATCATGTAGATGTAGCCCACCACCACTTGCTGATCGATCTGCTGTCCGGTGCGACCGTCAAAGAGTATCGACTTACCGGTGCTCGGCAGACCCGCCTCATCGAGATAAGCACGCACCTGTTTCTCAGGAATTCCGTCGAACACCGGAGTGGCGACTTTAATACCGAGTTTGGAACACGCCCAACCCAGATGAGTTTCGAGAACCTGTCCCACATTCATGCGGGAAGGAACGCCCAAAGGATTTAGACAGATTTGAATCGGCGTGCCATCCGGGAGGAAAGGCATGTCCTCTTCAGGAACGATCTTGGCGACCACACCCTTATTACCGTGACGGCCAGCCATCTTGTCACCGACCTGCAGTTTCTGCTTGGTGGCAACGTAGACCTTAACCTGTTTGATCGCTCCCGTGCCATCATCTTCGCCGGACTCGACGCCCGCGATCTTGCGTTCGCGATCGGCTTCGAGTTCGTCGAACTTCGATTGGAACGAACCGATGATTTCCATGATCTTGATGCGAACCGGGGAAGGATCGATCTCAACGTGCTTGGAAACCGCGGCGAGCTTACGGAGCAGCGTCTTGGTGATCTTGCGATTGGCGGGAATGATAATCTCACCGCTGTCACCGTTGATGACATCGAGAGGAATCTTTTCACCGAGCAGGATATTGGAGAGTGACTCGGTCAGGGACTCGCGCAGCTTGTCCATCTCCGTCTTGTAGCCTTCCTGGATCTGCTTGACCTGACGGCGACGATCGGAGGGCGAGAGCTTCTCGCGCTCGAAGTCGACGCGGCTGGAAACCTTCACGTCCATGACGATACCCGCGGCACCGGATGGAACAACGAGGGATGTATCCTTAACGTCAGCAGCCTTTTCACCAAAGATCGCGCGGAGGAGTTTCTCTTCCGGAGCGAGTTCGGTTTCAGACTTCGGTGTGATCTTACCGACGAGGATGTCGCCGGGCTTAACCTCGGCCCCGACCCGGATAACACCGTTGTGGTCGAGATGCTTCAGCGCTTCTTCACCGACGTTCGGAATATCCCGGGTAATTTCTTCCGGTCCGAGTTTGGTGTCACGGGCAGTGACCTCAAATTCCTGAATGTGGATCGATGTGAAGATGTCTTCCTTGAGCACCTTTTCGGAGATGAGGATAGCATCCTCAAAGTTGTAACCATTCCAAGGCATGAAGCCGACCAGGACATTACGTCCGAGAGCCATTTCACCCTTCTGGGTGGAAGGTCCGTCCGCGATAATTTCACCGGCCTTGATCTTCTGACCACGATCGACGACGGGCTTCTGATTGAAGCAGGTGCCGGCGTTGGAACGCATGAACTTACGCAGTTCATAAACGTGCACGCCTTTCTTCGGATCGGATTTGGGCGTTTTGTCGAAGTTCTTCGGCATTTCACCATCGGAGGTAATCACGATGCGCTGCGCATCAACCGATGCAACCGTCCCGGCTTCGTCCGCCACCGCGACGATCTTGGAGTCACGGGCAACACGCTCTTCGATACCGGTTCCCACGTAGGGGGACTCGGCCTGCAGCAGCGGCACACCCTGGCGTTGCATGTTCGAACCCATGAGCGCGCGATTCGCATCATCGTGCTCGAGGAACGGAATCATACCCGCCGCGATCGAAATGACCTGCTTGGGCGAAACGTCCATGTAGTTCACCTCGTCAGCATCAACCTCGAGGAACTCACCATCCTGACGGACGGTGACCGTGCCGATAAAGTTGCCCTTATCGTCGATCTCGGAATTGGCCTGCGCGATGATCTTACCTTCCTCTTGGTCAGCGGTGAGGTAATTGATCTTGTCACTTACCTTGCCCTTGGTGACCAAACGGTAGGGCGTCTCAATGAAGCCGAACTCGTTTACGCGGGCGTAGGTGGAGAGAGAATTAATCAGACCGATGTTCGGACCTTCCGGGGTCTCAATTGGACAGATCCGACCGTAATGGGAAGGATGCACATCGCGGACTTCGAAGCCGGCCCGCTCGCGATTGAGACCACCCGGACCGAGCGCGGACAAGCGGCGCTTGTGCGTAACCTCGGCGAGCGGGTTGATCTGGTCCATGAACTGCGAGAGTTGGGACCGGGCAAAGAAATCGCGGATGACAGTGGTGAGCGCCTTGGGATTGATCAGCTTTTGCGGGGTGATCGAATCGACACTTTGGTCATACATGGTCATGCGCTCGCGAACGAGACGCTCCGTGCGGGAAAGTCCCACCCGGCATTGGTTGGCGAGCAGCTCACCCACCGTGCGCACCCGACGGGAACCGAGGTGATCGATATCATCAACCACACCCTCACCCTTTTTCAGGCGCACGAGATACTTGGTAGCGGCAACCATGTCACCGGATTCGAGGGTACGTTGCTCGAGATCGACTTCCAGGCCGAGCTTCTGGTTGACCTTGTAGCGACCCACGCGACCGAGGTCGTAACGCTTGGGGTCGAAGAAAAGACGCTTGAGGAGAGCCTTGGCGTTGGCCGTGGTGGGGGGCTCACCGGGACGGAGGCGCTTGTAGATTTCCTTGAGGGCTTCCTCCTCATTGCGAGTAGGATCCTTCTTGATGGCGCGGGTGATGGCACCTTCGTCCACCGAAGTGTCGATGACGCGGATAAGCGGAATGTCATGCTCCTCGATGGAACGCACGATCTGCTTGGTCAGCGGTTCGAGCGCCCGGGCGAGAACCACCCCTTGTTGGGCGTCGATCGCATCCTCGACGAGGACCAAGTTGGAGACGTTCTCCATCTTGAGGGCCTTGGAGGTCTTGAGCTCTTGGATCGTGTAAAAGAGATCGAGGATCTCGGTGTCGCTCGAGTATCCCACGGCGCGGAGCAGCGTAGTGATCAGGAATTTGCGACGACGACGACGACGGTCGAGGTAGACGTAGAGGAGATCGTTGTTATCGAACTGAACTTCCAACCAAGTGCCGCGGTCCGGGATGATGCGGAAAGAGTGGAGGAGTTTGCCGTTGGCGTGAGGAGCGACCTCAAACGCGATACCAGGCGAACGGTGAAGTTGGGATACGACGACGCGCTCGGCGCCGTTGATGATGAAGGAACCACGCAGGGTCACCATGGGGATTTCGCCCATGTAGATTTCCTCATCCTTGATGAAGTCTTCTTCCCGGAGGCGAAGCTTCACGTAGAGGGGCACCGAGTAAGTGACACCTTCACGCAAGCACTCGATCTCGGAGTTCTTGGGATCACCAATGGTGTAGGAAACGTATTCGAGCGTCAGACGTCCGTCATACGACTCGATCGGGAATACTTCGCGGAAAACAGCTTCGAGGCCTTGATTCAGGCGCTGCTTGTCCGGTGTCCCTTTTTGCAGGTAATCGAGATAAGAACTGATCTGGAGTTCGATCAGGTTCGGTGGTTGAAGCACCTCACGGAGCTTACCGAAGTTGATGCGATCGGCTTGGTTTTTACGGACGGCCATGGAATTTCCCGGTTGGTTGGATGACTGAGTGACGCGAGCGGGCGGAAAGTGCTGACGTCAGACCTTTGATTCCCCACCCCGGCGGTGGCGAAAACAGGTCGATACTGGCGAAAAAGGAATGGAATTAGAAAAGGCAAAGGACAGGCCGCGTGAATACACGGCCTGTCCTGAAATAAACGGACGACATACGTCGGTTGAATCCAAGTCGGTGGTAACCTTACTTGAGTTCGACGGATGCGCCGGCTTCTTCGAGCTTCTTTTTGATCTCGGCGGCTTCGTCTTTGGTCGCACCTTCCTTAACGGCTTTCGGAGCGCCTTCGACGAGGTCTTTGGCTTCCTTGAGGCCGAGGCCGGTGATGGAACGGACTTCCTTAATGACGTTGATCTTCTTGTCGCCAGCGGCGGTGAGGACTACGTCAAACTCGTCTTTCTCAGCGGCAGCTTCGCCTCCGCCAGCGGCGGGAGCAGCAGCGGCAACGGCTACGGGAGCAGCGGCGGAAACGCCCCACTTCTCCTCGAGAGTCTTGACGATGTCGGCAATTTCGAGAACGGACTGCTCGGAGAGCCAGTCGATTACTTGGTCTTTATTGATGTCGCTCATGATAATGATCTCCTGCGTCTGAATAGCAGCTTCAACCTGAAGCACGTTTAAGAGACGTATCCCCTATTCAGCAGCTTTTGATTTCTTGGGCTTTCTTGGGCACACCAGCGAACCGGTGCACTTTTTGAAAATGGGTTATAAATTGATAGGGTTGATGACTTACTCGCCGCCTTCGGCGCGAACTTTGGCCTGCAAAACACCAACGAGATCGGACGCAGGTGCATTGAGCACCTGAACCAGCATCGTCGCGGGCTTGGAAAGCAAACCGAGCAATTGAGCACGGAGGGCGTCGAGGGACGGCAGCTCAGCGAGGGCCTTGATTTCGTCAGGACCGATCACTTTGCCGGCGAGAACCGCGGACTTCACTTCCACCTTCTTGGTGTCTTTGAAGAACTTGGTTACCGCTTTGGCGGCTCCGGGGGAATTGTCACCACCGACGATGATCGCGGTGGGACCGTTCAGGGAATCGCCCAGGTCGGGCAAACCGAGGGCTTCAGCTGCTACTTTGAAGGAAGAGTTTTTAACAACGTGGAACTCGGCTCCGTTTTCTTCCAACTGAGCCCGGAGTTCGGCCGTCTCGTCGACGGTGATACCAGCATAGTTGGCGAGGATGACGTAGTCCGACTTCTTGAGGTGTTCCTCAACTTCGGCGATAAGGTATTTCTTTTCGACTCTCATTGGGTGACCTTAGAATTGGTTGTATTCGGAGGAAGCGACCTTGATCCCGGGGCTCATGGAAGCCGAGAGGGAGACATTTTTAATGTAGGTGCCTTTAACGGCTGAAGGACGGGCTTTGCCGATCGCCGCGATGACGGCCTGGGCGTTTTCCACGATTTGTTCTTCAGTGAAGGAGCGTTTGCCGATGCCGACGCCGATGTTGGCCGTCTTATCGACTTTGTATTCCACCCGACCCGCTTTGACGGCTTTGATCGCACCTTCGATATCGTCGGTGACGGTGCCGCTCTTGGGATTAGGCATGAGGCCCTTGGGACCGAGCACCCGGGCAATCGTGCGCACGGACTTCATGGCGTCCGGAGTGGCGATGGCGACATCGAAGTCGAGCCAGCCCTCTTGGATTTTTTTCATCATGTCTTCCAGGCCGGCATGCTCAGCACCCGCCGCGATGGCGGCTTCGGCATTGTCGGTGAAGACCAAGACGGAAACCTGCTTACCCGAACCATGAGGTAACGGCGTGGTGCCACGCACCATCTGATCGCCTTGGGCCGGATCGACCATAAGACGGAAGGA
>CBFHXU010000002.1:55285-70411 GCA_965659875.1 uncultured Opitutaceae bacterium
CGACGGTCTCGTCGAACTTGGTCTTGGGAAAGTTGGTAAGGACCTTGACGGCATCCACCAACGAATGCTCCTCACTCAGGTTGGAGCCTGAGAGAGCGGAACGGTATCGTTTACTGGGTTTTTTCATTAATGACTCCTTGTGGTGCAGACGACCGGAAAGGCCTCCCACGGTGAGTTTCAGTTACTGAGAGAATAGCTTAGCCGACGACTTCGAGGCCCATGTTACGGGCGGTGCCAGCGATGATCTTACATCCGGCGTCGACGTCCTTGGCGTTGAGATCAGCTTTCTTGATCTCGTAGATCTCCTCGAGCTGCTTGCGCGTGACGGTGCCCACCTTGTCCAAGTTGGAACGAGCCGAACCGGAAGCGATGTTGGCCGCCTTCTTGAGGAGCACAGCCGCGGGAGGCGACTTGAGAATGAACGTGAAGGACTTGTCGGTGAAGACCGTGATGACGACCGGCAAAATCATGCCGTTCTGGTCTTTGGTCCTGGCGTTGAACTCCTTACAGAAGCCCATGATATTAACGCCCTGCGCACCAAGCGCGGGACCGACGGGAGGGGACGGGTTGGCCGCACCAGCAGGAAGCTGGAGGCGGATGTATCCTTGAATCTTCTTAGCCATGGAAAGTGATGAATTGGCGGGTGGTTAGTGACGTGTGGTGACTTGCTGAACGTCGGCGGTGAGAAAGAGGCGTCGCGTTACGATTCCGTATCGCGTTCGACCTGCCAGTATTCGAGCTCAACCGGGGTGAACCGGCCGAAAATTGAAACAGAAATTTTGAGTTTACCGCGCTCGGGATCGATTTCGTCGATCCGGCCGGTGAGATTGGCAAAGGCCCCGTCGTTGACTTTGACGGTTTCGCCAACCTCGTAGGAGACCTTCGGCACTTCTTTGCCGCTGGCGGCCTCGATGCGGGCGCGAATTTCATCGATCTCAGCCTGACGCAGCGCAGGTGGGTTTTCGCCACCGACGAAGTTAATCACACCGGAGGTCTCTTTCACGAAATACCAGGGCTTGTTGATCAGCTTCTGGTGCTCGTCGTAGAGCCGCATGTTAATGAACACGTAGCCCGGGTAGAGCTTGCGGGTCTTGGTGGACTTCTTGCCGTTCTTAACCTCCGAAACGACCTCGGTCGGCATCAAAACCTCAATAATAGCATCGTCGAGTTCTTCTGCTTTTTTGAACTTTTCGATGTAGGTCTTCACCTTGTTCTCCTGGCCGGAGAGGGTGTGAAGAGCGAACCATTGGGTTCCGGGAGGGGGTGCGATGGAGGCGGACATGCTTAGCTTACGAAGGACGTGAGCAGGTCGACGACCTGATAGAGAGCGAAATCACTGATGCTGGTGAACACCCCAAGCAGGACGGCAGCGATAATGACCACGATGGTCGAATCGCGCAGTTCGGTGCGAGTGGGCCAGGAAGCTTTTTTAAGCTCATCAGCCATCTCGCCGAAGAAGATGCGGGCACTACGGAATGGGTTTTTCATCAGAGGGAAGTGGCAGGCGCGGAGGGAATCGAACCCCCAACCGACGGTTTTGGAGACCGCTACTCTACCAATTGAGCTACACGCCTATATGACTGAATTTCTTTAGACGACGCAGCCGAGGCCCCTAAAAGAGACCTCGGCAGTCGTGAAATCGACTAAACTGTATTATTCGATGATTTCGGTGATACGACCGGCACCGATGGTGCGGCCGCCTTCGCGGATGGCGAAGCGTTGGGTGGCTTCCATCGCGCAAGGGTAGATCAACTCGATCTCAACAGATACGTTGTCACCGGGCATAACCATCTCGACACCCTCAGGGAGGTTGACGACACCGGTCACGTCGGTGGTGCGGAAGTAGAATTGAGGACGGTAGCCATTGAAGAACGGCGTGTGGCGACCACCTTCGTCCTTACCAAGCACGTAGATCTCGGCCTTGGCCTTGGCGTGCGGGGTGATGGACTTAGGAGCAGCGAGAACTTGACCACGCTCGATGGAGTCTTTGTCCACTCCACGGAGGAGGATACCCACGTTGTCACCCGCTTGGCCGCTATCGAGTAGCTTGCGGAACATTTCGATACCGGTAACCACCGTGGTGGCGGTTTCCTTGATACCGACGATCTCAACGTCGTCGTTGAGCTTCACGATGCCACGCTCGATACGACCGGTAGCAACGGTGCCACGACCCGTGATCGAGAACACGTCCTCGACAGACATGAGGAACGGTTTGTCAGTGTCGCGTTGGGGCTCAGGGATTTCTGCGTCGATCGCATCCATCAAAGCGCCGATCGCTTCAGCGCCACCTGGCTTGCCTTCGAGAGCGGCTTGGGCGGAACCCCGAACGATCACGGCGGCGTCGCCGTCAAATTGATACTTGGAGAGAAGCTCGCGGACTTCCATCTCGACAAGCTCGAGGAGCTCTTCGTCGTCGATGAGGTCGACCTTGTTGAGCCAAACCACGATATTAGGCACGCCAACCTGACGAGCGAGCAGGATGTGCTCGCGAGTCTGAGGCATGGGACCATCAGAGGCGGATACCACGAGGATAGCGCCGTCCATTTGGGCGGCTCCCGTGATCATGTTCTTCACGAAGTCAGCGTGACCTGGGCAGTCCACGTGAGCATAGTGACGATTGTCGGACTCATACTCCACGTGAGCGACGGAGATGGTCACGATTTTAGAGGCGTCACGCACGGTGCCGCCCTTTGCGATGTCCGCGTAGGACTTGAACTCCGCCAGACCTTTGTCGGACTGAACCTTCAGGATAGCCGTGGTGGTAGTTGTTTTGCCGTGGTCGACGTGGCCGATTGTGCCGACGTTGACGTGCGGTTTAGTGCGCTCGAATGTGCCTTTAGCCATTTGGGATGGTGACGTTGTATTTGTTTGTGGGAGGATTCTTACGGAGAAGTCGCGTGGAGCCCAGAGCCGGACTCGAACCGGTGACCTCGTCCTTACCAAGGACGTGCTCTACCAACTGAGCTATCTGGGCGCTACGAAACTTCGCCAAAAGACGAGAAAAGAGAGGAGAACGTGAAGAGCTAAAAAATCACCGTCAACTGCAATTTTAAAACTAGTGTTAACTTCTATGGACCCAGAAGGATACGATAGATTCCCGGACTCAAAATTGACTCCAAATGCAGCGCTTTGAGGACAGAATTGATTTCTTCGAAATTTACCGAGACCCCTTCGGCCGCCTCAATGACGGTCGGGCGCACCCAAACTCCGGCCTCGTTGATGGCCAATAAAGCCTCAATCGGTGCCTGCACCTGAAACGGCGTCAAATCTTCGTCTATCACTCTCTGATGAAGTAGGTTACCGTCTGTCATGGTCATCACCTCCACATAACCCCGCCGACTGCGGAGTGCCTGGGGTTCCCCATCCCGGCGGGTAAGCTCCCCATGCCCCACCGTTTCAGCGAGCCGCTCCATCGCCGACAACGCGGTGGCGGGAACCTCCACCCCATCGGGAATCGCGATGTCATTGGCTGCCTCCGGAAAAATCAGTTTTGGCTCGATGGCTCCAAAAGATGTTCCCGGAGACAGCACCCCCTCATCGCGTTCATCCACCTGCCCGCTATTCCACTTATGCGGCAAAAAAAGAGGGGTGGGGTCTTTCAGCACAAACTCTCCGCGCAAGCCCGCAACTTGTTCATCGGCATCAGCATGGGTTAAAACCACTCCGACCCGGCTTGCCGACGCTCCCAACCGCAGCGCCCCATCCCAGTCATTCGTCTGCACCAGTCCCAGTCCGCCCACGAGCACTGCCGCAACCACGAGGCTCAGGCCTGCCCAAGGAAGTGCTTCACGGGCAACATTCATGGCCTAAGGGCTCCCGAAACTAGAATTTTGAGTATCTTCGAGCGCGAGCTGGACTCCCGTAAACCCCGATTTAGTAGCTAGATCCGAAATTTTCATGACATCTTCAGCCGAAACTCGGATATCGGCCCGCACCAACAATCGCGAATCCATTTCTCCGCCCCGGGCAACCTGAGTGGGCAGCCACACCGCCAACTCCCCAAAACTCATGCGTCCTTCGGCGGTGAAAACCATATTGGGCCCGAGGATACTGATCACCGCCATGGTACTCACGGGAGAACCGCCTCCCTCGGATGCCGGGATTGCGAAATCCGGTTGCAAGACCTCAATTCCGGGCGACAGCACGAATCTAGAGCCAAATAACGCAAAAAACAGCCCCAACAGCACCACATTGACGTAGAAAAGGGCGTCCATCGACCGCGGAGGCGGCCGTAATCTATCGGAGAGTTGCAGCGGACGGGTGATCATTCGGCTTCTCCGCTTTCATCGGGAGAATCTTCATCACTCCGACCCCTTTCTCCAAGCTCCCGGTAATCCGTCTGCAAATAACGCATGATCTCATTTCCCGCCCATTCCACATCCCTCACGATGGCCCGCACCCGCCCGCTTAAAAAATGATACCCCAAATGGGCCGGAATCCCAACCGTAAGCCCACCGATACTCGCCATGAGTGCCCGCCACATTCCGTCCGAGAGCGCGCGCGCCGTCGCGTATTCAGCCCCTCCGGTCATGAAGGCATGAAACGTGGTCGCCATCCCCAGCAGAGTTCCCAGCAACCCCACCAAGGGCGCGATTTGCGCAATTGCTGCGATCGACCCGAGCCGTCGCTCCAAGGCCGGAATCTCCACAATCCCCGCTTCCTGCACGGCAAATCTCATCTTGTCGGCATCTGCATGCACATTGAGGAGAGCAGATTTCACCACCGCCGCCACCGGCCCGGGAGTCTCCTCACAAACCGTCAACGCCTCCATCACCCGTCGCCGCGCAAGAATGTTTTTGATCCCATCGACAAATGACGTGGAGCGAATCTGCCCCCGGTGCAGAAAGAGCAACCGTTCGACAAACAGCACCACGCCCGCCACCGCCATCACCAACAAAACGATCATCATCGGACCGCCCTGCGCCAGTAGACTGAAATCAAATGCACCCATGGATATTCTTGTTAGACCCTCCTCGCGCTCACTCGTCAACGACCGGCGTGCTTTCTTCGCTTGGCACCGCGCCGAGGCGGCGGAGTTGCTCCGTCGCCCACCCCGCCTCGGGCAGTCCCCGACCGCGCATCAACTCATATGCCCGGCGCGCATCAATCAATTTGCCCTGTTGTTCCATACTTTCGCCGAGCTGGGCCAAGATTCGAGCCAACCAATAGCGGCCCTTCGTCCCTAAATTCTCCGGTGCTTGGTTCTGAATGAGGAATTCGTCCACCACTTGCCACCAGAGTTCCGCGCCCCGATCCGCCCGGCCGCCGCGTACCAAGGCACTGCCCGCCTTCGACCCCGCCTCGATCCGCAACTCAGCGGGTGCATTCGCAACATCCCGCAACCGTTCGTAAATCACCGACGCGCTCTCGCGCAGGGTTGGGCTGGACCCCGCTTGCGCCGAATGCGAATCGGCCAACGCCATCTGCACCGACCAAATTTGCCGATGGTCCGGGAACTGCCGAATGATCTGTTCGTAGACCTGTCGCGCCGGCTCCCATAGCCCCATCTGGCGATATACATCGCCCTGCTTAAACCGCGCGTAAAACACCAACTCACTGTCCGGGTAAGTTGTCACCAACAGTTCGATTTTGTTGATTGCTTCTTCCAAATAATCTTCTTCGCGGCGACTCTCCGCCAAGAGGGCCGATTGATACAAGGCATAGGGTGCATATTTATTATCCGGATACTCCAAAATCAGTTCCGCCAACAGCTGTTGCGCCTTCACCAGCTGCCCTTGCCCGGCCTCTGCGCCCGCTTCCTCGATAAACGAATAAACCGCCGCGTCTGATGCAGGATAGTCTTCCCGCAAGGCCTGCAAAACCGCCAACGCTTCGTCCCTTTGCCCCAACGCAAAATGCGCCTCCGCTTCCAATAGCCGCAGGGATGAGGCCACTTCCAATCTTAACGTCTCCGGCACATCCTCCAGTCGCGCCATCAACGGAGCGACCAGTTCCAGCGCGGTTCCCGACTCGTTGGCCTCCAGCGCCAGTCGGGCCTGCAGCCACGTGATTCGCACCGCCAACTCCACCGGCAAGGCGGTATTTTCGGCATCCTCTGCCATGATCTGATTGATACGCGCATAGGCCTCGGCGACTCGACCCTCCGCCTGCAACTCACGCGTCAGATTCCACTCCGCCTGCCACCGATTAATCACGTCCAAACGATCATCACCGGTCAGCAGATCTATCCGTTGGGCCGCTTCCGTCAGTTGCCGATCTCGGATCCGGGAGAGTACCTCCTGAAACACCAATTCACCCGGGTTCACTCCCGCCACCGGCTCGTCCAACGCTGCCGCATATGCATCGGCCGCGCTCCGATAGTCTCCACCTCGAAAAAAGGCATCCGCTTGCAAGACACCGAGTTGAGCTCTCACGCCTGCTTCCCGATCACCCAATTCCCGCCGGGCTTGCCCGGCATATCCCGCCGCCGCGCGATAACGCTCATCCTCCCACGCCGCACTCACGAGTATACCCAATGCCACCGTGCGTAAATCGGACCCCGGAAACCGCTCCAACAAGGACAACGCATCGCGAGTCGCCTCTCCCGGCGTGTTCGCCAATTCCGCCCGAAACAAAATCAAATCCTCCGCGATGGGATGTTGGGTTTCCGTCTCCAGCAACAGACTCAATCGCCCACTCAACTCGGCTCCTGAGGGTTCATCCGGCGAAGCGCTGGCCAACATCCGCAATGCGATCCGTTGTTTGCCGCGATCCACCCCTTCCTCGAGCAATCGATACAGCGCGTTGCGACCCAGCCCATCCTGCGCTCCCGCGATCATACCCAACAGCAACCGCAAATCGTCGCGCTGACCTCGTTCGGCCGGCGGCAAATTCAACAACTGGTTCTGCAAAAATGTCACCGCTTCTGGCCCGCGCCCCAACGCCGCCAAGACGGCCGCATATCGTTTGGCCGCATCAAACCCGACTTGTTCTCCGGCATACTCCTCCATGCGTCGCAACAAACTCGCCGCCTGCGCTTCGGTTGGCTCAGACTCGCGCCAGGTCGTCCGTAAATCCGCCAATTCAAATCGCGCCCGTTGCAACCCGGAGGTAGCCGCCGCGATGGCCTCCGAGAAACGCTCGCGAGCCTGCCTGAAATCTTCCCGTTCGTGAGCCAAGGCCCCGGCCAAATAATAATACCACGAATATTCCTCTCCCGGCAAATTCGCCATGTCCACCTGCGCTAGAATCTCTTCCGCCAAAACCAATTCACCCTGCGCATACGCCACCAGTCCCGCCCGCAACCGGGCCCGGCCGCTATTCCGATCGCTCAAACGATCCAGGGCTTCCCCCGCCTCGCCCGGACGGCCATCTTCCAGCAATGTAATTGACCAGTTGAGCACCAATTCATCCCGGCGATCCCCCCCGGCCGTTTCGTTCCACAACGATTCCCACAACCCGGCTGCCACCGACGAAAACCCCAACTCCATGGCTCGCCGCGCCGCTCCCTCCCGCCGAATCATTTCGCCTGATTCCTCCGACGCCTCCGTCCCCTGTATAAAAGGAACCCCTGCCGGCTGAGCCCACAGGACTCCTCCCAACATCGTCACCAAACCAACCATTATTACCGCACACGGGCGTCTGAGCATCCCCACCAACATGAGCTCCGCTGAGGAAGTTCCAAGTCACAAGTGCCATGCCGTTTCGCAGAAGTATCAATTAGCAGGTATCAAGTATCAAGATCCCCCATCATTTTCTCGCCGCAGCCTCGGTGAATTTGAATCTTTCTTTTTATTCTTTCTCTTTCTCTTTATCGATCCCTCCTCCCCCATGACCGTTGCTGAAAATCAACAAAACCTGCTCGATGAATTTCACTTCATCGAAAACCCGCAAGAGCGACTCGGCGCCATCGTCGACGCGACGCGTCACCTCCCGCACTTCCCGGACACCGACCGCACCGACGACAATCACGTCAAAGGCTGCACCTCCCAAGTGTGGCTCCTCGCCGAAAATGACGGTGATGTCTGGCACTTTAAATCGGATTGCGACTCTCCCCTCGTCCGCGCGCTGGTCCACCTGCTCTGCCGGTGTTTCGACGGCGTGACCGCCGCAGACGCCAAGACCGCCGACATCACCGTCCTCGATCAACTCGGCGTGACCCGCAATCTCACCCCCACCCGCCTCAACGGCCTCGCCGCCGTCCGCGCCCGCATCACTACCCTGGCCTCTCGCGAAACGTAACCCCCGGCAGGGGCGAATTGTTCATTGAACATTAGACATTGATCGTTGGCGCAATAAAATCGCGCGCCGTGCTCTACGACGCCCACAATCACCTGCAGTTCGAGGAACTCACCCCCCACCTCGATCCGATTGCCCGCGACCTGACCGCGATCAACCTCGGTGGCGCCGTCGTGAACGGCACCCACCCCACCGATTGGGACGATGTCGTCGCGCTCGCCGAGCGCTTCCCGTGGGTCACCCCCAGCTTCGGAATTCACCCGTGGGACGTCGCGGTGCGCCCCGCCGACTGGCAACTCCGCTTCATTCACTACCTCGAAACCCACCTCAACGCCCACGTCGGCGAAATCGGTCTCGACCGTTGGATCCTCGAGCCCGGGCGCGACAAAGACCCCCTGCTCGAGGGCGTCCCTCCCGCCCCAATCGAAGAGCAGATGGAAGTCTGTGCCTGGCAACTTCGTTGGGCCGCCGACCACAACCGGGCCGCTACCCTCCACTGCGTCCGCGCTTGGGGGCCTTTGCTGGAGGTCTTGAAATCAACGCCCACCCCCGAGCGCGGTTTCCTGCTCCACGCCTACGGTGGATCACCCGAACAGGTCGCTGAATTTACCCGTCTCGGTGCTTACTTCTCATACAATACCTCTTTGATCGATCCGCGTAAGACCCGCCAACGCAATGCTTTCAAGGTCGTCCCCACGGGTCGCCTGCTCGTCGAGACCGATGCCCCCGCTTTCGCCCCACCGCAACCGACTTATCCGCTTCCCGGTCAAAAGCCTGGGGCGTGGGGCAATCATCCCGCCAACCTCGCCATGGCCTACGCCGATTTGGCGAACTTGCGGAACGACGGCCCCGCCGACCTCGAACGGAGTGTTGAACAAAATTTCCAGCGGCTTTTTGCCTAGATATTGTCCAAGGCTGCGCATCTGCTGAAACAGCCTTGGCGGAGCCCCGTTTTATCCCCTATTTTGAACGAACGCCGGTGATTTATCTCCGACTGCGGGAGTGCCCCAGGCCTCCCTGGTTCTTTATTGCTTACAACTACAGCCTCCAACCCGGTCTGCCTCGCATACCCACCATCCCCTATTATCATGGTCGCTCAAAAGCCAAAATATCCGGGCATCCGGATCACCACCAACGGTAATCAGCTCGTCGCTTCCTATACCGAAGCACGCATTGCCGAAGCTGGGATATATTATCCCATCACCCCCTCAACCGAGATGGGCGAAATGTTCGAATTCGCCCGCGCTAAAGGACAACTCAATGTCTTTGGTCGCCCCACCATCGCCATCGAGACCGAGGGTGAACACGCCGCCCAAGGGGGAGCCATCGCCACCTCCGTCACCGGTAAGCGCACGGTCAACTTTACGTCCGGTCAAGGTATCGTCGATGGCATCGAGCAATATTATCACGCTCCCGGTAAACTCAGCACCATGGTGCTCGAGGTCGGCGCCCGCGCCCTTACCAAACACGCCCTCAACGTCCACTGCGGCCACGACGATGTCTATGCCGCCCTCGATACGGGCTGGATTATGCTCTTCGCCAAGGTCGACAAGGGCGAAGTCTCCATCGCCGACCTAAAGGCCAAGGGCCGCGCGTTGTTCGAAGAGGAAACGCCCGCTTAACTCACTCATTCACGCGTCGCGCCGAAATTTTAGCGAAGACGGATCTTTATCAACGGCGGCTCCACCCTTAGCCGCCGTTTTCTTTAGAATTCAACTAAAACGGAAGTAACCCCGATCAATCTCGCTCCTTATTTTGCAACGGATTCCAAAATTCAGCGTTCCCTTAAATCGGGATACTCGATCATACTGTGCCATAAGTTACGCTTCACCCTCTGGTGTATAATCCCTGAGCCGTTCCCGATAAATCGGTCGGCCTGAATTCCACACCGGTGACTTCACCACCAAACCATGAGTTCTTCACTACCCCTCTCCCGCCGCCGTTTCATTCAAAACTCCTCGCTGCTCGCGGGCACCTTTGCCATCGGTGCCGCCCGTGGCGCCAGCCCCAATGGGGATGTCCGGGTGGCCGTCGTCGGCATCAACAGCCGCGGCATGAAATTGATCGAGGACGTCATCCGCACGGAAGGCGCCTCTCTCGTTGCCCTGTGTGATGTCGACTCCGCCGTGCTCAACAAACAGGCGGCCAAGGTCGAAACCGATCACGGTATCAAGGCGGACAAGGTGCAGAGCTACCGCGACCTGCTCGAACGTTCCGACATCGATGCAGTGGCCCTCGCCACTCCCAACCATCAACACGCCATCCAAACCATCTGGGCCTGCGAGGCCGGGAAAGATGTGTATGTCGAAAAACCCGTGTGCCACACGATCTGGGAAGGGCGTCAGATGCTGGCCGCGGCCAAGAAATACAATCGCATCGTGCAACCCGGGTTTCAGAACCGATCCGACACCGGTCTCAACGAGGCCTTTGCTTGGATCAAGGCGGGCAACATCGGCGACATCACCATGGTCCGAGGTCTTTGCTACAAATCCCGACAAAGTATCGGTAAACGCAGCAGCCCGTTGTCTCCGCCTTCCTCAGTCAACTACGATGAATGGCTCGGGCCGGCGGCAGAACAGCCGTTGTATCGCGAAAAATTCCACTACGATTGGCACTGGTCCTGGAACACCGGCAATGGCGACTTTGGCAATCAGGGACCACATGAACTCGATCTGATGCGCTGGATTCTCGACGAGCCGGACCATCCCACATCCGTCGCCAGCTACGGAGCGCGCTTTGGGTGGAACGATGCCGGAGAAACCCCCAACATGCAGATCACCAGTTTCGACTGGGGCGGTGTGCCTGCCCTGTTTGAGGTGCGGGATCTGTGGGTCCGGCCGGACGTCAATGCACGCGCCAACTACAAGGGCAACCGCGTGGGCGTCATTGTGACTTGCGAGGGCGGCGAGTTCCGCGGTGGCCGCGGTGGCGGCATCATCTACTACGATGGTAAAAAACGCGGCGAACAATTCCAAGGGGACGGTGGATTCGATCACATGCCGGCCTTCATCCGCGGCGTGCGCAGTCGCCGCGAATCGGATCTAGCCTGCACTCTCGAAACCGGCTTCCGCTCTTCCAGCCTCGCTCATTGGGGCAACATTCCCATCCAAGCTGGCAAACCCGCGTCCGCCGCCAAGGTCGATGGCATCATGAGTGGCGATGACCATCTGCTGGAGACTTACGAGCGATTCTCGAAGCACCTCGACGCCTGGAAAATTGATCGCGATGTGGAACGCTGGACCGCTGGACCTAAACTCCAAATCGACGCTGCCCGCGTGCGCTTCACCGGAGCAGGTGCCGACACGGCAAACAAGTTCCTGCATCGGAAAGACCGCCAGGGATACGAGATTCCACACCTCACTTGAGTCACCGTCGCTGGGCGCACCCCGCTTTCGATATGAACAAATTCCTCTGCACATTGCTCCCGCTGTTGGGCTCCGCCGTGATATTGATCCCGGCCCAGGCCGATACCCTAAAACCTCTCAAGATCGAGTTTCCTCCGCCGTTTCTGATCGGCACACCCGTTCCGATCAAGGTGCCTCACCTCGAACCCGCGAACACAAAACCACCGGAGATCCTCGTGCCCGCCGGCGTGTCGAATCTGGCGGCGGGACAAGAGGTCACTTCAAGCAGTGATTTTCTCATTATCGGCGAACTCGAATTCATCACCGACGGCGACAAGTTTTCCGAGGAAGGCTACTTCGTGGAACTCGATACGGACCTGCAATGGGTGCAGATCGATTTGGGCCAAGAGTCCGAACTCTACGCCGCCGCGGTGTGGCATTTTCATAGCCAGAAACGCGTCTACCACGACGTCATTGTGCAGGTTTCCAATGATGCCGACTTCAAGGAAAACGTGACGACCGTATTCAATAACGATCACGACGAATCAGCCGGCATGGGACGCGGTTCCGACAAAGCTTATATCGAAACCAACCAAGGCAAACTCATCCCACTCGGATCGTCCAAGGCCAGATACATTCGCCTCTACTCCCAAGGCAATACAAGCGACGCCCTAAACCACTATGTGGAGGTCGAAGTTTTCGGCCGGTAAATCGCTCAGGTCGAATCCACATCCTCCAAGGAGGACCTCTTCGGCATCTCTTTGATGTGAAGATCGCGCTGGGGAAAAGGAATCATAACGTTGTGTTCAGCAAACGCTCGGTAAACGGCACCGTAGATTTGGTGTAGAACCCGGCCACGATCTCCCGGCTGGTCGATCCATCCCATCAGCTCAAAATCCAAGCTCGAGTCACCAAAACCCCGCATGCGCACCACAGGGGGCGGATCTTCGCACATATCCTTCTCCGCCGCCGCCACGCCCAATAGAATCTTTTCCACCAGCTCGATATCACTGCCATAGGCACAGGCAATTTTTGCGCGAATCCGGGAGGATGTGCTGAGCCCGGCGGATTCATTGATGATTTTGGTATTCCCCATGATGGAGTTGGGAACGGTAATCTCAATGTGGTCCCGCGTGAGGATGCGGGTGCTGCGTAATCCGATATTCGTCACCGCTCCCCGTTCACCGGTTTCCAACACCACGTAGTCCTTAATCTTGTAGGGAGCGTCCGCCATGATCAGCACGCCCGCCAGCAGGTTCGCGAGGGTGTCCTTGGCGGCAAAACCCACGGCGATACCAATTATACCCGCCGAGGCCAACCACGCCGTCATGTCCACGTTCCAGGAAGAGAAGATAGCGTAAATGGACAGTCCGAGGATGGTGAGAAACACCACGTTCTCAAACAGCGGCAAAGTCTGGCTGTGCAGGACGACAAACCGGCGGTCATCCGCGGCCAATCGCCGCAACACCAATCGTGAGAATCGAATGGCAAACAGAGTCCACAAAACCAGCAGCGCGGTGTAGATCAACGGGAAGATTCGACCGTGCATGGCAGCAGGCATTTCAAGCAAAGTCGCGGCGGTGGATAATCCCCATACCAGCACCGAATAGAACAATGGCTTGTGGATTATATCGAGGACTTGGTCATCGAGCTCACTCTCGGTTTTGCTAGCCAGCTTCTTGACGAAAACCACCACACTACGATCGACCACCCAAGCGGCCACGAAAGCCAATAAGACCATAATCCCGGCCAAAACGTAGGGATGTTCAGCCAATTTGTCGGAAAGCAGCGTGAGATATTCCATGAGGGTATGACTAGAGTGCGAACAACTTCTGGGAATGCAGCGGTGAAAGCAACGGGTTTGTCCATCACTGGAAACCACCGTGCCCTGAATAAAATTGCCCTAGCACTTTCCTAAAAACCTTGGCCACTATCCTCAAAAGCCGCCCAATTTCTCTTCAACTATGTCCGCTTACTCCGTTCTCGCCGTAACTCCCGTCACTGAATCTTGGATCGCTGACTATATTCCAGCCGCCAATGCGCTCGTGGCCAAACACGGCGGCAAGTATCTCGCGCGCACGGCCAATCATAAGACCCTCGAAGGCGACGGTCAGTTCGCCGCCCTTCGCGTCATCATCGGATGGCCCTCTCAAGAAGCCGCCCACGCCTTCATGTCCGATCCGGACTACCTCCCCCAGCTTCAGGCCCGCACCGATGGCTCCCTCAGTCATCACGTTCTGATCGAGGGCCAGGACGACATGGCGACCTGAAATCACGGCGGTAGCGAATCAGTTCAACCGACGCCTACAGCTTCTCTAAATAACCAATCAGCGCGGCGCGGTCGTCGGCTTGGAGCAGACCCGCAAATTCCATTTTCGTGCCGGGAGCCATATGCTTCGGCGCTTTCAAAAATGCGTCGAGTTGGTCGTGGGTCCAGGTGGCATCCCCTCCTGCCAAATTTTTAAGCGCCTGCGGATACTCGAATCCCCGCGCGGAGGCAATAGGTCGATCTACAATATCAACCAATGATGGACCCAGATGATGAGACTCACGACGTCCCGCCATGCCGTGACATCCGGTGCATAAAACGTAGAGCGCTTCTCCGCGTTGATCGGAATCGAGCAATTCAATCTGCGACTGATCAATGATGTAGTCGCCCCGCAGATCCATCATTCGAGCAACCTGTTGCGAAGTCATGCTTTCGCGTATTTTTCGGTAAGCACCCGCCTCCACCGCACCCACTTGGACTTCAAGTAGGCCGAGACCTCGCGACAACTTGGCATAAACGTCCGCCTCAAATGAGGCGGGATCGTTCCGGAGCCGTTGCAATTGACTTAGAATGGCATCTCGCACGCGCAAGAAATGGGTCACCCCTTCCGCGGACTCCGAAACTGCGGTGCGCAGCATCTTTTCCTGTCGATTGTTCAAGATGGCCTGAAACGACTTGGCGATCTGCCCCCGACTCGCCGCATGGCCACTCTTGTGACGAATGCTCACGAAGCCAAAAAACTGCGCGGGCTGCCCCAAGGGAATGATACGGTTGTCCGCCGGTTTGCCGGTGAGCCATGAGAAGCATTTCGCAAAGAGATCCTCCAGTTGTTTGAGGTCTTCTCGGTCTAGGATTTCACTGCGAACGCGGCGACCACTGCCGGGAGTAATGGCCCGTTCCGGATCCTCTCGCCAATTTGCCAGAGTTTGACGCTGGGCCTCGGTCAGCAGGTCTTCCATCTCCGCGAACGCCTGCGCTTCGGCCAACGCAATACGTCCTCCCAACTCACCAAAATACGTCCCCAATTCAGCCAAAGAATCCCGTTCTATTTCGCCACCTTCGTAAAGATGGGATTCGAGCAATCGGAGCATCTGGCCACGCACGGCCCACCACTCTTCGAGGAGGGGTTTTTCCACCACCACCGCCTATTCGAGTAATGCGCGTTGGACATCCATCGAGATGCCATAAAAAGCACGCCCCAAGGCACCTCGGTTCGCCGCCCGACCGGATTGATAACGCAAAACCACAAATCCAAAGAGCTGTGCGTTTTTGCCGATGGATAGTTTTTCGTTGTCGGCCGGCGAGCCACTCAACCAAGCGAACCCCTTCGATGCA
>CBFHXU010000003.1:0-58459 GCA_965659875.1 uncultured Opitutaceae bacterium
GGGTATTCCCCGTTTTCCTGCGCGTAGCGGTAAAATCCTTCGGAGAATACCCTAGGCGTCATTGACGAAGGTCGCGGCTTTCGTACGCAAACCCGCAGCTTTGAAAGCCGGCTGCGCCAGCGTCGCCAGAATTCCGATGATCGTCACCACCACCATGATTTCTACCAATGTAAACCCCCGGGTTGATTGGCTGGTCTTCATGCTTCCAAACAACCCAATGCCGATTAATCAGGCAACCCTTTTGCAAATCGGAACTTATCCTGCGAATCTACAAATAGCCGCCCGTCCTCGGCTGAATTCCAAGGGTCAACCAAGCAACCCCGCTAACACCGCGTTCTTACTGAGCACAAACGCATGCCTCACCAGCCCAAACGCCTCCACCAGCTCCGAAGGCCCACCAGCCCGCGGGAAAACCATGCTCAAACTCGATCCGTTGCAGTGCACTTCGGCCTCCACCCCGTCCACTTTCAGGCAACAATCCGCACAATCCGAAGGGTATTCCACCGTCAATCCCGTCGCACCCTCCAGCTCTTCCACCGCATCAATCACTGCTTCCACCGATACTCCCTTGGTAAGATCGAAAATGATCTCATTAAATTGGCCAGCGAACAGCTCCTCAAATTTGGCTTCCCCCACCCGATCCGTCGTCAACTGACGAAGAACCTGTGACTTTACATAAGTCGATGGATCCCTGTTACTTAATTCATAACTTATTTCGAAAACGAAGTCCACCGCCGTCAAAATCGACCCACTGCCCGCCACTTCCAGAGAGATTTCTTTGCGCTTATAACCCAATTCAGAACGCGCCCGTTGAAACCACTCCTCACTTTCATCCGTCAATTCCTCTGCACACACTCTCCCCAAAAACGCCTCCGTCGCCGCATTCACCGCATCCGGCACCGAATGCCTCCCTTTCTTAAACCCCGACAATAGCTTCAGTTTCCCCGTTTCCCCTCCCCCCAGCAAACGCACCTCGGCGACATAGGTTTCCGGGTCTTCTGCTTTTTTCGCCATCTCCCTTCACGCAACGCCCCCTCGGATCCCTGTCACTCGTTTTTTTCAACAAATAGGGGGGTAACTTCTTTTCCCCTCTAGTGTAATGGTTAACACTTAACCTTTTTTCCTGTCCCTCACTGAGCCACTTCCCGTGTCCCTTCCCTCTTCCATTTTCTCCACCCTCCCCTTTCTTTCGCTCCGCGCATTCGCCGTGATGTCACTGCTGGCCGTGCCGTTGCTCCAACTTGGATGCAGTAAGTCCGAGCCCGATGATAAAAAGGAGGAAACCTCCGCTCAGCCCGCCGCCGCGGAACGGCCCGCGGGCGGCCCCGGCCGCGGTGGTCCGGGCGGCGCCAATCGCCGCGAAGCTGACCCCATTCCCGTGCAAGTTGCCGCCGTCACCCGCGGTCCCATCGCGGCTTCGTTGGCGTTCAACTCCACCCTCGAGACCGAATCCATCGTCGACATCTACCCTCGCATCAACGGCCAGGTGGATCAGTTGCTCGTGGAAGAAGGTGATTTTGTATCTGCCGGCACCCCGCTCCTAAAAATTGATGACCGCGAACTCCGCGTCGATGCCGATGAAGCCAAGGTCGCTCTCGAACGCGAACAGGTCGATTTCGCCCGCACCGAAGGCCTTTTCCAACGCGGCCTCGTCAACGAACAGGAATTCGAAAACGACCGCTTCGCCCTCAGCCAGGCCCAACTCCGCGCCGATCGCGCTCGCATCCGCTACGACTACGCCACCGTCGTCGCTCCCTTCGATGGCGTAATCTCGGAACGCGAAGTTCAAGTCGGCGCCCGCGTCGCCACCGGCACCAAACTCTTTTCCTTCGTCAGTCTTAAGGACATGGTCGCCAAGGTCTTCGTCCCCGGCCGCTACCTCACCGAAATCGCGGTCGACCAATCGGCAGAAATCACTTCCGAATTTTTGCCGGACCAAGCTTACGCCGCTTGGGTCAAACGCATCAGCCCGATCATCGATCCGGCCAGCGGCACCTTCAAGGTCACCGTCGGCGTGCGTGAGCCCGGTGCCGCCATCGTGCCCGGTCTATTTGTCCGCGCTTCCATCACCACCGAAGAACGTCCCCAAGCGCTACTCATTCCCAAACGCGCCGTCGTCTACGAAGGCGGGTCCCAATACGTGTTCACCGTGCGCCGCGGTCGCGCCATGCGCCTCGCACTCGACGCAGGTTTTGAAAATCCCAACCACATCGAGGTCCGCTCCGGACTCGAAGAAGGCGATGAGGTGGTGGTCCTCGGACAGTCCGGCCTGAAGGATCGATCTCCGGTCAAGATCGTTGATCCTGTGATGCCCTCCGAGGACGACACCGAAGAGGAATCATAACCCCACCCCTCCGCGTCGTGCCCCGAAACAAATTTAACCTCGCGGATTCCGGCTTCGCGTTCACCACCCGCCGACCGGTCGCGATCTTGATGGTTGTGCTCGCCGTCTCGGTCTTCGGCTGGGTCTCCTACAACCGTCTCGCCCTCACGCTCATGCCCGACATGAGCTACCCTTCCCTCACCGTTCGCACGGAATATGAAGGCAGCGCTCCCGAGGAGGTCGAGACCACTATCTCCCAACGCCTCGAACAGGAACTGGGTATCGTCACGGGGCTCACCTCGATCAGCTCCATTTCCAAGGCCGGGCAATCCGATGTAATTCTCGAATTCGGCTGGGAAACCGACATGAATGTCGTCGCCTCCGACATTCGGGAAAAGGTCGACCGGGTGCGTCTGCCCGAAGACGCCGAACGTCCCATCCTTCTGCGCTACGATCCCACGCTCGATCCCATCCTGCGCCTCGGTTTGGCCGGTCCGCAGTCGCTCTACGAACTGCGCTATATTTCCGAGTATGACATCAAACGGCGGGTCGAATCCCTCGACGGGGTCGCGGCGGTCAAAGTCAAAGGCGGCCTCGAAGAACTCTACCTCGTGGCCATTGATGAGTCCCGCCTCTCGACCCTCGCCCTGGATATCAATCAGATCAACCAGCGCCTCGCTCAGGGCAACGTGAACATGCCCGGCGGCAACCTTCGCGAGGGTCAGACCGAATACCTCATTCGCACCATGAACGAGTTTCAGTCCATGGTCGAAATCGAGGATCTGATTGTCGCCCGCCAAGGCGGCGTCGATATCCGACTCCGCGATATCGGCACCGTTTCGCGCTACCACAAGGACCGCGAAGTCATCACCGCCGTCAACGGTCGCGAGAGCATCGAGCTGGAAATTTACAAAGAAGCCGATGCCAACATCGTCGAAGTCGCCCGGCGCGTGAGCGATTCCATTTTTGGCACCGCGGAACAACAGGCCTATGTGGCCAAACTTCCACCCGGTGCCACCGGTCCACCTGAACCCGAAATCGACGAAACCAAAGCCGCCGCCGAAGCGACCGCCCGTGAGGGTCGTGGCGGTGAAGGCGGTCGTCAACGTGGCGGCGGCGGTGGCGGTGGCCGTCAACGGGGGGGTGGCGGTCCCGGCGGTCGCGGGGACGCCCTCGGCGAAGCCCGGCGAGCCGAAGCCGCCCGCGTGGCCGAGTATCTGCAGATGACGGACTTCGTCGCCTATCAGCTTCCCCCGAATGCCGATATCCAGACGCTCGCCGATCAATCCATCTTCATCCGCAACTCCATCGACGAGGTGAAGAACAACGCGATTTTTGGCGCGATCATCGCGGTCATGGTGCTTTTTGTTTTCCTCCGCAATCTCGCCCAGACCCTCATCATCGGCATCTGTATTCCGATCTCCATCGTCGCAACGTTTGCGCCGATGTTTGTAAGCGACGTCTCACTCAACATTATCTCATTGGGCGGCCTCGCCCTCGGAGTGGGCATGTTGGTCGATAATGCCATCGTCGTGCTCGAAAGTATCTTCCGATGTCGCGAGGAAGGCGACCCGCTCGCCACCGCCGTGGTGCGTGGCGTCAGTGAAGTCGGCATAGCCGTGATCGCCTCAACGGCCACGACCGTCGCGGTGTTCTTCCCCATCGTTTTTGTGGAAGGTGTCGCCGGTCAGGTCTTTGGCGACATGGCACTCACCGTGGTATTCTCACTCGTCGCTTCGCTGCTCGCGGCGCTATTCTTCATCCCGATGTTGGCCTCCCGGGATTTCACCAATCGCGGCAACCCCCTCTCCGGTGAATTCGCCGACCGCGCATTTCTCCAATTCCCCCGCGCCACGGCCGAAGATTCGTGGATCACCCACGTAAAAAACTCCGGTGCTTCCGTCGGTCTGCTTCTCGGCCGCACGCTACGCGCCCTGCTTGTCCTGATCGTGGGCTTGCTCAAGATCGTCACCGCGATTGTCGGACTGGTTCTACTCCCGATCCTCCGCTTGATAAAACGATTCGACCCGGTTGCCGGCTTTTTCTCCAACGACCGTTTGGGACCACTGCATGGTGCTGATGTTTGGCCTGGGCTCCTTGAGGTCACCGCCCTCGCAAACTTCAATACGAGCCTGAACAATTTCGGCCGCTGGTGTATCGAAGGCACGTCGCTCATTTCCAAGCTGATTCGCTGGGTGTCGACGCCCGTCGCCTTGGCCTTCATTATCCTGCGACTGGTTTTCTTCCTAGTCGTCCGCGTCGTTAGCGTCGTATTTCAAACCGTGGGCATCATTCTGGTCGCCACTGTGCTGGTGCTGGCTCGGACCATCACCACGCTGATTGCTCCGCTCGTTCTGCCGCTGGTTTCGGGAATCAACCACTTGTTCAACCTGCTGCAAACCGCGTATCCTCCCATCTTGCGCGCAGCCCTGAGGAACCGCTGGCCCGTCATGATTGCTGCCGTCGCCGCGTTCTCGGTCGCTTGGTTTGTGCTCCTGCCCAAACTGGGACAGGAACTCATTCCCCAGGTCCGCCAAGGTGAGTTCAATCTCGATCTGACCCTCCCGATCGGCACGCCCCTCGAGCGCACCTATGAGGTCGGGCATATCGTGGAGGAAGCGGTCATGGCCGATCCAACGGTTGCCCTGGTCGCGCTCACCGCCGGCGCGGAAAACAATGCCACGCGAGTCGCCGAAGCGGGGGAACACACCGCCCGACTCACCGTGCGACTGCATCCCGATCTCGGCGCCGCCGCCGAAGACGCCGCCATCAATCGTGTGCGCGAAAAATTCCGCGACTTCCCTGAACTGGAAATCGAAGTATCCTACCCGGCCCTCTTCTCGTTCAAAAGTCCAATCGAAGTGGAGGTTCGCGGATTTAATCTCGATACCCTCAAATCGATCGCCCAGACCGCTGAATCCCGCCTGTCCGAAATCCCGGGGCTGGTGGACGTCCGTTCCAGTCTGCAATCGGGCAATCCCGAGATCCGCATCATCTATAACCGCGACCGCCTTTCTGAATATGGGTTAAGCCTACGCAACGTGGCCGAACTCGTGCGCAACAAGGTCCAGGGGAATGTCGCCACGGAATACCGCCAGTCTGAACGTCTGATCGATATTCTCGTGCGGCTCGAAGAAAACGATCGTCTCGGCCTCGCCGAGCTCGGCGAATTGATCGTGAATCCCCGCGGCCGCATTCCGATTCCCCTCTCCGCCATCGCCGAATTGCAGGTCAATGAAGGTCCCAGCGAAATCCGTCGCATCGACCAAACCCGTAGCGCGGTCATCTACGCCAATCTCGACGGCGCCGACCTCGCTTCAGTTTCCCGCGACATCGAAGTCGTGATGCAGGGGATCGATTACCCGCTGGGATTTGATTACGCCATTTCCGGCCAAAACGAGGAAATGAAAACGTCGATCAACAGCCTCATCATGGCCTTCGCGTTGGCGTTGTTCCTCGTCTACATCGTCATGGCCAGCCAGTTCGAATCCATGGTGCAACCGTTCCTGATTATGATGACCGTGCCCCTGGCCCTCATCGGTGTGATTCTCGCCCTCTTCGCGACCGGAACTACTGTGAGTATCATGGTGTTTATCGGTCTCATCATTCTGGCGGGTATCGTGGTCAATAATGCCATCGTGCTCATCGACTACATCAACACATTACAGTCTCGGGGACTCGCTAAAATCGAGGCAATCGTCGATGCCGGGCGCGCCCGACTCCGACCCATTTTGATGACCACCCTCACTACCGTGCTCGGTCTCACTCCCATGGCTCTCGGACTCGGTGAAGGCGCCGAAATCCGCACGCCCATGGCTGTCACGGTCATCGCTGGTCTGGGTGTTTCGATGGTGCTTACGTTAATCGTGATCCCCATTCTTTATTTTCAATTTACCGCGGAACGTCGCCCCGAAGAACCCGTGTCTTAAGTTATCTCCTCAACCCCGTCTCATCATGTCCCGTCGCGACCCCATTGCTTACAGTCTGCCTCGATTCTCGGTTACGCGTCCCGTGACGGTCATCATGATTTTGTTAGCCATTTTGGTGCTGGGATTCATCGCCAATTCGCGAATCCCGGTGGCACTTTTCCCGGAAGGCATGGAGAACAAAAGTCTCGGTATTTATGCGACCTACCGGAACGCCAGCGCCCGCGATATCGAGGAGATCATTGCCCGCCCCATCGAAGATATGGTTGGCACCGTGGCGGGGGTGCGGGAAATGAACAGTTACGTCGGTTCCGGCCGCGCCTTTGTGCGGGTGTCCTTCCAAAACGACACCGATCTGCAAACCGCCTACGCCGACCTGCGTGATCGCATGGATCGACTCATGCCGGAAATGCCGGACGATCTCGAACAGATCCACGTGCGCCGCTGGGACGAGAACGACATCCCGATCATGTATATGGTGCTCCACATTCCGGAGTCCATTGAAGACAAACACCACATTACGGAGACCTTGATCCAACCCGCTTTTCGTCGCGTCGAAGGCGTGGGCAACGTCGATATCCACGGCATTCGCAGCAAAGAGATCCAAGTCGAGCTCATGGAGGATCGGATTCGGAGCCACCGCATCGATCCCAATCAAATGATGAACATCATGCGGACGCAGAATTTCTCTCTGCCCAATGGTTTCATTCGCGAAGGCGGTCGCAAAGTCTACGTGCGCTCAGTCGGGCAGTTCGAGGATCTGCAGGAAATTCGTGACCTCATCATCGACGACGAACACCGCCTCACCCTCGGCGATGTGGCCAACGTCACCTACGCCTCCGACGACGGCGAATCCGCCTATCGTATTGACGGGCAAGACGCGGTGGGCGTGGAAATCACCCGCGAGTCCACCGGCAACATCGAACAGATTTCGCGCGGGGTCATTGCCGCCGTCGAGCAACTCGCCCAACATCCCCAATTGGAAGGACTCGGTCATTCCGTTTTCTGGGATCAGGGAAAACACGTGCGCGAATCCATCAGCAACCTCAAGTCCACGGGCCTGTGGGGCGGACTCTTCGCCGCGATCGTCATCTTTTCGTTTCTGAGGGCCCCTCGCATGACGGGCATCCTCACGCTCGCCATTCCGTTGTCCCTGCTCTGCACCGTGATCGTGATCTACTTCATGGATTGGTCGCTGAACATGGCCACCATGATGGGACTGCTCCTCAGCGTCGGACTGGTCGTCGACAACGCCATCGTCATCGTCGAAAACATCTACCGCAAACGCCAAGCCGGCGTGGAGCGCTCGAAAGCCGCCATCAACGGCGCCGGCGAAGTCGGTCTCGCTGTGACCATGGCGACGCTGACCACCGTGGTGGTTTTTCTCCCACTCATTCTAATGAGTGATCAAGCGGAGTTCTCGTTCTGGATGCTGCGCATCGGTATTCCGGTGGTCATTTCTCTGCTCGCATCGCTGCTCATCGCACTGGTCTTCATTCCCCTCGCCACGAAACGCTTCTCCCGCGGCCACACCCACCATGAACCCAAAATCATCGGTTGGATTCGACAACACTACACCCGTTCAATCACCTGGGTGCTCAGCCATCGCGTCGAAGCCGGTCTGGTGGTATTACTCGTATTTTCGACCATCGCCATTCCCATCGGCGAAGTGAAGCAATCGTCCAACGGAGGCGGCGGCGGCGGTGACAACGACAACGTCAGATTCTACTTCGAACTCCCCACCGCCAATACGCTGGAAGACACCGCGGCCTTCATGTCCAAGGTGGAGAATTTCGTGATCGCGAACAAGGACCTCTACAACTTCGACTCCGTCGAATCGAGCTATCGGCGCGACAACGCCCGGGTCCAGGGGCGCTTCAAAGACAACGAGCCGACCGAATGGTATGAGGTGGTTTGGCACAACATCATGGTCGGAACGGGTCAGCGCGAGGAGCGCATGACCCGCACGGAAATCACCGAGCACTTCAACAAAAACTTCGAGATGCCTCCCGGTATCACCCAACGGCGATCCCGCCGCGGCAGTTCGGGAAGCGACGGTGATACCGGCACGGTGGCGATTTCACTCTACGGCGACGATACCGTCACCTTGATGGAATACGCCGAACTCGCCCGCGAACGGTTGCTTTCCATTGAACAGGTCGTGTCCGTCGAAACCTCCATGGACCGGGGCCGCGAAGAAATGCAGGTCGTGATCGACCGCGAACGGTCGCTCGAACTCGGCGTCAATCCGCGCGACGTCTCCAGCGCGATTTCCTATTCCATGCGCGAACGCGACATCGGTCGTTTCTACACGCCGGACGGCCGCAGCGTAGATATCGAGGTAGAACTTGATAACGCCGAAAACGCCAACATCGACACGCTGAAATCCATGACCTTCCCCACCGACAACGGTCGGGAAGTGCCGCTGGAATCCGTCGCCGCGTTGCAAATCGAAAAAACCCTCGGCCAGATCCGACGCGAAAATCGCCAGACCACGCTTACTGTGATGGCTCAAGCCTCGCGGCGCGATATCACCGCGGTTTACGAACAACTCGATGCCGCCATGGGCGACTTCGAAATGCCCCGAGGCTACCGGTGGGATAAAGGGGTGCGCTTCGTCCGGCTCGAAGAATCCAACGACGCCATGATGTTCGCCGCCATCCTTTCGGTTACCTTCGTATTCCTGCTCATGGGCGTGCTCTTCGAATCGTTCATTCTGCCGCTGGCGGTCATCATCTCCATCCCGTTTTCGGGCCTCGGGGTGTATTGGGCGCTCTACATCACCGACACCGAAATGAACATGATGGCCATGATCGGTATGGTGATCCTCATCGGCATCGTAGTGAACAATGCGATTGTATTGGTCGACCTCACCAACCGCCTGCGTGATGAAGGGGTCGATCGGGTAAAAGCGCTCATCCAAGCCGGCGGCCAACGGCTGCGTCCCATCCTGATGACCACCTGCACCACCGTGTGCGGATTGCTTCCCATGGCTCTGGGAAATTCCGAAATGATCGGCATGCCCTACTCGCCCATGGGACGCGCCATGATCGGCGGCCTGATCACCTCGACTCTGCTTACCCTGATCATCGTTCCCTTGTTCTATATCCTCCTGGATGACCTGAGAAACTACGCGGGAAAAGTCTCGCCCGCAGCGCCATCGCCAAAACCCCATCGTCGCCCCCCCACCGGCCCCGAGATCACCGCCCACGACTCGGTCTAAACTGAAACCCGGGGTCAGCGACCCCGGCTACAACATCAGCACAAATTCTGTAGCCGGGCTCGCTGAGCCCGGTAATCCCTTTCCCACCAAGACAACCATCTTGTTTCCCGCCCCGGCCGCGCGCCTATAGGCGCCACGCACTGTCCTTGCGCCAACAGATATTTTTGTGCCTTTTTGCAGCCATCAAACCACGGTCGGCCCGGTGGTCCGCCCCTCCCTTTTGACGTCTCTATTTCGCGTTCACCCGCCGCAGCTTTGTAACGCGTCCGGACGAATTCCAATCTTGGATATACAAGTTCCCGTCCGGATCAAAACTCAGGCCATGCGGCGCGGAGAAAATCCCGGCGGGCACGTCTTCGAGAGCGACCTTATAGTTGGCCCATTCTTCTTTCTCGGGATTGTCCCCGAGGAAGGCAATCGGCGCGCCCGTCTTGTCGATGATCGTCACCCTCGCTTCGAGTTCCGCCACGGCCACATAGTCGCCGTGAAAGGACATCGCACAAGGACGACGCAAATTGGTGGAAAACACGCCGAGGAAGTTACCCTCTAAATCGTAGTGCTTGAGTCGGCGATTTTCGCGATCGGCAAACAAGAGCCGCGGTTCATCAAAACGCGTGTCCAACGCGACGCCGTGGGCGACCTGGAATTGTTCGAGCGAAGTGCCTTTCGAACCGAACGACTTCAGCAACTTACCTTCCGGACTAAAAATGTGGATGATGTTAGAACCATAACCCACGGCGGCAATGATGCGCCCGTCCGGGGTCACGGCTACCGCCGTCACGCCTTTGAAGGTGCCTTCGATGGGTTGTTCCGGCGTGTCTTCGATTTTCAAGACCAACTGACCGTCCAAGGTCAGTTTAATCACCCGCTGTTTTACCACGTGAGCGCCGTAGAGATATTCCACCCCGTCTTCCTCCCGAATGCTCAGGGAGTGCACCCCTTCAAATTCCGCCGGCAGACTGCGCAAAAATTTTCCGTCCTGGGAGAACACACAAATGGACCGGGGATTATTGGTCGAAACGTAGACGTCTCCCGTCTTGCTGACCGCCACCCCGCCATGGGTCGGTCCAAGGAGCTCGCCATTCGGCATCGCGCCCCAACCCGGCACCGTTTCGTAGAGGTGCATGCCATTGCCGGTTTGCACCGCCGAGCTGATATCGTGACCGGGTTTCTGCCCATGCTCAGGATGAGCTGGCAAGTTAATGCAGAGGGCGACAGACGCTAAGCCTGCGAAAAAGAATGGGGAGTGTTTTTTCATCGGAGAAATCTGGGAATGATACCCTCCCTCAGTGGGGGATTCGTCATTATAAGGTCGGATTGCTTGTGTCGGGTCAAGCGCCTGACCCACCGTCCCCCTACTCCGGAATCGCCGCTAGGTCGGCCATCACGTCTGCCTTCCACGCCGAGAGTTCGGCGTGCATCCGGGCGGCGATGATCGGCTGTTGGGCCGTGAGATCTTTCTTCTCCCCTGGATCAGACAAAATATCGTAGAGTCCCGAGCCGTCTCGTTTGATCAATAGTTTGTAACGATCTTCCACCCACGCGGATTCATTGCCGTCACGGTTGAGGAATCCGATGGTCGCATCACGCGCATCACGCTGGCCGCGAATGATGGGCAACAGGCTCGTTCCGTCGTAGTCACGATCGGTGGACAATGGAATGTCGAGCGCATCGAGAATCGTGGGGAAATAATCGGTGGTGATGGCGGGCGCATCGATCGTGCGGGGGCCGTCGGTTCCATTGGGCCAGACCAACAATCCCGGCACGCGCACTCCACCTTCGTTGATGGAAAGCTTGTAGCCGGAGAGATGCCCTGCCGAGCCAACATGCCGCGGCGAATTCTGGCGCGCGGGTCCATTGTCCGAACAGAACCACAGCATGGTATTCTGATCCACCCCTAGCTCCTTCAACTCCGCGCGGAGTCGACCCATCTGTTCATCCATTGCCGTGATCGTCGCGTAGTAATGCTGTTCCGATACCGTCTGATCGGGATACATCGCCCAGTATTTATCTCCGCCCACTACCGGTGAATGCGGGGTGTGAAACCAGATCACGGTGAAAAAGGGTTTCTCCGCCGCCACGCTGTCGCGAATAAAGGGGAGCGCCCGATCCATGATCACCCGCGAATCGTCCCCTTCCATATTCTCGGTCACCTTTTCGCCTGGTCCCGTAAAATACTCATTGCCGTAAGGAACATCGACCGCCGGCGGAACCAGCTCCACGAGCTTCAAATCACCCGGATCTTTGAGCGGGTCCCACGTCGGCACTTTTGACTCGGTTACAAAACTCACATCCACGTCCCGCTCCCAGGGCGGACAATAATAACGTTCGGGCGTTTCGCTGAAAGCGCCCCACCGCTTTTGGTCGCCTTGAATTTTCGAGAGCGTGCCCAAATGCCATTTACCAAAATGACCCGTCGTATAACCGGCTTCCTTCAGCACCGAGGTGATCGCAATCTCGTTGGGTTCGAGCATACCCTTCATCGCGAAGGTCACCCCGGTCCGATAAGGATGACGACCCGTGTAAACACTCGCGCGCGTCGGCGAACACATCGCCGCTGCCGCGTAAAAGCGCGTAAAGGTCACCCCTTCGGCACTCATCTGGTCAAGATGGGGTGTCTGTAGCACCGGATGCCCGTTATAGCCCGTGTCGCCCCAGCCCTGGTCGTCCGTCATACATAGGATGATATTGGGGCGCTGCGTCGCTCCCATCGCCGAGTTCACCAAGAGAACAGCCAACGCGAGTGCTGAAAGTCGGGGAGTCCGGAGAGAAACCAGACGTGTTGATAGATTCATCAAAAATATGGGGGACAAAGCGGCGGGAACGGGGTCAGTTCTTGGGGGAAGCGCTGAACTCTATTGCGACCAGACTCCACGCGACAATTCCGGACATCCCTTTTTCCCGAAAACTGAACGTTTAATCCAAAATGCGGGTTGCCGCCTCACGGCAACGACCTGCACTCTCCTGCCATAACCCAATCGCCTGAACATCAGGCAATCTACCCTGCAAATTATGAATGTTTCCACTAAAGGAACCGCTCAACACACCTATGACGCCATCGTGGTTGGCTCCGGCATAAGTGGTGGTTGGGCCGCCAAGGAATTGACCGAAAAAGGTCTCAACACGCTCGTCCTCGAACGCGGCCGCGACGTCAAACACGGCGACTACCCCACGGCCATGATGGAGAAGTGGGAATTCCCGGGTCGTAACTCCATTTCCCAAGAGTCCCTCGAACGCCAGGCCAAGCAGAGCCGCACCGGCTACACCACGCGTGAGGCCACCGCCCACTGGTTCGTCGACGACATCGACAACCCTTACTCCGAGGACAAGGCATTCGACTGGTGTCGCGGTTACCACGTCGGCGGTCGTTCCCTCATGTGGGGCCGCCAATCTTACCGCCTCGGCGACCTCGATTTCGAAGCCAACGCCAAGGATGGTTTCGGCACCGATTGGCCCGTGCGCTACAAGGATCTGAAACCGTGGTATGACCATGTGGAGAAATTTGCCGGGATCAGCGGCAACAACGATGGGCTGCCTCAGCTTCCCGACGGCGAATTCCTGCCGCCATTCGCCATGAACGTGCTCGAGGAACACGTCCGCGACCGCATCGCCAAAAAGTTCAGCGACCGTCAAATGATCAACGCCCGCGTGGCCAACCTCTCACAGCCCCACAATGGCCGCGGCGGTTGCCAATATCGCGCCCGTTGTAGCCGCGGTTGTCCTTACGGAGCCTACTTCTCCAGTAACTCCTCCACCCTGCCCGCCGCTTACGCCACCGAGCGCCTCACGATGCGCCCTTACTCCATCGTTACGGAAGTCATCTACGACGCCGACACGAGCAAAGCCAAAGGCGTGCGCATCATTGATGCCGAAACCGGCGAAGCCATGGAATACTACGCCAAGGTCGTTTTCCTCTGCGCGTCCGCCATCGCCTCGACTTCGATTTTGATGAACTCGAAGTCTGACCGTTTCCCCAACGGCATGGGTAACGACTCCGGCGAACTCGGTCACAACCTCATGGATCACCACTTCAAAGTAGGTGCTTCCGGCCGCTACGACGGATTTGAGGATATCTACTACAAGGGGCGGCGCCCCACCAGCATCTACATACCGCGCTTCCGGAATCTCGGCGACGACGCCACCAAACAAAAGGACTACCTTCGGGGCTTCGGTTACCAGGGTGGCGCGAGCCGCACCAGCTGGACCCGCGGCGTGGCCGAACTCGCCCGCTTCGGCGCCGATCTCAAAGCCGATATGTTCGCCCCCGGCGACTGGCGCATGGGGATCGGTTCCTGGGGTGAACATCTGCCTTACCACGAAAACCGCATGTATCTCAATTACGACCAGGTCGACAAATGGGGCATGCCCACCGTCATCTTCGACTGCGAGTTCAAGGAAAACGAACGCAACATGCGTAAGGACATGCAGGCCTCCGCCATCGAGATGCTGGATGCCGCCGGCCTAGAGGATATCAGCGGCTTCGACGACCCCACCAGTGCCCCCGGCCTCTGTATCCACGAAATGGGCACTGCGCGCATGGGCACGAGTTCCAAAAACTCCGTGCTCAACGGCCACAATCAGGTTCACGGCGCCGCCAACGTTTTCGTCACCGACGGCGCGTTCATGGCCTCTTCGGCCTGCGTTAATCCCTCCCTCACCTATATGGCATTCACGGCCCGCGCGGCCGACCATGCCGTCAACGAACTTAACCGCCACAACATTTGATCGCCATGAATAGACGCGAAGCTATCAAACGCACGGCCCTGCTCTTTGGAGTCGCGGCCTCGCCCGCCACCATCACCCGCGCCCTAGCCGAAATGACCGAGGGCGGCGGCGCCCGCTACCTTACGTCATCGCAATATAAAATTGTCGTAGCCGTCGCGGAACGCCTCCTGCCCGCCAGTGACACCCCGGGTGCCACCGAAGCCGGTGTTGCCGGCTATGTCGACGTCGCCTACGGCCTCTTCATGTCGAGTGATAACCAGAACAGTCTCCGTAAAGGCCTGGCTCATTTGGACCGTCACGAATTCGATGCCAAGTCTGCTGAAGAACAAGACGCCGTCATTTCATCGATCGCCGAAGACAACACCGCTCCCGGTAAGAATTGGCTGCGCCAATTCCGCTCCCTCGCCTTCAACGGTTACTTCACATCGGAAGCCGCGGCCAAGAGTGGTTTCAACTGGGATCCCGTCCCGGGTGGGTTCAGCCCCAAACTCCCCCTCGCGGAAGCCAACGGCGTCTCCTTCTTCGAGTAAGATCAAATCAATGAGGAAAGGACGGACCGCCGGGCCGTCCGCCCTTTCGGCAACGTAGCGCCGAGCCCGGGTCGCCTTTGGCGCCGCCGTAAGTGGGTTAACTTTAGCCGGCGACTCCACCCTGCATAACGCTGCGCAGTGCCAGCTAAAGCACGGCATTACGCAGGCAAATCACACCAGCCCCCCTTGCTCCACCACGCTGATCTTTTTGCCACATAAGGCACAGAAAGCACAAAAAAATCAGGCCCTTATCCGTGGAGTCAGTAGGCGTTTAGTAGATCGTGATGGCCACTCTGACTCTGCTCTTCTCCGCGATCTCCTGTGAGAAGAACCCACCTGCCCCTTTCTCCGCAATCATGCCCGCCATAGCTGCAGCGAAGGCGGAAGTCCCGCACCGAGGGACGACGGCGGAACGCCCGACTTGCGTTTATCCACCCGCTGTAGCCGGGGTCGCTGACCCCGGTGAAATCATTCCGAGGTAGGGCCCATGTCTCGCCATAGCTTTAACGACGGCGGATGACCACCGGGCGCGCCGACTCTGCCTCCCAGCCCACCGCATTCATTTTAGCCACAAAAAGATTCACTCGCCTCAGGCGAGCGCAAAGATAACCATCCTGTTTCCCACGGTTTCCGCGCGCCTATAGGCGCCACGCACCGTCCCCGTGCCAACAGAAATTTTGTGCCTTTTTGCGGCCAATCAAAACAACAGGCTGACGGTTCTCAGTTCGGCTACGCCACCCGTGTTTTCTTAGGTCGGCACAGAGCCACCAATCCCACGATTGCCAGTAGCGGCAACCACACCGGAGCGAGCGCCGTGGCGAGTGACAAGGCAATCGTCCCCAACACCACCACGACCACCAACCCCACGGTTACCCCGAGCGTCAGCGCGACAAACACCACGGCGGCAAACGCCAAAACCAGGCCCACCGCGCCAAAAATCGGGGCTACGATCATGGGTGCATTGTGCAGCAGCCACCACATCGCCACAGCGACCAAGGTGATTTTGAGGAGAGTTGAAAGCAGCGTTGTCATGCTGTGATAACCCCGGACCAGCCTCAAAAGTTACAAAAAACTTCGGGAATATGACCTCCCCCTACCTTCGCCCACCCTCGGCAATCGCAATTAATCTAAGGTGATGACGAATGTCATGTAGCCGCCCCTCCACCGAACAGCCGGAATGTTGACACCCAACCTCCGTCCTCGCAGCGTAACCAGTCGGTTACCTGCGCCGTCACCCCGCCATGTCTGATCCCTCTTGTCCCTCCGTCGTTGTCCTGGGCAGCGGCGCCGTTCGCGCCCTGCCCGATCGCGGTGGCCCCAGCTACATCGTGCAAATTGGAGACCGCCGCCTGCTCTTCGATTGCGGCCGCATCGCCGTGCACAACATGCACCGCATGGGGTTCCCGGCCGAAACGATCGACGAAGTTTACATCACTCATCTCCACTTCGATCACATCAGCGACTTACCCCTTTTGATCCTGCTCTCCTGGAACAATGGCCGCGACGCCCGACTCCCCATCTTTGGACCCCGCGGCATCGACCACTTTCTCGAAACCGGAGTGCGCCAAGCCTACCAGGACGACATCAACAGCCGCATCGCCCACGGTAATCGCGAACGCGATAAACTGGATTGGGAAACCACCGAGATCACCCGCGATGGACTGGTCTACCAAAACAGGGACTACCAGATCGATGCCTTGGCCACCGCTCATGCCGGTTTGCGTAATTACAGCTATCGCATCACGACCCGCGACAAAATCATCGTCATCACCAGCGACTCAGAACCCGATCCCCGCCTCGTCGATTTCTGCCAAGGAGCCGATATTATGCTGGTGGAATGTTCGGGCACGAAGGCATTTTACGATTCCGTCGCTTTCGGCGGCTGGCACCTCACCCCGGAAGACGTGGGAGCATTAGCCCGCGATGCCGGCGTGAAGACCACCGTCCTCAAACACTTCGTGATGGAAAGCTTCACCGACGACCCCGACTGCGCCGAAAAGATGGCCGAAACCGTCCGCAGCATCCACCCGGCCGGCGAAGTCCACGCGGCTAAAGACGGCATGCGCTTCGACCTCTAAAAACGCCGCGAGCCTTAAGGTAGGGCACATGTCTCGCCATAGATTTAACGACGGCGGATGACCGCCGGGCGCACCACCCCTGCCTCTCAGCCCGCCACCCCATCCATTTTTGCCACAAAAAGGTTCACTCGCCTCGGGCGAGCGCAAAAATACCCATCCTGTTTCCCACGGTTTCCGCGCGCCCATAGGCGCCACGCACCGTCCCTGCGCCAACAGAAATTTTGCGCCTTTTTGCGGCCATCAATCTCTGTTTACTCTGCGCCCTCCTGTGAGAGGAATCCACCTGCCCTTGACCCGATCAAATCGCCACAAGAGGCACAGAAAGCACAAAATCTGTGAGCATCTACCCCCTCCTTTCGTGCCTTTAGTGTGTTTAGTGGGCTAATACTCCACCTGCCCGTCAGTCTCGCCAAAGTCACGCGAAGCGGAACGACGGCGGACCGCCCCCCGCTACGCAAAATCCGGACCCGCAATCGCAAAATACCGCGACCAATCCGTCGGGAGTTCGGCGCCATCAAGCCCCATCCGCAGAAAGCTGCGTTCAATTTCAAAGCCTCGGTGGGAGAGCCAAGCGGTGAGTTCCCGTGCCACCACCGGCACGTCAATATATACCGCCCCTTCGCTCGCATTCGCCGTGGCCAATATCAAGGCCTGGGCATCGGCCAAATTCGTCGCGACCACCGGACCAATCTGAGTCGCCACCCGACCAGGCCGCCCCAGCGCAAACCCATCGATTCGGTGGGTCCCATCGCGGTGACAAAAACTCAACGCCGGCGCTTCGCGCATCAGCCGCCTAACAAAGCTTTCACGGTTACCGCCCAAGACCTGTTCATCGAGCTGCGCCATCGCACCAAGGTCAGCTTTCGCACCAGCGGCGGCGACGTCTGACATCGCCAAAACCTCTCGGAGTTGAGCCGCAGTCCCTTTCATGCGCACGAACTCGCCCGACTCTTTAAATCCAAATTTCCGGTAAACCCGTGCGCCCATCTCCGTGGCATCCAAAAACGAAACCACTCCCTTCGATTCAAGGTCACTCAGACAGCGTTCAAACATCGCCTTGGCCAGTCCCTGCCCTCGGCACGCCTCATCAACGAGCACCATGTTGATCCACGCGTGCCGCGAAGAAATCGGCCAGGCGACCGTCGTCCCCACCAATCCTCGCTCGGGTAACTCGACCCCATATGTGAAGGCATTCTCGAAGAGATACTCCCAATCCCGAGCGGTCTGATTCCAATTCGCCTGCGTGGACATCGCACAACAGCGCTCGAGGTCCGTTGGACCGAGGGAACGAACAAGGGGTGAAGGATCGGACGCCACACCTGTAAGCTCCCGAGTTCACATTCCGCGTTGCAAACAAATACCTCCACTTGAAGGTAAAAGGGTCCGCTTGCTCATGTCCGTTTCCCGCCGCACCCAGCCCCCTCTCGATACGACGAATCCGCGCGATCACCTGCTACAGACCGCCATCTCGTTGTTTTCTGCAGGCGGCTACGACGGCGCATCCGTCAACGACATCGTGGCCCGTGCCGGCGTCAGCAAGCGCATGGTTTACCACTACTTTAAAAGTAAGGCCTTAGTCTACCAGGAGGCGCTCTTCTATGCCTTCAATGAACTGGCCAAACTCGAAAACGAAGCCGTGGCATCCGCCCAAGATTTAGAGCACGCGGTCAAAAACCTCATTCGGGTCTACTTCGGATTTCCGCGGGAGCACCCTGACTTCTCCCGCCTCCTGCGCTGGGAAAATCTGAACGGAGGAAAAGGCATTCAGGACTCCAAATTCCCGCTGTCCAAAGACCACGTCATCAAATTCCTCCGTGCCGCCATTAAACGCGAAGCCGACGGCAAACGCTGGCGCCGGGATCTCGAGCCGAATCAACTGCTCATCACCATCATCGGCATCTGTCAGGTCTACACCTCCCACCGCTACACCCTATCGCAAGGCCTCCACCGCGACCTCGGCACCCCCGCCGCCATCAAACGAGGTATAAAAAACGCCGAACACTACCTTCTAAGCGGCATGCGCCCGTAAAAATCTTTCCCATGTCCGCCATCATGTCCGCCGTAGCTTAAGTGAAGGAGGATACCTCCCGGCCCCTCAATCGAGCGGAATATTCTGATCTTTTTGCCACAAAAGGCACAGAAAACTCAAAAGCTCCTGCCGACGTAGCGCCGAGCCCTGGTCGCCTTTGGCGCCGCCGCAGGCGGGTAAACTTCAGCCGGCGTCTCAGTGTTGTTTGAGCTATTCAGAATGCCCGCTAAAGCACGGCACTACGCCAGGACCAACCAATCGATCCGATTTAGCCCCTAAAAGGTTCACTCGCCTCGGGCGAGCCCAAAGTTATCCATCCTGTTTCCCCCAACTTTCACGCGCCTATGGGCGCCTCGCATCGGCCCCTCCGCAGAAGGACAGTTTTTGCGCCTTTTTGTGGCAATTAAACAGCAGGCTGTCGGCAGCCTGCCACCACTGCCGCTCCGCGCGACCCTCAACGCCTCATCCAACGGTGGCCCGAAGTCCACCTTCCCTCAATCCGTTTACTTGGAGCTGCAATCACACACAAACACTGCTCGTTGTCCCTTTGCGTAAAGTAAGCTAATAGGTTATTTTATGCAGGGAAAAGCCACCGATATTATAGGAGCTACCGTTCTCGATCGATTCCCTGATTTCACGCATAGTCATGCGCATTGGGTAGACCGGCGGATCACCGACATTGCCGTTCTTGGGAACACGTCTTCCGACTCACTCATTCCTTAGACTTGACGAATCTACCGACCGATCGGTAGGCTTTTTTTCTATTTTACCCCTTAAATTTGGATCCTTTCGTCCTTCGACATGCCCCCCGTGGTCAGGATGCAATTGATCTCCATTCCCCCTATGCAGCTAGCTATCGTAGCGAAACCCATAACGACTCGAAAAGGACAGGCCCGTAACGCGGAAGTCTTCCGCACGGCGGCAAAATTGATGGTGCAGAAAGGCTACGGCGGGACATCCATCAACGACATTGCTCAGGCGGTCGGCATGACCAAGGCGGGTCTCTACCACCACATCACCAGCAAGCAGGATATGCTTTTTCAGATCCTGATCCATGCCATGGATGGCGTGGAGCGTGATGTCATTGAGCCAGCGAAACAGGTTGAGGACCCTGAGGAACGGTTGCGGGAAATCATCCGGCTGCATCTTCGCAGAATGTTTGAAAACGGACTGGAATTTGCGCTCCTTTTCCCGGAGCGGCGACATCTTGAACCCGCGCAGCAGGAGGCGGTGGTTCAACGGGGCAAAAATTACCTGGGCCTGATTTGCGTAGCAATGCGCGAACTGGCGGACCAAGGGAAACTCCAGGATCTCGATATCAACATCGCTGCCGTCCACATCTTACAAACCATTACGGGTATTGCCCGATGGTATACGAAAGACGCCGGAATTTCCGAGGACCATCTCGTAGAGCAAACCGTGAATTTTAATATGTCGGCGATTCTCAAGCGTTAAGACTTTTCTTCAACTACCCTTATACCATGAAGTGCACGAACAAGACCCCCGTAATCCGGCTCATTGCGAGCCTAGCCTTTGTGGCTCTGGCATCCTTTTCAAATGCGCAAGCCCAGCAACTCTCCGAAACGCGATTGGCTCAATTGCTCAAGCGTTTTCCAGAGGCGGATTTGAATGGCGATGGCACGCTGACCGCGAAAGAGTTTCAGGCCGCCCGCCAGCAGTCCCAGGGATCCGCGCAGCGCAATGCCGGCCAGCAGTCCCAAGGAGACGAGGAGCGCAATGCGCGCCAAGCCGCCGCCGCCCGGGCGATTCCGAAATTCGATCCCGGATGGGAGAAGGAGGAATTTCCCCCGCACGCGGTCAGTCTCAAGACACCCGCAGAGATTATGGCTATTTATAAGCGCGGCGAGGCGGGGCGCACGTATGCGGAAGGGAGCGACGCTCTATCCTTTCCCAAACCTGCCGATGACATCCTGCGTATCGTCGGAACGGGTCACAGTTTCACCGCGCCCGGCTATAGAACCTTGCCGGCGATCACCCGTGCCGCCGGTTTCGAGCAGCCGCTCAGTTTGCACAATGGCGGCGGGCGCACCGGCAGCGTGAGCTACAAGTGGGAGCAGGAAAACGGCATTTTCGAATTCGACGGCAAGCCGTTGCCCAAACTCCTGGCCGCGATTTCCAATGCGGAATGGGAGGGGATGATCTGGGGGCCCTACACCGCGGATCGTCCAAAATTCTATACGACCTGGATCGATTTCTGCGAACAATACAATCCGGGCATGAAGTACTTTCTGATCGATGCTTGGCCCACGCTGGGTCAGGTCCAGATGCAATATAAGCGGAAAGGAAACCCGGAGTCGGAATCATTCTTTACCGATGATGTCTTCGATCAGCTCAACGATGCCGCGAACAAAAACTTTGAAGCGCTCGTAGGGGCGCTGCGCGAAACCACAGAAAAGGTTTATATTCTTCCGACGAACGCCGCCATGACCGAGGCGGCCAAGCGCTTCAACCGGGGAGAGCTTCCCGGTGTAGAAGGCCTTTATAAGGTCATTGGCGGTAAACAATTTTCTATCTGGAATGACCAGCGCGGCCACTTGGGTCCCGGCTTTGACCGCCTGGAGGGCTATGTCTTCTACGCCACGATCTACGGCAAGTCCCCTGAACTCATTTCAACGCCCATCAAGTTCAGCAATAATCCAAGTTTCCTCACTGCCGAGCTTGATAAGACTTTTCGCGAGATCGCTTGGAAGGCGGTGGTGGAGCATCCTCTTTCGGGCGTCACTGACAAGAATAGCAATGGCATTGGCGATCATTTAGAGAAATAGAAACGAAGTAGGGATCACCGATACTCCCATGGTGATATCCCCAACCTTAATAACCCAGCAACGAGTATTATAAGAATGAATACACTACCCCAAACACCTCCAAAATTCTTGCTCACATTCGTATGCACGATGTCGCTTCTGTCCGTCGGTCTTTTTGGACAAATAAAAACGCCGACTCACGCACATGTTTCTTATGGTCCGGAAGACAGGCAGTGGCTGAATCTCTATTTGCCGTCCGGCGATGAGCCGGCGCCGGTATTTTTGTACGCGCACCATAACGCTGCTACGGCGGATGACGTGAAAAGCGATTGGGCTGATGCTACGGTGGCAGCAGGAATTGCGATCGTGAGCTGGGAATCAATCGCTCAGGTAAAAGGACCCCAAGATGGTCTCACCTGCATGGCGGATGCCGATATAATGTTCGCTTGGATCAAGGATAACGCCGATACCTACATTCTTGATGTCAACAACATCATAATCGGCGGACAGTCGCGAGGCAGTGGGGTGAGTTGGCGATTAGCCCACAGCCAAAACGCCGGTATAGTGGGGATTTAGATGGGACAAGCGCTACCGGGAAAGTCATTTAATGAACGCGCGTTAGAGCCGATCACGAAAAACGCGCCTCCTATCTTCCTCGCCTACCGCAAAGAACCCGGCGTGGTGGGGGACATTCACGACCCAGCCCATGGCCTGAGGGTGTTGGCGAAATATCAGGAACTGGGCATTGGCGATAGAGCTGAATTGGTGCACAGCCTGAGTGAAACGAAGAACAGTCAAGTCATACAATTTCTGCCCAATTTCGTCCGTTCGGTCGTGAAAGAAACGCCATGAACGCATTGAGAGAAAGGACCAACCGTTGGCTGCACTTACCCCTTTTACTTGGGGCCGTGATTTTCTCAGGCGTGGTTGATGCCGCTCCTGCCGATGAAATCGACTGGGGATGGCGGATTAAACCGACCTTTCCTAATGAAGCCTATGGTCAGAGAACCGATGTCGATCCTGAGCTAACCGGGGACAATCACTTGTTTGATGTCTGGGCACCTAACGGCGAGGGCCCCTACCCCGTCGTGATCTATGCGCATGGAGGGGGATTCGGATCTGGGGACAAGATCAAGGCGATCGGCAGTATGCCGAAACTGGCCGAAAATCAGATCGTTTTTATCAGTATAAACTACACCCTTAAACAGGGACCGCGAAAAGCGATCCAGGATGGGATTGACGCAGTCAATTATATCATCGCAAACCACGAAAACTACAAAATCGATCCCGCTAAAATATTTCTGAGTGGGAATTCCTCCGGCGGTATCATGATGAATCACATCATATTCGATCGGAAGACGCCGGGTGTCATCGGCGCGTGGCATAGCGCGTATTACAAAACTCAGTTCGCTGACCTGAGTGTCGATAACCTCAGAGAGGTGGGTATCCCGATGGCAATTTCCATGGGCCACCTGTATCCGGAAGATAAAGGCCACAGCGCACTGGCCGCCGTTACGCTACTGGAGAAAAATGTGGCCGCCGGAAATTCCGGAATTTGGATCGGGAAAGATAAAGAATCGGATTCTGTTGCCCAGGTATGGTTGGACGGAAAGTGGATAAAGAATGCGAATGACGGCATTGATACCGGAGAAAGTTATCCCAGTATGGCAGAGTGGATACACGCGGTCGCTAAAGACTAATGTCTTCCCGGTGGACCGGAGCGAAATGAACCTCTCTGAATTAACGCACGTGGGGCACAAAAAGGTTCATTCTCCCTGGGCTAACCCAAAAGATCACGGCTGCTCAGACCCCAACACGCGCCTATGGGCGCACTTCACGCGACCGATCCCACCAAGACGGTTTTTTGCGCCTCTTTGCGGCATTAAAAATACAGGCTGACGGCTCCGTTTCCTTCGTCGTCTTTGGCGCCGTCGAAGGCGGGTAAATTTCTACTCAAGAGACCGGACAAAAAGATGCCGTTCGTCCGCTTAGCGGCTGCCGTAAACGGGGGCCTCCCAGTCTGCCGGTAAACGACCCTGTGGTTTCACGCCGAGTGCCCCCTCGGGGACAGAGTGATACTTCGCTTCCAGTAACGGTAGATCATCCGGAAGGTGTTTGATCAGAAAATCTTTGTATTTGATTTTCATCGCGGGGCCGGTGTGGACCTGGACCGCGAGCACGCCTTCCAAGGCGCGGCCTTTGGCATCAAAATCGATCACGTCGACAGTGGGGTGTCCATCGATCCAATGCTGGTGATGATTTCCCTCCACGAGAATCCGATACTCGTGCCATTCATCCGCCGGGAATTCCTTTTTCGGAAGCTGTCCGACAATCCAGGGTTGGGCATCGGCATCAATGATTACCTTGTCGCCGACGCGCGAGACGATGCGACGTCCTCGTTCCTCGTAGAGCATCCCGTTGTAGGTCGGATTGCTCGCGACCACATCACACTGATAACCACTCACAATATGCAGTCCGATCTCGGGTCGGGATTGTCCCCGATATTGGATACCGCTGTTTCCTCCGGCGGTGACGCGGACCTTCACCCGCAAATCAAAATTGCGGACGGTTGAGCCTTTCCAAGTGATGAACTGATTGGTCTTCAACGTGCCATCCGTGACCCCGGTAAGCACCCCGTCTTGCAGCGACCAATACTTTGAATCGCCTTCCCAGTTGCGGAGGTTTTTGCCATTCAACAATCGCACAAATCCATCAGTGCCCGGCCGGTCAGTGACGGCTGCGGACGCAATGGGATGCGGTGATGTTGACGTAGTGAACTGCTGACTCGGGGGAGCGAGGGGACCGCCATATTCCGCCACTCGCCTATCCGTCGATTCGCGCATTTTTTTCAACGTGCCCGCATGGGCAGGCTCGTAAGCGAGATTGATCAGTTCATGGGGATCATTCTTCAAGTCGTGCAGAAACTCCCGGTTGGCATGATCAACATAGCGGACATATTTGAAATTCTCATTGCGCACCCCTTCGAACGCCGGGATCCGATGTCGGACCGCAAAATGTTCGTGAAATGTTTCCGTGCGCCAGTCGGTCGGTTTGTCCCCGGAAACAATGGGCTGCAGACTACGTCCCTGGTAGCGCGCAGGGATTTCCACATCCGCCCAATCGAGGAATGTAGAGGGGAGATCCAGATTTAATGCCAGGGCATCGGTGACCTTGCCGCGTTCGGCCGCCGCCACGCGCGGGTCCATCACGATCAAAGGCACCCGCAAGGACTCATCATAGTGGCTCCACTTGCCGGCGAGTCCCCGGTTACCCATGTGGTATCCGTTGTCGGCGGAATAGACGATGATCGTGTTCTCCGCCAATCCGGCTTCCTCCAGTGCTTTCAAAAAACGACCAATGGCATTGTCGATTCCCGTAACCATGCGCAGGTAGGCCCGCATGTTGATTTGATATTTTTCCTCGGTGTTCCAGCGCCAGAAATATCGTTCCCGATTGATGGTGGTTTTGAGGAACTCGGGCAGGGCATCAAAAATCTCCGGATCGGCGAGATGCGGCGCGGGCATCACCCGGTCTTCATAGAGACCGTCCGCGGATTGCGGCCAAGGGAAGTGGCCAATCCCAGGTCGGCGATCGCTATCCTCGGCGTGGCACGCATTGAACCACATGTTCAGCGCGAATGGATTGTCCTTGGGCTGGTTCTGCAGAAATTCAATCCCGCGATCCACGATCAAATCGGTTTCGTGGCGCAGACTGCCATCGGCCTGTTGCTTGTAAAACGGGTTCCGGCTAATCGCCTCAAACTCATCGAAGTGATCTTCCCGCCGATAATCCGGCGGCATTTTGGCGTGCCATTTTCCAAAGTAACCCGTGCGGTAACCCGCGGAGCGAAGCAAATCGGAATGGAGTGTTTCCACCGCTTCCGGTCGGGCTTGATCCTGTTGGCCGGGCATGCCGTAGGACCGACCCGTCAGTCCGGAGAGAATCGTGGTGCGACTCACCCAGCAGATGGAATGGCTGACAAACGCATTGTTAAAACGTGTTCCCTCTGACGCCAAACGATCGATGTTCGGGGTTCGCACAAACGGATGACCGTAACTGGCCAGCGTGTTCGTCGTTTGATCATCGGTGAAGAAAAAGACGATGTTGGGTCGATCGGCTGCTGGCGCAGCCGCCGGCGCGATCGCCACCAAAAGAAAAAGAAAAAAGCGTTTCATATGAGGTAATTTGAAGCAGGCAGGGGTAACCGTTCTTCGGCAATATCCTCCACGACAACATTGCGCCAAGCAACCCCACTCCTCCGCGAAGCGGTTTTTCCCCTGTCCGCCATCATGTCCGCCGTAGCTTTAGCGAAGGCGGGAGTTTCGCGCAGCGAAACGACAGAGGATCAGCCAATCCACCGAACGGAATACTCCGATCTTTTATTGCCACAAAAAGGCACAGGACCTGAAACGCGCGCCTATAGGCGCACCATACCTACCCGCTACCACAGAAGCCATTTTTGCGCCTTTTTGTGGCAATTAAACAGCAGGCTGACGGCAGCCTACCACCACTGCCGCTCCGCCGCGACCCTCAGCGCATCGTCCAACGGCGGCAGATATGGATGCCACTTCCTTCCCCACTCCAAACTCAGGGGACCGGCGTAGCCATCTGCCTTCAGGCGTTCGCGTAGCGCGCACATGGGAAAGTCTCCCTCTCCCGGGAATTTGTGCGTAAACGCCCGGCCTTCCGTCCCTCCCGCGACTCCATCCTTTACGTGAATATGGACCACCGAATCACGGATTCCTTCCCACGTATCAACCGGTGACTCCCCACCCTTGCTCCAAGTATGAAAGGCGTCCCACAGAATCGCGATGGGCTCACCGGCATGCTCCTTAAAACGGTGTATCGCCGCCGCCGAAATCAGCGTGTCATGCGTTTCGACCATCAGATTACTGCGCCAGCCCTTTTCCCCCCGCTGTTCCTGCCACCAACGCCAACGGCGCCACCCCATTTCAATCTCTGTGGCACTGAGAGATTCACCTCCGTCAAACACGCGAATCGATGCACCACCCAACGCCTCCGCCCACGGCGCCAACGCGAGTAACTCCGCCTCCCCTTCCGCATCGTCCGCCATCAATTTACAGGACGCATCGAATCCCACCACCTTGACCCTTGACCGCGCAACGGCTTCGGCCAGTCGAGCAGGGGTCTCATAGTTTTCGGCAAAATATCCCGGCAGATCGATCGTCCCACCCAGTGCTCGCAACTCCACTGCACCGATCCCGTGCTGGTTCGCCAACGCGAGCACCTCATCGAGCTCAAGTTCCTCACACCCGAGACTGGAAAACGTCCGCTGATACTTGGGTTCACCCATCGTCAAACCGACGCCTCGATTTTCGGCACATCCCCGTCATCGTTGATTTTCACCCGGGCCCGACGACCGGCGGACCGAATCGATACCTCGATGGAACCACCCACCTCCTTGATTTCAACCGGCAACTCCCGTCCACCCGTTGGGATCAGGCCGATGGCCGCCACCATGGTGGTCGCCATGCCTCGACCGGATCGCAAGGTCACAAAAGGATGCTGCACCGCTCTTTCTTCCGGAATGGGCAACATCTCGACGCCCACCGAGAACCGATCCCGGCAAAAGAGTTTGGCGGTCGCCTTGGCCCCGGGGCGTTGAATGGAAAACCCGTCGCCGGTAGCGGAGAGCTTGGCCTGATCATCCCAATTGTAACCGAAATAGCGGGTCTCGAACTCTGACTCCTCCCGCCATTTGATGAACCGGTCTACCACCACCACGGCCGGAATATCGGGGAACACCACGAGCGATCTCACGACGGCTCGAATATTGTAGTCCCTCACCCGATATGCCTGGGTGGCGTCACTGGTCCACCAGACATAACCCTCGCCGTGGTCCTCGGCCACAATCCGGGCCTGACTGATGGTCGAATTGGTTCCCTCCACCCCGTTGTTATAGAGATGTCCTTTGCCGTCCACGAGCGCAGCGCTGTGTCCCGCGGTCTCTCTCATGATCCATGCAGGATCGTGAAAATTATAGGGAGGTCGGCTGGGGTCGGCGATCAACTGCTCGCCAAATGCTTTCACGATCAAGCTATTCCGGTCGGCATGTTCGTGATTGAAACCCACCCCACTGCGCAAACTCACCACGAGGTCCTCCGCCGCAAACCCGGTGCGCGCGACCACCCAGTCCAAATCGGAACGCCAATGCTGACTTCCAGATTTCGGCGCGATCGCGGTCACCGACTCGTCGTAAAAGGCAAGCGACCAGATACTCTCCCCGGCCCCGAGGTTTTCGCCAAACCACTTGGCCCGACCATCCCGGAACTTGCGGGCGACCCAATAGGGGGCTGCCGTGCGCATCTCGTTTTTACCCGTCTGATAATCGTTCCGCATCATGTGGCGGTAGACCCCGTTGTCCCCGATGTTCACGACCTCATACGGGTTTTCCGTGGTCGCCATCGATAGGTTCAGCGCCGAGTTCACATAACCGACCCAATCAATATCGAGCTCAAGCGGAAGCACCCCGCTCATGTTCAATGCCTGCACCGCCGTAATGATACTGCGCGACGTGTAATCCGCGTAGTGCACACCCTCACCGTATCCGCCGTCAGGTAGGTAAATCTGCTCGAACGCCTTGAGATGGGACACCGCCATCTCCAGCCAGCGGTCGATTTGAGAATGATCCTCCCCGTAGAGGGCCAGCGCGGAAAGGCCGATCGCGAGAGCACCGGAGGGCGACGCCCGCAAATTGGTCTCTTGGGTGATCTCCGGACGGCGCGCGCTATCGTTCGGAAACTGCAGCCGTTCCGCTCCCACCGGCGTCTCAGGATTCACGTCCCAGCCCACGCATTCGCGCGGATACCGGATGTTGTGCAGTCCGACGTAACAGGGTTCGCAGCCCTTCTCCGCCAGTTGCTTCATCCATTCCTTGCGTTCGGCCGCCGGAATGAGGTCGCCCAGGAAATCCGTCACCACCGAAACCGCAATGGTCGTGCTGGGCGCCCGCTGCACGCCCACCACTTTATCGCCGCCTTCCAAAAAGAAATCCCACACCGGAAATTCCATGATCTTGCGCACGCACTCCAGGGCCAACGCCGCCGCATCATTATCCCCGGTCATGAGATAGATCCACGCCATGTCCTGAGCCCGGTCACCGGCCCGCCTAATATCGTGCAGAGGATCCTTGATGTTGATCTCTTCGCGCAGAAATTTTCGATCCGCCCCCCGGTCCACGCCGAGCAAGCCTTCCCGCATCGCGGCAAAGCGAGGATTGTCGGACCACCGCTTCCGCATCGCCGGCAATTCGTCGGCCTTAAAAAACAACTTCGGTCCATCCCCTTGCCGAATCGACTTGCCCCACCATCGGTCCGAGCTCGCAACCGCCGTGCCCGCCGCCGCCATCATGGGGGTGATTCCAAACAGTTTCAAAATCTCACGACGGGAGTAAAAATGGGGCATGACTGAGGAGCGAACAACGTCGCGTTGAAGTAATGAAATTTCAGCCGAGACTGAGACTGAATGATGACCGGAATTCGGGTCCCCGCACCCAAGGCTCAATCGCCGGAACGTGCAAGGGTAACCCATCGGTTACTTTGCCCTCGCTGACCACAGCGCTTTGGCCAAAGTTGCCTGCACAGCCATGCCCGATTCCCCCTCCTCTCCGATCGTCGACGAACCGTTTCCTTTGCCCCAACGTTGGGGTGCGGACGAAGTCGAACGCCTCACTGCCGCCATGCAGCAGTCGTCGCTTTTCTACTGGCAGGGTCCGCAAACCACGGCGTTGCTCAAATCCTTCCGGGAAATCTATCCCGTGGAGCATCTGTTTCCCTGCTCATCAGGAACCGCTTCCGTCCACCTGGCCATTGCCGCGTCCAAACTCAAACCCGGTTCCGAGGTGCTCGTGCCTGCCATCACCGACATGGGTTCGGTCATCGGCATTCTCCATCAATTGCTCGTTCCCGTGTTTGTGGATATCGATCCACAGACTTACAACGTTCCGCCCGAAGTTCTCCGCGAAGCCATCACGCCCAAGACACGCGCCATCCTCGCGGTCCACCTCACCGGCACGCCGGTTGATCTCGATGCCTACCGCGCCATCGCGGATGAGCACGACCTGGTTTTGATCGAAGACTGTGCCCAAGCATGGGGCACCAAATACGGCGATCGTTACGTCGGCACCGTCGGTGATCTCGCGTGTTGGTCCTTCAACGACTACAAACACCTGTCCTGTGGCGACGGCGGCATGGTCGGCACCAACGACGCCGAGCTCGGACTCCATCTCGGCAAGTGGGGCGACAAGTGCTACAACCGGATCACCGGCATCCGGAATCCCGACGAACTCGCCTACAACTACCGCATGAGCGAACCGCTCTCGGCCGTATGCACCGCCCAACTCGGTAAACACGATGCCATCGTCGCACCCCGCACCGCCCGCGGACGCCAACTGAGCGCCGCGTTGGCCGATGTCCCGGGCGTGTTGCCGCCCCTCATTCGCCCCGAAGATACGCCGACCTTCTACAACTACATCTTCCGCCTCGATTTCGATCGACTCCATTGCAGCCAAGCTGAATTCATCGCCGCCTTGGTCGCCGAAGGCGTGCGGGCCGACAGCTATCTCCCCGATCCCGTCTACCGCTACGATCTGTTTCAGAACCACAACTTCTTCGCCGGCACGTGGCCGATCCGCGAGATGGGTCTGACCGATATGGACTACACGAAAGTCGTCTGCCCCGAGTCCGAAAAATTCCTCAACGACTGCGTCCACCTCCCCTTCAACGAAGCCATGACCGAGTCCTACATCGACAAAGTAGCCCTCGCCATCCGCACCGTGGCCCAGCGCTTCCAGAAACCATCAGCCTGACGCCCCCATTTGGTATCAGTATATGATGTAGCCGAGGTCGTTGACCTTAGGTTTCAACCTGCTGCCACACCGTTTCGTGTCTTTCGTGTGTTTAGTGGTTAAAAAATGCCCTGCCCCTCGACCCTGAGAAACTCAGCATACGTTTTTGGGCTTACCAATTGAGTGGAGCTTTCCGGATAGGCCCGCGAATATGTCTTGGGGAATTTTGCTCGCGCCCGTGGATTCCATTTGAATTCAAATGCCGCCAGCGAATCGACTGAGGCTTCAATGTAATCAATTTCCTGCTGTTGGGTCGTCCGCCAAAAATGGCGCGAAGGGGCCGTCGGATTATTGGCCCAGATTTTTTGTCGCTCGGACATCAAATAGTTTTCCCAAAGCGGCCCGACATCCGTGCGGTTTTCCAACGGTTGAAAATTCCCTAGGACCGCATTCCGGATGCCATTGTCGTGAAAGTAGATTTTCCGCGCCTTTCGGATCTCGTTACGCACGTTGCGCGAATAAGCCGGCAGGTCGAAAATGATGTAAGCCTGCGTGAGGAGATTGATATACTTCTCAACCGTTCCGATCGCCGCCCCCACCAAACGACTGAGCTCCGCGGAGTTCACTTCACTGCCAATCTGCAGGGCGAGGGCACGCAGAATCTTTTCCAGAAGTTGAGGTTTTTTAAGTTCCTCCAACGTGAGCAAATCTTTGTAGAGAAAACTATCCGCCAGCAGCTTCAGGCGTTCGATCGCCCGGTCAGGGGCCGCGACAATTTCGGGATAACTGCCCATCACCAACCGTTCATTCAAGAGCCGAGTCTCATCAAGTTCGCCGTGGTGGGAGACCAACTCGATGAATTTGGATGGAGTAAGGAAAAACTCAAATTTCCTTCCCGTCAGTGGCTCTTTGATTGTCGCCGCAAGTTCCAACGCAGAGGAGCCTGTCGCGATCACCTGTACTTCGGGAATTTGGTCCACGATCAGCTTCAAGGTAAGTCCGATATTGGCGATCCTTTGGGCTTCATCGATAAACACGATTCGATTGCGGCCGATCAGAGACCGCAGCCGCTGAGAAGTAATATCGGCCAAGATCTCCCGCACATCGGGTTCATCGCCATTCAACCGTAGGACGGGTTCTTTCCGCCGGCTCAGAATAGCATCAACCAACGTGGTTTTACCCACCTGGCGCGGCCCCATCAATAGGATCGCTTTGCCCGAAAACATCCGGGCATCGATTAATTTCTCTAAATGGCGGGCTATCATGTAATATATAATTATTATGTTTTTATGATATTTTAATTATATTTAATTATGTTTTAAAGCAAAAATGACTCAAAACTCGACTCCACCTCCTTCGTCGCGCCGCACCGTAGTCCAACGCTTCCAGAAACCATCAGCCTAGGTTTCTTGACCGCAGATTTGCTCCGTCATCACCGGAAAGCCTCCGTCTAAGATTAACGCAGATCCACTTCGCTCCTCCGGGGTCACCCTCCTACGTTCCGCCCTGCGGGACTACGGCGGACAGGACGACCCCGGCTACGCCTAATCAGTCTATATCTTTATTCTACCTGACTTACCTCTGTTTTCTCCGCTCCCTCCTGTGAAATATCAGCCTGCTGGAGCACCTTCACCGTTTCGTGTCTTTGGTGTGCTTCGTGGTTAAAAACCGCGTCTGCCTCTCAGCACTTCCGTGACTTCCGTGGACTGTCTGGCCATTCCCTTCGTTCATAGACGTGGGCAACCCAAACCCTTGTTTCGCCATAGTGCCGCTTCGCGGAACAACAGCGAATGCCTCCCGGCTCCGTTCTCTCTGTTTCCTCCTGTAAAAAAGTCAGGCTGACGGCTCTACCTTCACTTTCGCCAGTCGCCGTAGCGCCCACCCCAACACGACGAGGATCACCGCCCCGATGGTATTGATTGAGGCAGGGGCGGTTGCCGTTGCGGGTAACAACGTGCACAACAGCAACACGGCACTCAGCACGTAACATACATTGCCCACCATCCCGTAGACTTGCATGGCCGCGGGATCGACCTCCGCCGAATCCTCTTCCACCGGCGTGCGTAAATCGCGGTCCAACTTGATCGCTTCCTGGCTCCGCGGATCATCCGCCCGGTAAAAGAACGCCGAGATCACAAACACCAGGGTCGTCGAAACCGCCGTGCCAATCACGTTGCGCGGATACACATCGTTCGGAAACAGATCCAAACCGAAGAGCGTAAAGGTCGTCACCACCCCCGCGACCAAACACGCCATGCCCGACCACCACGGAGTTTTACGATAAATGATACCCAACATCACCGGCATCAGCATCGATGGCATCACCATCGAGAAATACTTCAGGTTGAACTCAAACGCGCCACCCAGCTTCGCGATGAAGAACGCAAAACCCACGCCCATCACCCCAACGATCAACATAAAGACCTGCGCGGATCGCATCTGGTGATGATCACTCGGTTCCACTCCGCTGAATTTCTTCCGCATCGGCACGTATACGTCCTTCGTAATCGCCGCAGACAACCAGTTGAAGGCGTCGTTGGCATGCCCCAGGGTCGCCGACAAAATCGCAGCCACCACAAACCCGATCATGCCGTGTGGCAACAGGAGCATCGCCAGACTCACGAATGATGCTTCTTCCGGCGCCTCCAGATTCGGCCAGAGCAAAGCAATCTCCGGGAAGATCAGTTTCGAAGCCATCACCGGCAAAATCCACAGCAACGGTCCGAACAACGACAACCACGCACACAACATGGCCATCTTCTTCGCATCCCGCTCCGTCGGCACGCTGTTGTAGCGCTGCACCAAATGCCACGCCACGTTGTAGCCGAGAATCATGCTGAAGATGTAGGATCCCAAAAACAGCGGATTCGTGGGATCGCCATGCGGCCACAGATACTCACTCGGTAAATCCGCCACCAACCGATGAAACCCCGCAAACAGTCCGCCGGCATCGCCACCCAAATAGTTGAGCGAAATCGGCAGAATCAAAATCGACACCACCAGGATCACGACGCCTTGCACCGCATCGGAAAGCACCGCGCCCCACAGCCCGCCAATCACACTGTAAACGATCATCACGACGCCGATCACCAGCATCGTCATCTGCAACCCCGACAACGTCAGGCCCAGAACGTTGAACGTCTCGGTATCCAACCCCACCGCCGCCGACACGAAGATCGCCAGAATATAAAGCCCCTGCGCCAAACCCACCACCTGGATCGGAATCGAACACACCGTAAAAAAATACGTGGTCGAGGCAGAGAAGCGTCGGGTCAAAAATTCCAACGGCGCCTGAATCCGCGCCCGCCGCCACATCGGGGCGAAATATTTATAGCCGAGCAAGTAGGCCCAGAAGGCCGACGTAAACAGCAGCGCGGCGCTCGTGCCGTTCTTGTAGGTGTAGCCCGCCGCCGCCACGAACATGAAGGCCGAGAAGCCGGACACCCAATTGGAAACACCCGCCATGAACCACGGCACCCGACCACCCGCCTTGAAAAAATCATCGGTGCCCTCGTTCTTCCGCGCCGAATAAATTCCCACCCAGATGATGATCGCGAAATACAGCAGGATCATCGCGTAATCGATCGCGTTGACCGTGCTCAGTTCTGGCATAGTGGATTCCACCGGATATATTTTGTGTTGATCGGATATGCCGACAAGTAACCAACCGGTTACTCAGGAACGCGACAACTGATCGGAACTTCGTGATTCACGCGAGCGGAAAACCTAGCAGATTTGCCAGCGCCTATCCCTGTATCCGAGTTTTCACGCCCCCGGAGTTTCGACATCACGGGGAGGGAGATTTGGGAAATCCCGCTTACCCGGACTCATTTTCCGGCATCGGAATGTGAATATCGATCTTGGTCCCCGAGGGCGCATCGGTTTCGGATGTAATCCAAATCCGACCGCCGAATAAATGCACAAAATACACTGCCTTGGTTAAGCCAAAGCCGCCTCCCATCGTTCGGCGCCCTTCCATATTCGAGCCTCGTTTGCCGAATTTCACCACTTCACCAATCTCGCCGGACGGAATACCGTAGCCGGTGTCTTCGACCACGATGCGGAGTTGATCCTCACTTTCGTGGATCCCTCCCCTTATCTCCCCGCCCAAGGGGGTGTATTTGCGGGCATTCGCCATGAGGTCCCGAAAAATATCCTGGAAGACGGGAGGCATGCGAATGGCATCACCCCGCACACTGGTAATGCTGAAATTGATAAGGTAGCGATCAACACCCTTTTCGGCAATGTTATCGACGAGCCGATAAGCTCCCTTGGCGTTCTGTTCAATGGCTGCAAAAACGTCACGATAGTTGCCCTTCAAGGCATCGATACTGTGATCAACCCACTGCTGGGGAGACTCGCAACGCGCCAAGTATTCACTCGCTCGAATTTCAAGGATACCGAGAATATTTCCCACGTTGTTCCGTGAGGCGGTCATGGCTTGGTCCGGAGATTCATTCTTCGCCAAAAGTTGATCCATTTCGGCGAGAAAACGGACGCTGAATGCGGCCCGCTCCGACAGGAGCTTGATCCCGCGATCACGATCGGCCAGGGCATCCACGAGGCTGAAAAGTTGTGCTTCCAGTGAAGTCAACTCCGCCGATTCCCCCACCCGTTCCTCGATTTGCATGAGCTCAAATTGCAATACGTTCAAAATATTCAAAACGCTGTGCATATCTATGAACGTAACGTCTTTTTCTGGTAGTGGATCGAGGGGCGGAATCTCCATGATTTGAACCTTCCTGACAGTATTGGGTAACTGACTCTGATTCTAAGGAGTTGCGGCAGGGCGTCGAACTTTTCCTCGTTTTTTGGTTCGGTAGAGATTCCGACGAACAAGCAGGGTGACATCTTCAGGACCCGATCGCCCGGAACCGAATACCAGAACCGTTCCCGGTCAGTCGTGGAAGACCCGACAGGCTTGTCAGTGGTCGCGCGTTGGTGGTAACTCGGGCATGCCTCCAACTCCCGTATGTTGCGCCCTGATCGAAAAAGCAGAGAAAGTGCTCGTGGCCCAACGTCCCGAGGGCAAGCATCTCGCGCTCGAGTGGGAATTCCCCGGCGGCAAGATCGAGGACGATGAAGCGCCAGTCGACGCGCTGCATCGGGAAATCAAAGAGGAGCTGGGTTGCACCCTCACCATTACGACTACCCTCCCTCCGGTGATTCACGCCTACCCCACCGCGACCATTCAGTTGCATCCGTTCATCGCCACCCTCGCCCCGGACAGCCCACCGCCCCACGCCTACGAGCACGTGGCAATAAAATGGCTGGATCGGGCCGAACTTGCCAAAGCCACGCTCGCCCCGGCGGATATTCCCGTATTGGATTCCTACTTTAATCGCCCCGCTTAGTCGCCGCTCCTCCCATGCGCCCCTTCACTCCACTTCGAATCCTTCCTCTATTTTCCGCCGGCCTCCTCGGCCTTTTGGTGGCCGTCTCAACCGTCGCCCAGTCACCCGCCGTCCCCGTGGTTGCGGTGGAAGCCAAACGAGAAATCGTTACCGAGCCGCTGCAATTGACCGGAACCGTGACCGCCCGGCGCCAGGCCTCGCTCTCTCCCCGCATCACGGGATTGGTGCAATCGGTCGCCGTCGACGCCGGTTCCTACGTCGAAGTCGGTGACGCCCTGCTCACCCTGGATTCCACCCTCGCCGAACTTGCCGCCGACTCCGCCGATGCGGATCGGGAGGCCGCCCAAACTCAACTCGACGAAAGCAATCGGCTCCTCGAAGAGACCCGACGACTCCTCACGAGCAAGTCGGTGCCAGAAACGCAGTTTCTCAATCGCCAAGCCGCCGCCACCATGGCCGCCTCGGCCGCCCGCCGCGCCGAAGTCGCGCATCGCCAAAGTGAGGAGTTGGTGGCCCGTCACACCGTCGTCGCACCGTTTTCCGGCGTGATCGCCCGTAAACTCACCGAAGCCGGCGAATGGGTTTCCACCGGCGCTCCCGTGCTCCGGTTGGTTGAGCTCGAAGGCGCACGCGTCGATGTTCAGATCCCCCAAGAACGCATCGCCGCCATCGCCGAAAACACTCCCGTCGAATTTACGCTCGATAGCGCCCCCGACGAATCCATCGCCGGCCGCATCACCGCCCGAGTCCCGGTCAGTAATCCGGACACCCGCACGGCCTTGGTCCGTATCGAACCGATCGACGCCGATGTCGCCCTGCCTCCCGGCAAGTCCGTCCGGGTCACGTTCCACCCGCGGAGTAACAACGCCGTGCTCACTGTACCCCGCGATGCGCTCATTCGCCGCGCAGATGGCACCGTGACCGTGATGATCGCTCAACCCCATGGCGACCAATTCACTGCCACCGCATCCCGCGTCGACCTCGGCCGCACATTCTCCAACCGGGTTGAAATCCGCGCCGGCCTCGAACCCGGCCAATACGTCATTACCCGCGGCAACGAAACCGTCCGCGCGGGCCAACCCGTCCGCCTCGTGGAAAACTAGCCTCGTCCACTTCATCAGCCCCAACATCCTTATTCTTTCGTCTTTATCTTTCTCTTTCTCCCTCCCCGTCCGCCATTCCGCTTTTTTAGAATAAAGAGAAAGATAAAGACGAAAGAGAAAGATCCTTCCACCGTTTACCATCATCCCGAAAATGGGTCGGGCAAAAAACTGCCTCCCTGCCTCTAAGCCCCCACCCTACCCGGCTACTCGCTACTCGCTACCCACTACTCGCTACTTCCCTAATGCTCGAAGCCCTTCTCCGCCGCGGCACCCTCCTCACCGTCGTTCTCCTGATCATTTGCCTCTTCGGCGTGCTCGCAGCGATGCGCGTGCCCGTGCAGATGATTCCCGACCTGGAGATCCGCACCATCAGCGTTGTAACCTCCTGGCCGGGCGCCACGCCTCAGGACGTCGAAAAAGAGATCCTCATCGAGCAGGAAGAATACCTGCGCAGCATTCCCAATCTCCAGCGCATCGTTTCCAGCGCTTCGACCGGCCGCGCCGAGATCGAACTCGAATTCCCCTTCGGCACCGAAATCAACGACGCCCTCGTGCGGGTAAACAACGCCCTCAGTCAGGTTCCGGCCTATCCGGAAAACGTCGACGAACCGCGCCTCCTCACCAGTTCATTTTCCAATAACGCCTTCCTTCACTTCGGCATTTCACCCCTCGAAGGCAATCCGCGCCAGTTGGACATGACCCTCATGCGCGACTACGTGGACGACTACGTGCGCACCCGCTTGGAACGCGCTCCCGGGGTTTCCCAGGTCAATCTCAGCGGTGGCGCGGAACGCCAAATCCAGATCATGATTGATCCGGAAAAACTGGCCTCCCGCGGCCTCACCCTCACGCAGATCCGCAACGCTATTCGCGAACGCAACCGCGACCGTTCCGGCGGTGACATCGACACCGGGAAGCGCCGCTACCTCATCCGCACCATCTCGCGTTTCGATTCACCCGATCAACTCGGCCAGCTCATCGTCGCCCAGCGCGGTGATACCCAGATCCGCCTCCAGGATGTCGCCGAAGTCCGACTCCATCACGCCGAAGTGCGCGGTGATCGCCGCTTCGCCGGCGTCCCCATTCTGCTTACTTCCATCCAAAAAGAAACCGGAGCCAATGTGATCGATGTCCGCGCCGCCGTGCTCGATGCCGTGGTGGAGGTAAACCGCGAGCTGCTCGGGCCCGCCGGCATGAAGATGGAGCTCTTCAACGACGACGTGCAATACGTCGAAGCTTCCATCTCCAACGTTTGGACCAACCTCTCCCTCGGGGCCGTGCTCGCGGCGTTTGTAATGTTCCTCTTCCTGCGGTCGGTGCCGCTTACGCTGGTTGGGATTCTGGGTATTCCCATCTGCACCATCGCCGCGTTCCTCGGCCTGTTTATTGCCGAGCGCACCATCAATGTCATCTCCCTCGCCGGCGTCGCCTTCGCCATCGGCATGACCGTCGACAATACCATCGTGGTGCTCGAGGCCATCGAGATCGAGCGACGGCGCGGACTCGATCCCTTCAAAGCCGCCATCGCCGGCCTGCGGCGGGTCTGGACCGCCGTGCTCGCCTCCACCGCGACGACGGTGCTGGTGTTTGTTCCGGTGCTTTTCGTGCAGGAAGAAGCCGGCCAGCTTTACTCGGACATCGCGATTGCGATCTCCGCTTCGATCATCCTTTCGATGATCATCGCCGTGACGCTTGTGCCCGCCGCAACGGCGCGTCTGAAATTCGCTTCCCGCCCGATCGGCGACCGCGACCCCGCCCCGGCCCCTTTTAAACAATCCTTCATCAAACTCGTACATTGGTTGGTCGGCTCCGCTCGCCGCCGTGCCACCTTCATAATCGGCACCATCGCGTTCACCGGCACCGCTCTGTTGGTGTTGACTCCCCCCGCCGAATATCTGCCGGAAGGTGAAGAAGCGAAGACCTTCGCCCGAATGATTGCCCCGCCCGGCTACAGCCTCGAGGCGATGAAGGAAATCGCCGCCAAAGTGGAGGCGAAGTTCGTGCCGCAGGTTAACGCGGATCCTGCCGACTACGCCGAAGGCCGAACCGACGTTCCCCCGCTGAACCGCTTTCTTCTGATCGTCAATACGGGCTCTCTGACGGCCATTGTCACGACGCATAACCCCGGCGATATCGACGCGCTCATGGTTGTCTTGAGCAATTATTTCAAATCGTTCCCCGGCATGCGGGCTTTTGCCGCCCGCGGCTCGATTATCTCCAGCAACGACGGCGGCACGCGGAGTGTGAACCTGGAGATCAGCGGCTCCAATCTACCGGAAATCTACGCCACCGCCCTCGCCGCCTATCGCCGAGCAGAAGAAGTATTCGAAAACCCTCAGATCGGTTCCTCTCCCTCGAATTTGGTCCTCGGCCAACCGCTCGTGGAAATACGCCCCCGCTGGGATCGCGCCGCCGAATTTGGGTTCTCCAACACGGAATTTGGTTACGCCCTCGCCGCCTTGGCCGACGGCGCCTACGTCGACGAATTTTTCTACGAGGACAACAAAATCGACATCTACCTCTACAGTCAGGAAGTGAGCGATCGGCAGATCGGAACCCTGGGTGAAATGTCCCTCCACACCCCTGGCGGCGGCGTGCTGCCAGTGAGTGCGTTGGCGGATATCGTGGAGACCGTCGACACCGATGCCATCCGCCGCGTGGACGGTCGCCGCACCGTCACCCTCAACATCATTCCGCCCCGCGAGATCGCGCTCGAAACCGCCGTCGATATCGTGCGCAATGAAGTCGTGGGCTACATGCATGAAAACGGCGAAATCCCACCCGCCGTGACTGCCTCGCTTTCGGGTGCCAGTGATCAACTCGAAGCGACGCGTGCTTCGCTCGGTTCCAATTTCATCGTCTCAATCGTGCTGTGTTTCCTTCTGCTGGTCGTGATCTTCACCCACTGGGGTTACCCGTTTATCATCCTCTTCACCGTGCCGCTCGGAATCGCGGGTGGCATCATCGGGCTTTGGCTTTTCAATGTTTTCGGATCAGCCCTGCCCTTCCTTGGATTAAAAGCTGTTAGCCAACCCTTCGACATGATCACGATGTTGGGATTCCTGATCCTGCTTGGAACGGTGGTGAATAATCCCATCCTCATCGTCGAAGAAACCCTTGCCAATCTCCGGGCGGGTGCGAGCAGCATCGCCGCCGCCGTGGAAGACGCATTGGCCTCCCGCCTGCGACCGATCATGATGACCACGATCACCACGGTCTGCGGTTTGGCCCCACTGGTCCTGATCCCCGGCGCGGGCACCGAACTCTACCGCGGCGTCGGCGCCATCGTCCTCTTCGGCCTCCTCTTCACGAGTCTCGTTACCCTGACCTTCCTCCCCGTCCTCCTCGTCACCGTGCTCAACTGGATCAAACCGAAGGTGAACTGATTCAGACCAATTAGCGCCGCGCCCTAGTCGCCTTTAGCGCCGCCGTAGGCGGGTAAACTTTAGCCGGCGTTTCTCAGTGCCAGCTGAAGCATGGCACTACGCAAACCACCCCGCTCCACCCCCGCGCTTTTTGTGCCTTCTGTGGCCATAAATCCCGACTGCGGCGAACCCGGAAACAGGTAAGGCGTGCTCGCCGAGCGCGCCTCCCGCATCTTTGTCGCATGATTTACCGATTTTGAGTCGCGAAAATTCAGAATACGGCCCCTCTTATTCTGTGCATTCAACCCCGGGTCCACACGTCACGATAAACCACCGTATCTCACGCGGTTGGATCGGCCTTTGGTTGGGCCTGATGACTGTGTTTGGATCCGGTTTAATCGCCCAGGAAGTCCCTCCCCTTGGACCTTCCTTCGCCACCGCCCAGACCCTCTTCCTTCAAGGGGAATTAGACTTGGCTCTGGAGATGGCTTATACGGGAACTCAGATCGAAAGCGACAACGAGGACTGGTGGCGGCTGGAGGGAGAGATCCTCATGCTCAGGGGAGACTACGAAGAGCTATATGCGCGGATGACTTCCGCGTCCGCCGCGGTTCCCTCCGGACTGTGGGTCATGATGCTGCGCAAGGACGCCGCTCGATATCATGAGGAGCTCTGGCCGCAGTCCTACTACGAGGAGTCGGAAATCGTGCAGGCGATCAACTACGCAGCCTACCAACGCCGCCTACCGGTCGCCGAAGACGCCGGCTTTTTGGCCGCGATCAGCCAAGCCACCCTGCGGGCCGGCATTGAACCGAAACTCATCCTTGAAAGATTTCTCAAACCCGCTCAAGAAGCGGAACCCGCCTCGCGGGACGCTTTCCTCATCGCGGGGCAACTCGCGCTGGACAAACAGGACCCCGCCTTGGCCTCCCGCACGTTTCAGCGCGGGTTGGAACTCTTTCCGGACGACCCCGGCATGTTGGCCGGATACGCCGCTTCATTCCGCGACAGCAATCCCCGGCAGATGATGGAACTGGCGCAACGGGCCTTGGCGCAGAACCCCACTCAAATTTCGGCGCGCCTCTTGATGATCGACTACCAGATCAACGCCGAGGATTTCGCCACCGCCCGGCTCGAAATCGATCGGGTTTTGGACGTAAATCCCCGCCACGCCGAGGCCCACGCCTACCTCGCCGCGATCGCCAATCTGCAGAACAATTATGCCGCCGCCGAGGCGCATCTCGATGACGCCTTGCGCGACTGGCCCCGGAACCCCCGCGTGCCCCACCTCATCGGGCTCAAACTCTCGCAACGTTACCGCTTCGAGGAAGGGGCCGCCGCGCAGCGTCGAGCCGTGGCCGCCGACCCTAATTTTATGCCCGCCAAGGTGCAACTCGCGCGCGATCTCCTTCGTCTCGGCGAAGAGGAGGAAGGCTGGTATTTCGCCGAGCTCGCCCACGAAGGCGACGGCTACAACATCGATGCCTTCAACCTCACCACCCTGCGCGACCGTATCGATGACTTCACTACGGTGGAGAGTGATCATTTCCGCATTCGCATGAGCACGGAAGAGGCCGACATCTACGGGGATCGCGCCTTGGCCTTATTGGAAGAGGCTCGAGTTGATCTCACTCGGCGCTACGGTATCGAGCTCGAAAAAGTCACCACCGTCGAAATCTATCCCAACTCGCAGGACTTTGCCGTGCGCACGTTTGGCATGCCCGGGGTCGGCGGATTTTTAGGCGTGTGTTTTGGCTCAGTCTTCACCGTCAATAGTCCCGCCTCGCAACAGGCCAACTGGGAAGCCGTATTGTGGCACGAATTCGCCCACGTCATCACGCTGACCATGAGCAACAATCGTATGCCCCGTTGGCTCAGCGAAGGCATTTCCGTCTACGAGGAACTGCGCCGCAATCCCGCCTGGGGTCAGCTCATGTCGGCTGACTACTACCGCCGCATCGAAGCCGGAGAATTTAAACCCGTCAGCCGGATGAGCGCCGCCTTCATGGAAGCCGAAGACGGCGCCGCCACCATGTTTGCCTACTATCAGTCTTACCTCGTGGTGGACTATCTGATCAGCACCTACGGCTTTGAGCCACTGCGGGAACTGCTGCGTGATTTGGCGAACGACCGTGAAATCAACGATGCCCTCGCCGCCCATTTTGCGCCGATGGACGAGCTCGACGATGCATTCACCGACTTCGCCAAGGACTTGGCGGACAACTTTGCCCCGGATCTCGATCTCTCCCTCGAAGAAGAAACGCCCGGCATGTTCGTCCAGATTCTACCCAATGCCGACCTTCCGTTCAGTGACCAAAATCTCGAGGAATCACTCGCCCGCGTCGGCAACATGATGGACAACGAGAGTTGGGCCAACGCGCGGGAGTTGCTCGAAACTCTCATCGACGAGGGCACCTACTTCCCGGATCCGGAAAACCTGCACCGACTCCATGCCCACGTCTGCCGCGAACTCGGTGACGAGGAGGCGGAAAAAGCATCCCTGCTGACCATCGTCTCTCATCAGGCCGATCAACTGCCCGCCGTCAGGCGACTCCTCGGTCTCGCTCAAGCCGACGGCAACTGGGCCGAAGTCGCGCAATGGAGCGACGCTTGGCTCGCCATCGATCCGCTGGGAGCAACCCCTTGGCGAGCCCGCCTGGAGGCGCATCTCGCCTTGGACGAACCGACGGTGGCCCGCGCCGCCGGCGAAACCTTGCTCCGCTTGGATCCCCCGGACCGGGCCGCGATCCACTTCCAGCTCGCCTCTCTATTGGAGCCTTCCGATTCCTCTGCCGCGCGCCGCCACGTGCTCCAAGCACTGGAGGAGGCTCCGCGTTTTCGGGAAGCCTACGAATTACTGGACCGAATTACCGCTCCGGCGGTCTCAAACTCCCACTGATGTCTGCTTCTCCTCCTGTTTCCAACTTCCTCGCGCGTCGCCCTCCCTGGTCGGTGTGGCTGTTGATCGTCATTCTAATCGGCGCGGCGGTGAGTTTTGGCCAACGCTCACGAAGAGGTCGGGGCGAACCCGCTCGACCGGTTCCGGAGTGGGCCGTCGACCCCGCCTTCGAACACGACGTGTTCTCCTTTGCCCGCCTCCGCTACGATTCCTGGGATCGAGGCTGGGGCAGTTTCGGTAGTCGACGCGGCCGCGGCCGTTGGTCGGTTGATGCACCCGAAGCCGATTTAAATCTGAGCTACCGGCTCCAACAGATGACCAGCCTCAAGGTGAATCCCGAAGTCACCTACATAGACATTACCCCGGAAGAGCTTCGCCACTACCCATTCGTCTACATGGTCGAACCGGGGAGTCTCTTGTTCAGCGACGATCAGGTCATCGCCCTCCGCGAGTATCTGCTCAACGGCGGATTCCTCATGGTGGATGACTTTTGGGGCGATGAAGACTGGCGCAATTTCCGCCACGAAATCGAACGCGTGTTTCCCGACCACCCGCTGGTCGAACTCGAAGTGGATCATCCGATTTTCCACGCGGTTTTCGACCTCGACGAAAAACCCCAGATGCCCGGGATCGGAAACTATTTTCAATCCGGCGGAACCTCCGAACGCGGCGCCGGCCCGGTGCACTATTGGGCCATCTTCGACGACAAGGGCCGCATGATGACCATCATCTGCCACAACACCGATCTCGGTGACGGCTGGGAACAGGAAGGCGCCGATCCCACTTACTTTCACCGATTTTCCGAGAAGATGGCCTATCCCATGGCGATCAATATTATCTACTACGCGATGACCCACTGATCGTCCCAACCTTTCACCTTATCCTTTCCCCTATGAACGAATTACCCACCCCTCCCGATCTTCCTCCCACCGACGCCGACGCGTTTGCCACCCTGCAAAAGGGACGCGAACAGGTGACCCAAGAGCTCGCCAAAGTCGTCGTGGGCCAAGAGGACGTCATCGAACAGATCCTGATCGCCTTGCTGGCCGGCGGTCATTGCCTGCTCACCGGCGCGCCCGGTCTGGCCAAAACGCTCCTCGTTAAATCCGTCGCTCAAACGTTCGATCTCAAATTCCAACGCATTCAGTTCACCCCGGATCTGATGCCGGCCGATATCACCGGCACGGAAATCCTCACCGAATCCGCCGAGGGCCGGAAGCTGACGTTCGTGCCCGGCCCCGTGTTTGCCAACTTGCTGCTCGCCGACGAAATTAACCGCACTCCGCCCAAAACGCAGGCCGCCCTGTTGGAAGCCATGCAGGAACACCAGGTGACCGCCGGTGGTGTGCGGCACCGACTGGAAGAACCGTTCTTCGTGCTCGCGACGCAGAATCCTGTCGAAATGGAAGGCACCTACCCGCTGCCCGAGGCGCAGTTAGATCGCTTTCTTTTTAACGTAAATATCGACTACCTGCCCGAAGCCGACGAAGTGACGGTCGTCTCGCGCACCACCTCCCAAGTCCCCGCCGTCATCGAATCGGTCTTCAGTGCCGAGGACGCGTTGGCATTTCAAAAACTCACCCGCCAGGTTCCCGTAGCCGACGATCTCGTGCGCTACGCGGTGCGCCTCACCGCCGCCTCGCGTCCGGGCCAGACCGACACCCCCGACTTCATCAACCAGTGGCTCAACTGGGGAGCCGGCACGCGGGCCGCCCAGGCTTTGATCATTGGCGCCAAGGCCCGCGCGCTTTGGCAGGGACGCAGTCACGTCACGGAAAAGGACATCACCAAACTCGCGGCTCCGGTGCTGCGTCATCGTTTGCTCCTCAACTACCGCGCCGAGGCCGAAGGCATCGACGCCGACGCCGTCGTCGCCCGACTGCTCGAAACGGTTCGCCTCGTCTAAACCCCCGTCTCCCGAGTCTCCTCCTCTTCCGCCATGCCTGCCTCCACCGTGCCCTCCGCCGATCCCTCCGCCTTGTTGGCGGTCAAGGATCTGGAACTGCGCACCAAGGTCGTGATGGAGGGCGTGCGTTCCGGCCTGCACCGCAGTCCGTTTACCGGTTTTTCCGCAGAGTTTACCGAATACCGCCAATACACCCCCGGTGACGATCTGCGCTATCTCGATTGGCGGGCCTACGCCCGCAGCGATCGTTACTATCTTAAAAAATATGAAGACGAGAACAACTTGCGCGCCCTCGTCATCCTCGATGTCAGCCGCTCCATGAGTTTCGGTTCCGGCGAGCATCCAAAAATCGAATACGCGCGCACCCTCGCCGCTACGCTCGCTCGTTTCCTCCACGAACAACGTGACGTAGTCGGCGCCGCCTTGTTCGATGAACGCATGGAACGGGTCGTAACGCCGCGTTGGCGCCCGGGTCACCTCCAGCACATCTACGCCACCTTGACCCGAGAACCCTCCGGTCGCGACACCGCGCTGGGACCGGCCCTCACGGAAGTCGCCCGCCTCTGCCGCAAGCGCACCCTAATCCTTCTCATCTCCGATTTTCTCCCGCCGGTTGACACATGGGCTCGGGAGTTGGGTGAACTCACCGCCGCCCGCCACGATGTGCGGGCCCTGCAGGTTCTGGATCCCGCCGAATTGAATCTCGATTTCGGACGGGCCGCCGTGTGGCAGGATCTCGAAGACGGCGCATCCCACTACATTGATCCCGCTCAAGCCCGGGAAGGCTACCAATCGCGGATCAACGCCCACCTTGAGGAAGTAAAAGCCACCTTCCAACGCCATGGCGCGCTGCATCACCTCACCACCACTGATCAGCCGATGGCCGATTCGCTGGTGCAATTTTTGCAGGCTCGCCGGGGTCAACCCGCGGTCCGAGAGGAGGCCAGCGCATGAGTCTGCTTTCTCCTTGGTTCCTGGCCGGATTATTCCTGATCGCCGGACCCATCGTCGCCCATTTGATCCGACGGGCCACCCGGGATCAAATAACCTTCAGTGCCCTGCGTTTTCTGTCCCCTTCCACGCCGCGGCTCGACCGCCGCAGCCGGATTCAGCACCCCCTGCTTTTGTTGCTCCGATGCCTGATCGTTGCCCTGCTCGCCTTGGCTTTTGCCCGCCCGTATTGGAATCAATCCGCCCCACCCCCCGCCACCACCGATCCCTCACGCGTCGTCATCGTGCTACTCGATCGCAGTGCCAGCATGAGATCTCCGGGTCGCTGGGAAAACGCGACGGAGCAGGTGGAGACCATCGTGGATGATTTGAAACCTTCGGATCGGTTCGAGCTCATTGCCTTCGACGGCGACAGCGAGACCCTGATCAGTGCTGAGCAGTGGCAGCGAACCCTACCCTCCGAGCGAACCGGACTGGTCTCCGCCGTCGTGAGCGGACAGTCCCCCTCCTGGCAGGCAACGTGGATTGACAACGCCGTGGCGCGTGCCCTCGAAACGGTGCGCGAAGTCAACGAATGGCAAGGCGGTGGCGCCGGGGCCGAACTGATTATCATTTCCGACCTCACCACCGGCACCCGCCTCGCGGGTTTGGCGAGTTTGGATTGGCCCGACCAAACCGTCATAAAATTGGTCACGGCCGAAGCCAGCGCCGAGACGGAGGGCTTTACCCTACAGTGGTTGGGCTGGGGCGCCGATCAGGGGCAGGGAGCGCCCGCCCGGGTGCGCATTTCCGGTCCGCCTCCCGCCACCCCGCAATCGCTCTCGGTGCAATTGTGGGATGCCGAAACCGAAGAACCTTGGCAGGAGCCGGTTGAAATCGTGATACCCACCACCGGCACGCGCTTGTTGGCTCTGCCCATCTCACCCGACGCTCCCACCACGTTGCGCATCGGTATGGCCGAAAACCCCGACGATTTGGGCCGCTCGCTCTATGTCGTAAGAAACCTCCCGCGCGAGTTACAGTTTCAAATCTGGGGTGACGCCGATATCGGCGATACCAACAAAGCGGGCTTCTACCTGCAGAGCGCCGTTTCCGGCTGGCGGGATCCCGTGGTGATCAACGCCCACGAGGCTGGTAATGATACCCCCGGATTACACCTCGTCACAGCTCAACCGGACGCCGCCGAACTCAGCCGCCTCCAACAACACCTCGCCGGCGGGGCATTCGTTTTGGTGCTGGCGGACTCGACTCAACTCGTCGCCACCGCCGCTCAGCTGGCCGGCGAAACGGGTTGGGCCAGTCGCGTCAACCAACCCGCTCAACCCCTGCTCTTCGGGGAAATCGATTTCGGCCATCCGCTGTTCGCTTCCTTCGCTGATCCGCGCTTCAGTGATTTTACCCGGATTCGTTTTTCAACGACAGTTGATCTGGCCCTGCCCGCCGACTCGGCCACCCAAGTCGTCGCGCGCTTCGACAATCAACAACCCGCTGTGCTCGAAACCGCCGTCGGCGACGGACGCTTGATTGTATGGGCCTCAAGTTGGTCGCCGCGCGATAGTCCCTGGGTACTCTCCACCAAGTTTGTGCCTTGGCTCCAATCTCTGGCCGAACGGGCCACCGGCGGCACCGCTCCTCTCGTCGTTACCGATTTAAGCAATCTCGACCGCCTCGGCCTTCCTCCGGGCACCCCGGCCCCCGAATCCCCCGGTGTCCATACCTTGCCGGGAAACAACGGCAAGTCCCGCTCCGTCGCGCTCAACATCCCTCCCGGAGAAATCCAATCCGAGGTATTGGGATGGGATGCCTTCGAAGACCTCGGCGTTCCTTTAGCCAACCGCGATGCCACTCCCGTCGCCCGCAGTACGAATACCGACGCCCGGCCCGAGTCCGGTCTGGTGAGCGAAAGCCGCCAACGCGCATGGCGTTGGTTCATCCTCGTCGCCGTGGGCCTGCTCATGGTCGAAGGCCTGCTCGCCCTCTACTTTAATCGCCGATCCGGAGCTGAACCGGTCGCGGCCAACCCGGCCAACTAACCTCATGAGTCGACGCTCCCTGACATTGTTGTTCTCTCCCCGAACTCGTCTCGAACGGGAGCTGACTACGATTGCCCGGAGCTATCAATCGGTCCGCATGCACGAAACGGGCGCGGTGATCTGGTCCGTCGCCGCCGGCCTGATCGGCGGTTTTCTGGGGCTGCACTTTATAGTCGAGGGATTGTCATCCTGGATCGGTCCCGTCTTTCTCCTGACCATCGCCGTCGGCGCCGGAATTCAAATCTGGTTTGTCTTGCGAACCCGTTTGGACGTTCTGGCCGCGGCTCGCCGAATCGAAGCGGACAACCCCGAGCTGGATGCGATGCTGCGCACGGCCGTCGAACAACACAGCAAGGCCGACGGTGAACTCAACTTCATGCAGGAACGCCTGCTCAAGGAGGCCGTGGATCGCGTCACCCAAAGCGTCTGGCACCTCGCTCCGCGCCAACATTCCCGTTGGATGGCGGCGGCTCACGGCACCGCGATCTTGGCGGCCTTGGTCATCGGAATCACCGGCCTGAGATTCGCCACCTTCCCCGCTTGGTCCTGGGATCGCCTTTTCCCCGAAGCTGCCTGGGCCTCAAGCGGCATCGAAATCACGCCGGGATCGGTCGAAATTGAGAAAGGCACCACCGTGGTAGTAGCCGCGCGCTTCAATGAAAGCATGCCCAGTTCCACCGTATTGCACTGGCGACAGGCTGACGGAGCGAGCGGGCAATCCACCATGGCGCGAAGTCTGTCCGATCCGGTTTTTGCCTTCACCCTGCCGGAGGTTTCATCCGACACCGTATATCACGTCGAGCATGACGGCAGTCGCACCCCCGATTTTTCCCTGACGGTGTTTGAGCTCCCCGATCTCGTGCGGGCGGATGCTGCCCTCAATTATCCGGACTATACCGGACTCCCCGATCGGTCTTTTATCGATACCCGCCGCATCAGCGCCGTCGCCGGAGCAGAACTGGACTACGAATTTCTGGTCAATCGCTCACTAGAGAGGGCCACCTTGGTCTCGACTGACGGCGACACGCTGGACCTTACCCCGCGCAATGATGAGCGCACCCGTTTTGGTCTTTCGACCATTCTCACCGAGTCCCGGCACTGGAGGCTCGAACTCGCGGATGCCGAGGGTCGGACGGATCCTGACCCCACCGACATCCGTATCGCAGTGCAGCCCAACATTCGGCCCGAGATCACCCTCGAGTTTCCCCGCAGCGATCAACGGGTATCCCCGCTGGAAGAGCTCGATCTGCAAGGTCGCATCAAAGACGACTTCGGGCTGATCGACTTCGGACTCGCTTACAGTATCGGAGCGGCGGAACCGGTTTTTCAGTCGTTCGCCACCGAGGGAACACCCGTGGTGGAATCTCGCATCGATTATCAGTTGGCGCTCGAGTCTCACGCCGTCGAAGTCGACGAACTGATCACCTGGTTCGGCTGGGCCGATGATTTTGGACCCGATGGTCAAACCCGGCGCACCACCGGCGACTTGTTCTTCGCCGAAGTCCGGGCATTGGATGAGATTTTCCGGGAAAGTGAAGGCGGCTCCCCGCCTCCCGGCGGTGGTGGTGGCGGACCAGCCGGTGATCTGCTCGAAATCCAAAGACAAATTTCCGTCGCGATCTGGAACCTGAGAAAAAGCGACACCCCTCCTCCCACGTACGTCGACGATGTGGATACCTTGGTCATCGGACAGGAACAGGCCCTCGGCATGCTGGAAGAACTCCGCCAGAATATTGAAGACAGCACATTGATCGAAGCGGCTGATCGCGCCGCCGAGGCCATGGAGGATACCACCGACCATTTAAGTGACGCGCAGATTGAAGAGAGTCTTGAACCCCTGCCCGACGCCTGGGCCGATGCTCAATTAGCCTTCCGTGCCCTCCTCAAACTTCAACCGCGCGAAACCCAGGTCGCTCAAGGCCAACCCGGCAGCGGCGGCGGGGGCGGTGGGCGCAACCAAGATCAACTCAATCAACTCCGCTTCCGCCAGGAATCCGACGACTACGCCACCCAAAGCGAGGCCCAACCTCCCGCCTCGCCCGAAGAGCGCGAACAACTCAACGTATTGGCCCGACTCAAGGAATTGGCCCGTCGTCAGGACGACCTCAATGAACGGCTCCAGGAACTCCAGACCGCTCTCGCCGCCGCGGCGGACGATGCCGAACGTGAAGAGATTCGCCGAGAGCTCAAACGACTGGAGGAAGAACAACGTCGGATGTTGGCGGAGCTGGACGAAACCCGCCAACGCGTGGACAACATGCCCGCCGGGGATCAGCGGCGAGAAGCCAGCCAACAGCTGGAACAGACCCGCGAGGATATGCAGGAAGCGGGAGAACAACTCGAAGAAGGCAACGTTTCCCAAGCCCTCGCTTCCGGCACCCGCGCTCGCGAATCCCTCGAACAAACTGGGGAAAATCTGCGGGAAGATTCTTCCAATATTTTCAGTGAAGAAATGCGCGAGCTTCGCCGCCAGGCCCGCGAACTGGCGGAACAACAGGAGGCTCTCCAGGAGCAATGGGACGAGACCCCGGAAGGACCTCCCTCTCTGGATGGCAGCAACAACCACGATGAATTGGCCGAGGTCGTCCAAGAACAACGCGAACGTTACGAAAATTTGATGGATCGGCTTCGCCAAGCGTCCGCCGATGCGGAGTCCGCTGAGCCCGTCTTGCACCGCCGACTTTACGATGTATTGCGCGAACAGGGTATCGGCGGCACCGATCAACAATTGCGCGCCGCCGGTGAATTGCTGCAACGCGGCTTCGTCGACGAAGCCCGTCGACAACAGTCCGGCGTGGGTCCGGCATTGGATCGCTTGCGCGAGGGCGTCGAACGCGCCGCCGACGCTGTGCTCGGTGACGAAGGCGCCGAACTGCGGTTCGCGCAAAACGAACTGAACGATCTCGTCCGGCAATTGCGGGATGAAAGCGCCGCCCGCAACGGAGGCCAAAACGGCGAGGAAGAGGGAACCTCATCCAGTCCCGGACAACCCGACGAATCCGTCTCGGATCTCGCCGCGGGCCCGGGCGAAGAACCGGGAACCGGTGAAGAGTCCGATTTCGGGGAGCCCGGCTCAACGTCGCGCGCCACCGATGAAGGCGAACCCGGCACTGAATTGGTTGCCGGCCGCGGAGAAAATCTGCGCGAAGGATCCCAACCCGGCGAGACCCCCGGCTCGGAACCGGGATCATCTCCCTCCTCCGACGGTCCCACCGAAGGCACCGAACCCGCCACCGGCTCAACCCCTTCGGAATCGGGCGTGGCTCAGTCCGGATCCCCCGGATCCGCCACCCCGGGAGAATCAAACCCTGAACCTGGCGAAGGACCGCCCTCTCCCTCGACTTTACTGGATCAACTCGCCGAAGCTCTCGGCACGTCCTCTGGAGGGGGAGGCGGAGGGACCCGCAATGGCACTCCCGCCGGTCCTCTGACCGGAGACAACTTTGCCGATTGGGCCGATCGACTGCGGACAATTGAGTCGCTGATGGACGACCCCGAACTCCGTCAACAGTTGGGCGAGGCGCGCGGTCAGGCCGAGGAATTGCGCCGAGGCTGGCAACGTCAGGGCTCCGAGCCCCAATGGGACTTGGTCGACTCCGGCATCGTGGGTCCCCTGGAAGATGCCCGCGCTTGGCTCCAACAGGAACTCGCCCGCCAAGAGGACCCGGAAACGCTGCAACCGATCGATCGCGATCCCGTGCCGGAAAAATATGCCGATTCCGTGCGTAAATATTACGAAGCATTGAGCGCCGCTGAGTCTGCTCGGGCCGAACCGCGGGATACTCCGCGCGCGGCCGAATAACCGTGATCCCCATGGTATTCGCATCCCTTAATTTTGCCGGATCGTCGTTGTGGTGGATTGCCCTACTCGCGGTGGTCGTGCTCGTCCCCTTGGCGTGGTATGCCCTGAAACCCGGCGAGCACCAACGCGGTTCACTAGCGGTCGGACTCGCCCTCCGCCTGCTCGGAATCGGCCTGCTCTTGCTCTGCCTGCTGGATCCCCAATGGCTGGCTTCGCGCGCGAAGCCCGGCGCGAATCTCATCGCCGTCTTAGCGGACAACAGCCGGGGCATGACCATCTCCGACCGCAGTGCCGCGTCTCATCGCGGGGATCGTATGCGCACCCAACTGGTCGCACCGGCCACCCCGTGGTGGGAGGATTTAAACGCGGCATTTCAAATCCGCTCTTACGTTTTCGATGATGATCTACGGCGCGTCGCCGATTTCGCTGCGCTCGATTTCACCGGTCCCCGCACCGACATCGCGCACGCACTCTCCCGGGTCCGGGAACGTTTTGCCCAACAACCCCTGGCCGGCGTCGTGCTGTTCACCGATGGCAACGCCACCGATCTCAATCTGGAGACGATGGATCTCAGCGGCCTGCCGCCCGTCTACCCTGTCGTGGTCGGTGACCCCGTTGCTCTCCGTGATGTGCGCGTCGCTCACACCACCCTGCGTCAAACCGCGTTTGATGATGCTCCCGTCTCCTTGCGTGTTGCCGTCGCCGGACGACAGCTCGCTGGTGAACCGCTCGCGGTGACGGTGCGGCCACTGACCGCCGGCCCCGCGGAAGTTCCCATCGAACAAAGTGCCGAGATGCGGTCCGAAGACGATACCGCCGAAATCGACTTCGATTGGCGCCCCAGCGGATCGGGCATTCAGTTCTACGAGGTCAGCGCCCAGCCCGAGTCGACGGACGGACCGGCCGAGGCGACCACCGCCAATAACAAACGTTACCTGATGGTCGACCGCGGACGTCCGGTCTACCGCGTGCTTTACGTCGGGGGCCGACCCAACTGGGAATTTAAGTTCCTCAACCGCGCCCTCATCGAAGACCCCCAACTCGATCTGGTGGGTCTGCTGCGTCTCGCCCGTCGTGAACCCAAATTCGAATTTCGCGGACAGGCCGGCGAATCGAGCAACCCTCTTTACCGCGGTTTCGTGGATGCGACCGACGATACTGCCCGCTACGACGAACCCGTGCTCACGCGCGTGAACACGCGCGATTCCGAAGAACTGCGCAGCGGATTTCCTCGCACCGCCGAAGTGCTCTTCGATTACGACGCGGTGATCCTCGACGACGTTGAAGCCGAGTTTTTCACCCCGGCCCAACAGATGTTGCTGCGCCGCTTTGCCACGGAACGGGGCGGAGGTCTGCTCATGCTGGGTGGAGTCGATACCTTGGCCCATGGCGACTACGGCGATACCCCGCTGTCCGCGGCCTTGCCCATCTACCTCGATCGACGGAGCAATCAACAACCCGTGGGACAATTGACCTGGGACCTCACGCGGGAAGGTTGGCTGGAGCCTTGGACCCGTATCCGTTCGGTGGAGACGGATGAGCGGGACCGCCTGACCGCGATGCCCCCTTTCCTAATCGCCAACGGCATCTCCGCCACCAAACCCGGCGCAACCGTCCTGGCTTCACTCCGCGATGAGTCCGGCCAATCTTTCCCCGGACTCGTGGCCCAGCGTTTCGGCGCGGGACGCGTCGGCGTATTGGCCGTCGGTGATTTGTGGCGCTGGGGACTGGCCGGTTCGGTCGAACAACTGGACCTCGCCCGATTCTGGCGGCAGGTCGCGCGCTGGTTGGTTACGGAAGTGCCCACCCCAGTCAGCCTACGGGTGACCCCCAGTGAAGAAGGCGCGGGCATGCGTTTCACCGTCATCGCTCGCGACGAGGAATACCTCCCGCTCGATCTCGCGCAGGTGAAGATCACGATCACCCGCGCCGGGTTCGATGACGGCGAGGACGCCGCGGAAAAGTTCTCCTCCGTCACGCTCGACGCCGAGCCGACAATCAATGCGCCGGGGCGTTACGAAGCCGAGTTTACCGGTCGGGAAGCAGGCGGCTATTTGGCAGCCGTGGAAGTAAGTGATGTGGAGGGTCGGTTGATTGGACGGGCCGAGGCGGGTTGGGTCAATGACCCCGACGCCGCCGAGTTCGCCGCCCTCGATCCCAATCCCGACCTACTCGCGGAACTGGCCCGTCGCACCGGCGGGGAACTCCTCGCGTGGAGTGATCTCGATAATCTGGCGGATCAGCTTGTGCGCGCTCCCGCCCCCATCACCGAAACCCACGCCAGCTCCCTCTGGCACAATGGTTGGGTCTTCATCATGGTCCTCGGTTGCTTTGTCGCCGAATGGGCGTGGCGACGCTGGAAAGGACTCGCATGAAGATCGCTCGTCCACGTCACAAATTGTTTCGAATACTGGCCGTCACTTTCGGGCTGAGTGGAATCCTCTGGGCGGAGGAACCTAGCAACGGCGACCTTCTCGTCGTCGTCGGTGCCCCCGGCGAAGAGAGCTACGAAGAACCCTTTGCCCGCACCGCCGCCGCTTGGGCAGCAGCGGGCAGCCAGGCAGGTTTGAAAACCCATGTTATCGGAGCAGAAGACGAGCCCGAGTCATCAAACGTTCCCCAACGCGATCAGATCCAATCACTGTTGGCAGGCTTACCAACATCAGGCCGCGACACGCTGTGGTTTGTCTTCGTCGGCCACGGCACCTACGACGGACGCGTCGCCAAGATCAATCTGATCGGCCCGGACGTGACCTCGGCCGAACTCCGGGAGTGGCTCGCCCCCATCGAGCGACCGATGGTCATCGTGCATGGCGGCGCCGCCAGTGCGCCGTTCATCAACGCGCTTTCCGGCCCGGACCGGATTGTCGTAACCGCCACCGAAAACGGGAACGAAATCAACTACAGCCGATTCGGCGAATACCTCGCCTCTGCGATCACGAATCCCGACGCCGACATCGACCGCGACGGCCAGATATCCATTTTGGAAGCGTTCGTCTCCGCCTCGGACCGCACTCAAATATTCTACGACGAAAGTGGCCGACTCGCGACCGAACATGCCCTGATCGACGACAACGGCGACAGCCGGGGAACGCCCTTCGACTGGTTCAATGGCACCCGGATTGGCAAACAAGCCCGGGACGTGAAAATAAAACCCGACGGAAATTGGGCCCGCCTCTTGAGTCTGATTCCGTCCCCCGCAGAGCAGAGCATGACCGACGCCCAACGCATCGAACGCGCTGAATTGGAAGCCGAGGTCGAGGCACTCCGTGTCAGAAAATCCGAAATGCCCGAGGACGACTATTACGCCCAACTGGAAGCCATCTTCCGTCAACTCAGCCAAGTCTACGCCGCGTCACCTGAAGCCGCGGCTGAGGACGAACCGGAAAATTTATAAGGCAACCCAACCCGTCGGGCATAAAGCCCGACCCACATTTCGTTTCTGCCTCTCCGGTGGGTCGGGCTTTATGCCCGACATCCGCGGTGCCCCTCAGCCTCTTGTGCATTATGTGCCTGGCTAGTAAAACGCAGTATCGGGTAGGGCGTGCTCGCCGAGCGCGCCACCAGCGGAGTAAGCTCCATCCAACTGAATTCGGCGCCCTCGGCGAGGCCGCCCTACCTTCCAGCCCCTCGTCTTTCCGCGGCTCATTCAGCCTCCTGTGCTTTCGGTGCCTCCTGTGGCCATCCAATCCGTTTCAACCGCCCAAAAAAAACGGAGCCCCGCAGGACTCCGTTTTCGAAAACGAATTATAATCGCTGGACGCTTACTGGCTCCAAGGTGGGACGACCTCATTGGCCCGAGCATAAGCGATCAACTGACCAAGATGCTCGTGCTGATGATCGGCGACGATCGTGGCCAACCGAGCACGTGGTGCGGTCATGCCGAAGAACTCGATCTCTTCCGCCATGGCTCCTTCCGAAATACCTTTGATCGCTTTTTTGACCATCTTCGCGGACGCGTTGTAGATCTTGATCATTTCATCCTTATCGGCGCCTTTGCCCAATTCCCGGGGATTCACGCCTTCTGGAATTTCACCGCCAAGCTTGTTCCCGATAAAGTAATTCGCTCCAGCGACATGCATCAGCACTTCACCCACATTGGAAACGCCTTCCATCGGCATGTAGTCATATTTGTCAGCCGGAATGGCATCGGCGAGTTGACCGATCTTGTCTTGGGCCGCCTCGATGCTGGCTAGGATCATTTGGTTGGCCAACGGAGTTTCATGTTTTCCGTGGTGGGCGGCAAATGCCGAGAACGGCATCGCGAGGGCGGCCATGACCGCGAGGGATTTTGTGAATTTCTTCATATTGAGTAGGAGTATTATTTGTGAAGACGTTGAAGTGTAGAACTACCGTGATCCCACATCACAACATGGGCGGGGTCAACCTGACTAAGAGGTAACTCCCACCGATAATATTCCTCAAACTCGGCCGATTTCTCCCCACGTCATTGCCACCGGAAAACAACCGGACGGGCATCGCCAAATTTCTACTGAAATCCGGAGTATTGGCTGACGCCCATCTGCTTTTCCCAAGCCGTCAGTTTCTCCAACATTTCGGCAACCTTTTGCGGGTGCTGGGCCGCGAGGTCGTTTTGCTCCACGCGGTCGCTCTCCACATGGTAGAGGCTCGTTTTCCCACTGCGATAACCCAGCAGCTTCCAGTCCCCTTCTCGGACTGAACTGTATAAATCTTCGTAGGCCCGGTAGCCAAAGATCGGCTCTCCTCGTTCCAGCGTGCCGTTGTTCTCCAACGTTGAAAGGAGAGACACCCCATCGAGATCCTCATAATCGTTGGGATCACCCCCCGCCAGTTCCACCAGAGTTGGGAAAATGTCCGTGGTCTGCACGATACTTTCGTTTTCAACGCCTGCATCAAATCCGTCCGGCCAGCTGACGATGAACGGGACCCGCGCCCCTCCTTCACAGAGCGTATCGATTCGTTTACCACCGCGATAAGGTTCCCATTCGAACAAACTCCCCTGATCGGAGGTGAAAATAATCACGGTATTTTCATCCATCCCGTTTTCCTTCAGAGCCCCCCGCACGCGCCCCACCGACTCATCCATCGCCATGATCTGCGCCGCCAGCTGTTCTCGCTTGGGATCACCCAGGAAACCTTCCCGGCCGGCAAACAACGGAAGCAGGTCTTTGCGCCCTTGGTTGGGTGTGTGGACATTGTAATACCACATCGACATCATGAAAGGCTGATCCTTCTCCCAATCGTTGATGAAGGTCACCGCCTCATCGGTGAGTTTATCTGTAAGGTATTTTTCGCCCTCCTGCTGAAACGCTTCCGACGTGTTAAAATAGTCCGGGTAATAGCTGGAAGGTGACCCCTGATTCGTCGTGCCGATCTGCCGGGCGAATCCTTGGTCAACCGGATGGAAGCCTTCCTCTCCGATGTGCCACTTCCCCAAAAACAAGTTGTAGTATCCCAGATCATTCAGGGCTTCCGCATAAGTCACATGTTCGAGATCCACCCAGTTTTTGCTCGGAAACTGCGCCGGATCGGTCGGCAACATATGATGGGACGGACGCCCTTGGTCATCGTGAATGAGCTTAATGCCATTCTTCGTATCTGTACGCACATGTCGGACCATCTTAAGCCGCGCCGGATGTTTGCCCGTCAAGAGGGTCGCCCGACTCGGACTACAAACCGGTCCCGCGACATAGCCCTGCTGGAAGTCAATTCCGTCCTGCGCCAACTCATCGATATTGGGCGTGATAAAGAGCTCGGGATTCCGATACCCCAAACAGTTCCACCCCAGATCATCCACGAAGAATAAAACAATGTTCGGCCGGTCGGTGGCGATCGTCGAAGAGGCGAACCAAACAGCAGAAATCAGGGCCAGAAAACAACCGCGCAGGAATGTCATAGCGCTCATCATGTAACCCCGAATCCCATCAACGGAAGCACAATGGCCTATCTGTTTAGGCTATTGAACTGTGGCCGACCCTTGTGGAACGATTCAGCCCAATCTGACTTATCATTCTTGAGCCAGAAAACGTTCGAAGCAATTTTCCTGCGTTTCCCAGCCAAGTTCCGTGAGTTGATTGCGAGCATGGGGCGATACATCACCGGTAATCCAAAGTTCTCGCCGTCCGTTTTCAAAAACCTTGTCTTCCGCTATCTCTAGGGCGAGCGGCGTCCAATGCAGATACTCGATCGCAACCGGAAACACGAGCGTATCATCCTGATCGATTGCGGTGATCATGCCCCGTTTGATTTCTATCCGGTCGAGAGGTGTATCCAGTTCGTGATGGTTGCTGAGAATCGCGCAAATTTTGAGCATCATTACTGCCTCGAATCGATCACTGGCTCCGAGCACCACTTCGATGATTTGAGTCCTTCCCTGAACTCCATCCATACTGGCTATCGCTAAAGAAATGGCTGTCTTGCTGGTGATGCTATAGCTCGCATGCTCGTGAAACTCTTGAATGAGTTTCTCTTCTATTCCGGCATTCTTGAGCCTTTCGTCGTTTTGTCTTTCGAGCTCAATGGGGGGCGTTTCCCAAACTGCGTCCTGAACCTTGTTGGAATAGTTTAATGGCGCATAGGCAGGCAGGGAATAGTCGGCGGCGAATGATCCCAGCGCGGTTGACCAGGCAATTCGATCAAGAGCTGTCTGCAGGTCTGGA
>CBFHXU010000004.1:0-57829 GCA_965659875.1 uncultured Opitutaceae bacterium
CATCACTGTGCAGCAAAAAATCGTCGTGAATAAAGGAAGACATGGCAGTTAGGGGAGGGCCAAGAGGATGGAAGGTTTGTCACTTACTAAGTGACAAACTCCAGGTGAGTAGGGGGAAAGATTATATGGTCATGGCGCCGAAACCGCCGTCGACTTCGATCTCGGTTCCGGTGACAAAACTGCTCGCTGCGTTGCTGGCGAGGAAGAGCGTGGCGCCGATCAACTCATCGGAATTGCCAAAGCGTTTCATGGGCGTGTGCCCCATGATTTGTTCGATGCGGTCGGGCGTGAGGACTTTGCGGTTCTGTTCGGCGGGGAAGAATCCGGGCACGAGCAGATTGACGCGGACTCCGCGCGTGGCCCACTCACGGGCAATATTTTTGGAGAGATTGTGCACGGCGGCTTTGGACGCCGAATAGGTGAAGACCCGGGAAAGGGGGAGGCGGGCTGATGCTGAACCCACATTGATAATTGATCCCCCGTCAGCTGATTCGAGCATGGCTTCGCCGAATACCTGACACGCGAACAATACGCCTTTCAGGTTGGCGTTGATGATGTGGTCGAATTCGTCCTCCGGAATTTCCATCACCGGAGTGGGCGAATTCACACCGGCTCCGTTAACAAGCACATCGACTCGGCCAGCTTTGGCGATCACGGCGTCGCGCAACGCGGTGAGCTCGGATTTGCTGGTGGCGTCGGCGGCGTGGAACCAGGCTTTGCCTCCGGCGGCCTCGATTTGAGCCAAACGATCAGCGGCTTTGGTCTCATTGCGACCGACCAAGACCACCTCTGCTCCGGCTTGGGCGAGACCCAAGGCCATGGTGCCGCAGAGCTCACCGGTGCCGCCGATAACGACGGCGACTTTGCCAGATAAAGAGAATAGAGAATCGATGTAACCGGGTTTCATAGGGGAGGTGAACCCTATCAGCAGGCCTCCCTCGTCCGCAGGCATTATACCGCATAAGCGTTTACATTTTCCGCACACGGGGTCTGTTTGGAGTCATGGCAGAATCTACCCGCAAGCGCGTTGGCATTATGCTCTCCATCGAGACGGAGCACTGGCATGGCGTGTTGCAGGGGTTGGCGGATGGGTTCCGCGATACTTCGGAAGTTCACGTGGTTAAAATCGCTCGTCCCGAGATAATTGATGGGAAAGCCCTGCAGAAACTGAATTTGGATGGTTTGATTACGCGAGTGTCCTCGAAGGCAGACGAGGCGGTGCTCCTGAAGTCGGGACTCCCGATTGTTAATGTTTCGGGGCGATATCACCCCGTCGACATGGACAACGTCTTCAATGACGACGAACGCGTGGGCCAGATGGCGGCGGCATTTTACCAGCGCCGGGGTTTCCGGGAATTTGGGTTCTGTGGGGTGCAGCAGCATCGATCGTCGCGTTTGCGTCAGGTGGGGTATGAAAAGGAACTGCAACGGATGGGGTTCTCTTCCCGTGAGCTCATCCTGCCGGAATTGCCTGAGGGTGATGCGCCCAGTGCTTCGGCCACCCAACTTATCGCAAGTTGGCTCCGGGAATTGCCCCGACCGGTGGCGGTTTTCGGATTTAATGACGCTTTGGCTCGAGCGGTGGCGGAAGCTGCAGAAGAAGTGGAAGTCAAACTGCCGGACGACGTCGCGGTGTTAGGGGTTGATAACGACGATATTCAGCTTGGTTTTTCCGCGGTTGCGCTTTCGAGCATCGAGCTCAATCGGCGAAGGATAGGAACCTATGCGGCCAAGTGTATGTTGTCGCGGCTCGCGAATCCACGCCAAGCCTTGGCCATGCGGACCGTGCCGCCGCTGAAAATCGTGGCCCGAGGTTCGACGGACAAATTGGCCGTCAACGACAGTGTCGTGGCCGAGGCGCTCGACTACATCACCGAGCATCTGGCCAACCCAATTTCCGTCGATGACATTGCGCGGGAAGTGGGGGTGTCGCGGCGGTCACTCGAAGTAAGGTTTCGAACCGCATTGCAGACCTCGGTGTATGCGGAGGTGCAACGTCAACAGCTCGACCGTGCTCGTGTACTGTTGATGGAGACGCCCAAAATGACGATCGCCGAAGTTGCCTACGCCTGTGGATTTCAAGATGCCCGCCATCTCAACGTCGTGTGCCGTAAGAAACTGGACTGCACGCCGGGATCGTTAAGGAAGGGGTAGAGGGGGCGTTCAGTCGGGCGAGAGGTGCCTTTTCGCGAAAGCTCGTCCTGAACCGGTTTTCAAATATGCCTCAAATTTTTCGGCGGCTAAGCGTGTTGGAAATGCGGCATGCCATACCAGCTCCCAAGGGGCGAACTTGGCGGTATGGATCGAACCTCTCTGATTGTGGATCTTTAACCGCTGATCCAATTCGCGGGTTGAGCCCACATAGAATCGAGAGTTCTGGGGAAGTGATCTGAGAATGTAGACAAGGTAGGGAAGCGAATTTTTGCTCATCTCAAAGGGGGCTGAAATACGATAGGTTTAAGTCCGCCTTCGCCGGGGCGGCTTCGGCGAGACATCTCGCCATAGTCCCGCCATGCGGGACGACGGCGGATGGTGGAGCTGAGGGGAATCAAACCCCTGACCTCGTCATTGCGAACGACGCGCTCTATCAACTGAGCTACAGCCCCATATCCAACCGGGATGGGAGGTTTTTGCGCTGCGACGGCGGAGGAGTAAACCTCATTTTTTGTGCAACCTGCTGATCACAATGTCACATGCATGAAAATTATATCCCTGGATCGGGATGGCCCCGGTTTTGCTCTTGCAGGTCTTGCGATTCATGCTCCAAAGCAGGAGGTGAGTCGTAAACTCACATCCTATATCACTACACATGAGCAAGAGCACTAAGTCTAAATCGCCCGCCGCCCCACGGGTTAAGAAGACTGCCGCCCCTAAAAAGGCAGCAGTTAAAAAGGCGGCGGCCGCGAAAAAACCGGCCGCTCCTGCGAAAAAGAAATCCGCCCCGGCGAAAGCCAAGGCGCCCGCTAAGAAAACGGCGGTAAAGAAGGCGACCGCAGTTAAAAAGACTGCTGCCCCCCAAAAGGTAGCAGCGAAGAAAACGGTGGCGAAAAAGGCGCCGGTTAAGAAGACCGTAGCCCAGAAAGCACCCGCCAAGCAAAAGGCGGTGGCGAAGAAGAAAACGGTCATTACGGCCCGAATCGATATCGCCTTCGGCAACACCCTCTACCTTCGCGGCGAAGGTCCGGGTCTGTCCTGGGACGCCGGCGTGCCGATGAACAGCATCGGCGCTGACGAGTGGAGCATCACATTACCCGACAGTAAGTCGCAGGTGATCTTCAAGTTCCTCGTCAACGATATCAGCTGGAATACCGGCGAAGACTACGTGGCCGATTCCGGTAGCGAGGTCGTCCTCGTGCCGAGCTTCTGATCGTTCAAGATACTGTCAGTTTCTTTACAACGCCCCGTTCGCGGGGTGTTTTTTTTTGGCCTAGGGTGTGTCTGGGAAATAACCGTGGCCATCGTGAGTCGAAAGTGGGGTTGGCGCCAGGCGGCCGCGACGGAGGTGGCCCGAGGGCCATGCCGTCGGGGGCAACGCCGCGCCAGTCCCGCTTTCGACTCACCCTTCGGGCTGGGCCGCAGAAGCATGTGGCCAGCGTTGTCACCGGGATACAGTGCCTTCAGGCACAGTTTTCCCGGCTCCTCCTTGCCCTCACACTCCTGCGTTCCCAGCGATGACCCCGTTTATTTCCAAGACACACCCTAAGACCCGGCTGGAAACGTGGCGGAAAGCAGCTTAAGATCGGGAATGTCCTTCGTATTTGAACCCATCGATGCGGTCTGGTGGTGGGCCCAGGCGGCCGTGACGTGGTTCTTGGTGGGATTAATCTGGGTCGTGCAGATTGTCATTTATCCCCAGATGGCGCGGATGGTTTCGGTGGGCTTTCCAGCCTGGCATCGGACCTATACGCTACGGATCAGTTGGGTGGTGGCGCCGATGATGGTCCTGGAAACCGTTCTGGCGAGCTGGTGGGTCTTTTCTGCCCCCGGCAGCGGGTTCGCTTGGGTAGGTTTCGGATTGGCGGGAACCGTTTGGGCTTCCACGTTTGTGATGCAGATTCCGTTGCATCGTCGGTTGGCGGGAGGCTGGGACGAGCCTACAATCAACCGACTGGTGGGGACAAATTGGGTCCGAACGGTCGCGTGGTCATTGCGTGGACTGCTGTTTCTGGGTCTGATCGCGACGTAATGTCCCGCTCGGGCAGGATTCCGGAAGAATTTAGCAATCCATGCATTGTCCCGGCGCGTTCTATGCTTCAAGGTGGGCCCGTATGAGTTCCGCTAACCGTCCGCCCTCACCCGAAGAGTTACGCCAAGCCATCTCCCTGCGACTGGAGTTAATCGGTTGCCCCTCAAGCTCTGGAGAGAGCGCGAGTGGTCTTACGTCACTGGCTAATCCCATATTTTCCCGCCACCGCGAGATGACGCGGCAAATGGTGGAGCGCTATGCGCCGGTCGACGGCCGGATTCAGCATTTTCTCAATCAATATCTCTCTTCCACGGGTCCGGCGGCGAGTCTGCCCTTGCGCACTCTCGTGCTCGATCAGCCCGGTCTCGCCCGCGAGCTTTCGTTGCCCTCCCGCGGCGACGTGACGGAATCGCCGCTGCTCAAGAGTTATCGTCTCCGTAATGGCGTCCTGCACAATCCGCGCAGTGATCGTCGTACGACGAAAGGCGTATTCCACATCGCCGAAGGTGGTTTGCCGGTGCCCGACGACAAGAAAGCCGTGCCGGTTGAGGCTTTTGGCAAGCTGCTGGAGATTGCCATGCAGCCGCCCGAAGACCTGACCTGCCTGCCCTACTCCTCCGACTGGTCTGAACCGGCGCACTGCATGGTTTCGCTGCTCCTGCGTCCTATGGTGGTGCCGGAAGTGCCGGGCGTCACGCCGTCCAAGTCGCTCGAAACCCGCTTCTTTGCACCGGGCTCGCTCGTGGCAAATCTGGACTTTGTGGAGTCGATTTTTGGTAACGCCGGTGATCCGTACCTACCTGAGAACGATGCCGCTTTCGATATTGATGGTTGGACGGGGCATACCGGCTGCGTGATTTTGGCTCCGCATCTCGTGAATGTATCCAAGGTTGCGCTCGGTCTGCCGCATTGGGATCTCGCGACGCCTCGCCAGCGCCGCGACGGCATGTGCTGGAAGTCCGAGGACGAGATCTACAATGAAGGTTCCGCCTTTAAGCTCTGCGCCCGCGACGCCCGCGGGGTGGTGGTGACCCTCATCGCCGACAATTATTTCGGTTACTGCAAAAAGGAGGTGAAGACCCAGATCGGTTATGCGGCCAACCTGTTTGGTCTTGCCGAAGAAGAGCACGCGGGCGGTGCGCGGGTTTACCCCTCCTACGATTTGGGTGAAGGCTTTGCCGGCAACCTGCACGTGCAGTCCCGCGGTCATACCTTTGCGGATGTGGCCGAACGCTACGGCAGCCTTATCGACGTGCAGCCGGAGGGTTACGCTATCGACAAAAAGTATCCAACAATCTATTACGTTCCGGAAAACGTGGCCTTCGACCTGGCCACTCAGACGGTGACCTGGACGGCCGACGACAAGGAGCAGTCGTTGCCCTTGCGCGCCGGCGTCACCTACGTGCGTCCTTCCGGCTATCGGGTGCATTTGGATCGTCCGCCCGCACACCAGAGTTGGAATCTCGTCGGCACGGTGGCCGAAGGCACGTTGTGCCATAAACCGTGCACGGTTTCCGGCGGCGGCAAGTCGGAGATCTCGAAAGCGATTTCGGACGCAATTTTGCCGGGCCCCGTTTTTGTCGCCGACTTCGATCGCGACATGAACCGCGTGCAGGAGTTGTTCGATCACCCTTATTCCGAGCGCTTCGCCGATGTCGAGCGGCGTGGGATCGATAAGCGTCCGTTGCTCAGTTACGAGCGTTCACTCGGTTCGGTTATCAAGTTACTCACCCCCTCTTCCGATTATTCGGATGAGTTTAACGACTGGCTGCGGGTCATCCCGCAATACCTCAAGGAAATCGTCTTCGTGGTGAAGCGGCACTACCGCTCCGATTGGGGCACGGATTGGCGCAGTCATTTCTCGGTCGATATCATCAACGGTACGCCGGGCAATGAACTGAAGTGCGACACGCGCAAGCTTTCCGCCAGCTACCTGCGGGTGGGATTCCGGGACAACGGTTCGTGGCGGGTGTTCGGACTGCGGGAAGACTTCCATCCGGCCGCTAAAATCCAGATGGAAGACGACATCACCGCCGCGGTGGTGGTGCCTTCGGATCAGCTCCCGGGATTGCGCGCGGGCGATGATCGTCCGTCGCAGAAGTTCGTGTCCAATTGTGAAACACGACTCTTTCAACGTCCGGACGATGCGATTCATCGCGGCTACGATAAACAGACCGAGCGCGACTTGTCGGGGCCGGCCAACTTCATTTCAAACTTCGAGCCGCTACAGCGCGAAGACGCCCAGGACCTTGTCGCCGATGCGGTCGGGTTCGATAAGTGGACTGAACCGGTTAAAACGCTGATTAGTCAGGCGGCATCCGCTCCGGATGGGATTTCCTATTTTGTTTCGCCTGCCCATCCGCGCATTGTGGATGGCAAGCCGACCAAGAACCCGCGCTATTTGCAGATGCGCCCCGATCTATTGGATCCCCGTGCGGTGCATCTTGCCAAGATGGCGACGCGTTTGCACCGCCGCCTCGAAGCGGATGCCCCGGTTTATACGCCGGTTGACGCCGTGGTGCCGGGCCGCCGGAACAACCCACCTGATCCCGAGGCCGGTATTCGCTCTCTCGCGGTATTTAATCCGATCCACTATTTTGAGCTGCCGGAATTGTTCGTGGAATACATCAGCTCGATGACCGGTAAGTCCCCGTCCACGACGGGTGCGGGTTCCGAGGGCGCGCTGACCAAAGGACCATTCAACTGTCTGCCCGCGGTTTATGATCTTAATGCGACGCTCGTATCGATGTTGCTGACGAAGCACCCGGCGTTCGTTTCGGCGGCCGGCTATGTTGGCCCCAAGGTCCGCGTGGATCACGATGTGAGTCTGCTTGTGCCCGAGGTTTGGTGTCGCATGAAACCCGAAGAACGGGATGCCCAGTTCATGATCGAAAACGGCCTTCTCGAGAAGTGTAAGGACTTCGATTTCGAAGGGAAAATGGTGTTGGCGAGTCGGCTCGGCTACCGGATCACCCGCAAGTTTGTCCGCACGTTCTTCGGGCGTGTTTTCAACCACCCGCACGTGGTCTTTACCGACGAGATGCTCAGCCCGGAAAAACAAGGCATGGAACTCTTTGTCGAAGGCATGGACAACATTGTCGCGACCCACGAACGGGTCGCCCAAGCCTATTTCGATGACGGCACCATCAGCGAAGCGTGTCCTCCGTTACAGGCGCTGCTCCACATCATGGCCAAGGGCAATTGGAACGGCCACGGCCTCGATGCGCCGGAAGTGCGTGAGATGTTTGGCCGCGAAGCCTTGCTGGCCAGCGATTGGTATCAAGCCCGCCTCGATGCCAAACAAGCATGGGATGTCGCCCTGTGGGATCGTCACATCGAAACGCTGCAACTCGCGCTGGAAAACCCGACCGCCGAAGATCTGGCGGCCCGCATGGGACTGGCGGATCGGATGAAAAAAGCCCGGGCCGAACGTGAACGTGTCGGTGGAGCGGAATACCGGGAGTCCCTCGTGGGCACCCTCGGTCGCCAACCGGTTTAACCACTGTTCCCTAACTCCACCGCTGATCAGTCACAGAGGTCACGGAGAATGACACAGAGTGCACAGAGCTAAAAATAGATTCTGGGGAAACTTGGGGCGGTTACGTTCGGACGGGCCTCTGTAGGCCTCCTGCTTTTTCTCTGTGTCCTCTGTGACTAAGTTCGGTTTGTCGGTAGAACCGAATACGGGGTCCGCTTACTCTTCGTCGTTCTTTTTGTTTTGATCGACGAAGATGCGGACCTCGGCGTCGCGACGTCCGAGGATAGTAGTCGCGCGCATGAGGGCGTCGCGGGTGGAGAGGGTTGGGTTGGTGAGGATTTCGCGGAAGAAATTTTCTTCGCCGACGAGTTCAATCGTGCCGGCATTTTGCAGCACGCGGGTGACTTCCCGCCCCGCGCCGGAGATGACGAGATGGCGCCCTGATTTCTGCAGGAACCCATGGAGTTCACTGATCGCGGCGGCGGCGGTCGCGTCGAGATTACGGGCATTTTTGAGACGGAGGATAATGACCTTCAGGCTCGGATCACGGATGATTTGGCGAATCTGTTGATCGAAAATATCGGTGGAGCCGAAGAAGAGATCCCCTTCGGCGTGCATGATGGAAATACCGGGCACGGAGCGACGGGCCCGGGCACCGAGTTCGGCGAGTTGGCCATCGTCGTTGAAGTTGTATTCGACCAGTTCAGGGGAGCCTGCTTTGCGTAGGAAGAGGATGATCGAGGTGAAGGCACCCAGATAGATCGCGAGGTCGATTTGCAGCAACAGGGCCGAGCCGCAGGTTACCAAAAACACGATGGTATCGGAGCGCGTGGTGCGCAGCGCCATCATGATGTTGTGCCGATTGATGAGTGAATAGGCGATGCCCATGACCACGACAGCGAGGGCGGCGGTGGGAATGTATTGAATGCCGCGACCGATGGTAAACATCAGCACCAGCACGAATATTCCGGAGAAGACATTAGCGAGGGGCGAACGGGCACCGGAGGAATCGCTGAGCACGGACCGGGTGAGCGAACCGGAGGAGTTCATGCCGCCAAAGACCGCGCTGGCGGCATTGGAGAGTCCCATGGCATACATCTCTTGGTTCACGTCGATACGGCGACCGGACTTGGAGGCGAGGGTTTTGCCAATCGAGGTGCCTTCGAGCACGGAAACGAAGGCCAACGCCAGGGCGGGAGCCGCCAAGGCGCCGATCAAATCGAAATCAAATTCGCCGCGTAGAAACCCCAAGTCACCGAGGGAAAACCCGGAAAGGTAGGCCAGGTGCCAACCCATATACTCGAACCCGAAACCAAGCCCCACTGCGATGAGGAGAGTGATCACCACATTGGGAACTTTGGGCAACCACTTCAGGATCGCCCAATTGATCAACAACGTGCTCGCGGCGATACCGAGCTCCGGTAAGTGGGTTTGGGTGATGGATTTTGCGGTGCCGGTTACGATACCCAGAAAGGTCGAAACATTGCCGATATCAAAACCGAGGGCGTTCTGGATTTGATTTACAAAAATCAGGGCGGCGGCCGCGGTGATGTATCCGGTGACCACGGTTCGGGAAATGTAGTTGATCAGTAGGGACGCCCGCAGGAATGCACCGATCAGCATGAAGAAGCCCACCATGAGCACAAACAGCGGCACGGCCGCCATACGTTGATCGGGCGGGAGCCCGGTGGCGACCAGACCTGTCAGCATGAGGATGGCGGTCGCATTGGTGGGGCCGAGCACGATGAAACGCGAACCGCTGAAGAAGGGACCAGTGACGGAACCGATGGCGCTGCTCATGAGGCCGAACTGCGGCGGTAGACCGGCGATCAGCGAGTAGGCGATGCTTTGGGGGAACGCGAGGAGGGCGACGTTCACGCCGGCCTTGGCATCAGCTGCCAGGGTGGCCTTGGGCGGCTTACGCAGGAAGCGCCGACCGGGAAACCAATCTAGAGTGATCGCACGGATGACACCCCTGCTCCAGTAACGGATGATTCGCCCCCACCGCCGCTTGCGGCGTGGTGGTTCGGTCGAATCCGGCAGATGGGAAAGGTCTTGGTTGTCGCTATCGGGCACTGGCTGAAACTGACCGTGTCGGTAAACCCCCGTCCACGTCAACGCACGTGGACCGTAAACCGTTTAACTGACTATTTTTTGATAAGCACCTCACAAGTGATCCGTTTCGCCGGGGTAGAATTCTCCGTCGATGAGGGTGCCGGTGCAGTGGGTGGTGTATTCGAAGGGGTCGCCGTTGTAGAGCGCGAGGTCGGCGTCTTTGCCGGACTCAATGGTGCCGATGCGATCGGCTAGTCCTAAGATCTCGGCCGGCGTCTTGGTGATGCTGGCCAACGCTTGTTCCCAGGTGAGCCCCTTGGATACAAGCACGCCGGCCTCAAAGAGCACGTTGCGGCTTTTCGGGGCGTAGGCTTCGTAGCCACCCTGGATGGCGAAGGGGATGCCGGCCGCCTGCAGTTTGGAGGCGGTCTCCATGCTGGCGTTTTCCAACTCGCCGGCGGCGCGAGCCATGGTGGGGTGAAGGACTACCGGAAATCCACTGGCTTTGATTTCGTCAATGATCAGGTGGGCTTCGGCGGCACCATCGAGGACGATATCGAGATCGAACTCCCGGGCGAGGCGGAGGGCTCCCAAAATGTCGACCACGCGTTGGGCGTTGATCAGCAGGCGCTGTTCACCGGCCAGCGCGCGCGCCAGGGCTTCGAGGTGAAGGTTGCGGGCGGGCTTTTTGTCGGCTTCAGCGGTGGCACGCTTGTCGGTGTATTCCTGTGCTTTGATCAGATCGGCGCGCAGCATGGCCAAGGATTTGGGACGGGTGCCGGGAGCTTTGCCTTTGGTGGCGTTGTCGCTGGGAATGCCGGATTGGCCGAGGGTGACGGTGACCATTTTTTGCGGGGCGATGACATCCTGGTCGGCGGTGCGGGCGTGGAGTTTGGCCACCATGGTGGTGCCGGAAACCAAGGCGCGGGGGGCGTGACCGGTGTTGATGGTCGTGATGCCCAACGAGCGGGTAAACGGCACGAGGGGCTCGCGGGCGTTGTAAGCATCGATGGCCCGCAGATCGGCCTGCAGCGGTGCGGATTTGTCGAGTTGGTCTTGGTCGTGGGGTTGGTTGAGCTGACCGGAGAGACCGAGCACGGAATGGGCATCGATCAGGCCGGGCGTGACGACGGCGGCTTTGATGACGCGTCCGATGCGCGGGGCGATGGTGGAGTCTGCTGGTCCGGCGCGCACGATCTTGCCGTCGGAGATTACGATGACGGCATCTTTGATCGAGGGCCCCGCCATGGTGTGCAGGGTGTCGGCATACACCAGGAGGGTTTGGGCGGAGAGGCTCAGACCGGTGCAACCCAGCAGGGCGAGGAAAAGGGGGCGAAGGAAAGACGTCATGGCGAGAAGGCTCAATGGTTATGCTCGAAGTCGATCTGCGTGGTGTAGCAACACAGATAGGGTTGGGTCGGAGCGCTGGCGCCGAGGCCGCCGACGGCGAAGAGGTGATCGTTCGGGTCGCTGAGGTCGAAGACCGATTGGCCTTCGATGTAGGTCTGCTCGACGCGGGTGTAGACACTTAGCGGGTCGCCGGAGAGCACGATGAAGTCGGCGTCTTTGCCGGGTTCGAGCGAACCGATGCGGTCGTCGAGTTCGAGGATCTTGGCGTTGTTGATGGTAAGGGCTTTGAGGGCACCCTCCCGGCTCATGCCCCCGCGCACGCCGAGAGCGGCGGTGCGCAGGAAGAAGCGGGAATCGGTGATGTAGTCATCGGTATGAAACCCGACGAGCACACCCGCTTTCTCCAACACCGCGCCGGTGCGCCAAGCGACGTCGCGGGCCTCGAGTTTACTGCCGGGACTGTCGAGCACGATGATGGAGCAGGCGACCCCGGCTGCGGCGATTTCATCGGCGACTTTCCAACCGTCGCTCACATGTTGCAGCACAACGTTGAAGCCAAATTCGCGTTTCAGGCGCAGGACGGTGAGGATGTCGTCATGGCGGTGAGTGTGGTGTTGGATGGTGCGGCGTCCGGCGAGGATTTCGGCCAGGGTTTCGAGACCGAGGTCGCGGGCGGGGAGCTTGGTGGCATCGTCTTCGGCGGCAGCGATTTTCTTTTGATATTCCTGGGCGGCAATGAACGCCTCGCGCACGAGGGCAGCCGATTTGGCGCGACTGCCGGGGAATTTGGCATACTTGGCTTGTTTGAGGGAATTGGTGCCATTGGCCATTTTTACACCTCCGGCCATGCGACCATCGGGAAGCGTGATGAGCATGCCTTCGACGGTGTTGGTATCGCGGAGTTTGGCGTAGACGGTTTGGCCGGAAATGAGGTGACCTGAACCCGGCATGAGATTGGCGGTCGTGATACCGCCGGCTTGGGCGCGTTGGATGGTGGCGTCGCGCGAGTCGATACCGTCGAGGGCGCGAAGCTCCGGTTGCACGGGTTCGGAGTTGTCGGCATTGAAGCCGGGCCAGCCGCCAATGTGAGAGTGGGAATCGACGAGCCCTGGCATAATGGTCTTACCGGTCACGTCGATGTGTTGGGCGTGGGTCGGGATCTGAACATCCGCCACCGAACCGATAGCGGTGATCTCGCCGTGTTCCACGAGCAGCACGCCTTGTTCAATGGGCTCACCCGTAATGGGCAGCAGTTTGGCTCCGACAAAGGCTTGAGGTTGAGCCGATAGCAACGTGGCTGAAACGGCGCACGCGAAGGCAACCTGCGAAAGGTGAATCAACATGGAGTGAAGAAGTCGAAAAATGAAGGCGTTGGCAATGATCACTCCGGCGCCGACGCAGCGAAATCTCGACGTAGCGGGGTGTGGGTGTAGGGTCGTGACCATGTCGGATTACCCCTCCCCTGCTCCGCCGCTGGGCCAGATTGCGATCACGGTGGCGGACGTCGCTGCCGCCAAAGAATTTTATCAAAACGTGCTTGGTCTGACATCGCTATTTGATACCGGGCCCAATCTGTCATTTCTGCAGACCGGTGACGTGCGCGTGATGTTGACGCCGCCGCAGGGGCATGGCCAACCGGGCAACAACTCGGTGCTGTATTTCAAAGTCTCGCCTATCGTCGAGATTTACGAACGCATGTTATTGGCAGGGGCAACGGCAGAGCGGGCACCGGGTCTTACCGCGAAGATGCCGGATCATGATTTATGGATGGGATTCGTGCGGGACCCCGAAAACAATTTGGTGGGCTTGATGGAAGAGGTGCGTCCGCCGGAGGCGGAGACGGAGTAATCCCATGAAGAGTATCCTCGCTACAATTCTCGTGTTGGGGTCGCTGGTCGGCGGTCTCTGGTGGTATGCAGATAAACGCAATGCAGAGATCGAGGCACGCCGGGAAGAGCGACGTATCGCCGAAGAAAAAGCGGTGCGTGATGAGCGGGTGGAACGCTTTGGGGAAGCGGCCCTGAATCCGGATATCGTTTGGTCGGACAGCGGCCTGGGTATTCTAGTGCTGGAAGAAGGCACCGGAGTGAAGCCGTTGCCGGGAGCGGAGGTGACCTTCAGTTACAAAGTGACGTTGAAGGACGGCACCGAAGTAGATCGCACCGGTGAGCCGACGGATGCCCGTATCGGGCAAATGATTTCTGGGGTGTCGGCCGGGCTCATGCAGACGAAAGGCGGCGGCCGATCGCTGCTGTTTATCCCGTCGAAGCTCGCTTACGGCCGACGGGGCTTTGGACCCATTCCGGAAAACGCCGCGCTCCTGTTCGAAATCGAGCTAAAGAAGTTTTAAGGGAACTGCTGAATTAAACCCGTGGGCTGCTTCGGACAGAATGAGTCCCGTTAAAACTCTTTTGGAGGTAGGGCGGTTTCGCCGAAACCGCCGATTCAATGTGCTGGGTGCTGAGAGGCAGGAGCGGCGCGCTCGGCGGGTCACGCCCTACCTTGACATCCGACTGCCCTCAGATCGTTTTAACCGCGACGGCGGCGGGACTGCCAGACGAGCAGGCATCCTCCCAGTGCGAATAATGACCAAGTCGATGGTTCGGGCACGGGTTGGAAGTTCGAGAGCGTTACGCTTAAGCTGTTGTAGGTGACATCGAAGGATCCGAGTCCGTCGGTGGTCCAGAAACGGGTGCCGCCGGGGGCATTACTGAAGGCGCCGGATTGAGATGAGGTGGCGTTGAAGAACGTGAAAACGTCGGAATTCGAAATCGTGTTTTGGAAACTCGACGCGAAGCGGACCTGCAGGCTCCCCGCGATGGCAATGCTGTTGGCGGTGAGGTTACCATAGCCGGTCGAGGAGCTGGTGCCGGCCAGTTCGATCTGCACTGTGGCGGCACTATTAAGCGTCAGAGTGGAGTTAAAGGTGAGTCCGCCGGCCGCGGCTTGGAGAACGCCGCTGTTTTTTGATTCGGCGGAAGCGGAGGGGTCGACGATCAATGCGGTGGAATAAAGCGCGGAGAGGGTGCCTTGGTTGTCGAGGACCATATTATTCGCTCCAATTTATCCCGCTCCCTCGATGGTCGATTGGTTGATCAAAACGTCAGAACTGTTGGTTCCGAGAATCCGATTCTGCGCATTGTTACTCAGTGCGATTTTGCCACTTCCACTGGCGGTTACCGTGCCATCCTTGATGATTAAGTTGGTGGTATTGCCGCCGGAATTCAGCTGAAGTGCGCTGCTGGAATTGAGAACCAACGTTGCTGAGCCACTCTGCGCGTCAAGGGTCAGACTCCGGGCATTGCTGATACCCACCGTGTCATTGGTACCGATCGTAAGGTTCGAGGTGACGGCCGCCGTATCCACGTTGACCGTGACATTGAAGCTGTTGAGCGGGTCGATCTGGGTGCTATTGGTTCCGCCGGGCAGACTGTTGGTATCCCAATTGCCGGTTGTGCTCCAGGTGCCGGATCCGCCCTGCCATTTAATATCCAGAGTCACGGCGGTCACCAGGGGCACCATCGCGAAAATCAATGTCAGGGCGGTGACAATGCGGATCTTCATGGGGAGTATTCCGCGGAACATCCTGCGGACATGTGGGCCGAATTATGGCCCGTTGGCACCGGTGGTCAACCCGTTGAGCAAACCTGTTGCGATTGAGCGGGATGGGTCGACTGACTCAAGCATTTGGCTTGGATGAAATCTTGGTCGAAGGGCAGGCGCACTCCCCTGCTCCACCGCAACCTTGGCGGGCCCGTTGCCGATTCCGCCACCACCGCCGACCCAAATATCCAGCCGCCGCTACGACGATCAGAACGGCCACGATGGATTGTGTTTCAGCACTCATCCTTAATCCGACCTCAGAATCCCAGCGCGGTGCCGGTTTGGTAGATGATTAAACAAAGTAACCAGGCGAAGCCGGTTTGGTAGCCGACTTGGAACAGGGGCCAGCGCCAGGAGTTGGTTTCCCGTTTCACCACGGCGAGCGTGCTCACGCACTGCATGGCGAACACATAAAAGATCATCAGCGTGAAACAGACCAGTGGCGTGAACAGAGGGCGGCCGTCCGGCCAGGTGGCGTTCTGCAGCGCTTGGAGCAACGGGGCCGTGTTTTCTTCGTCTTCTTCGACATTAAACACGACACTCGTCGCGCTGACGAAAACTTCGCGAGCAGCGAAAGAACTGATCAGGCCGATCCCGATTTCCCAATTGAAGCCGAGGGGCTCGATTACGGGCTCGATCAGTTTACCCGCCTGGCCGGCATAACTTTGGGCGACCTGTTGGGCGGGGTTGGTGGCATCATTGGATTTCGGATACGTCGTCAGGGCCCATAGCACGATGGAGATGGCGAGAATGATGGTGCCGGCGCGTTTGAGGAAGAGCCCGCCGCGCTCGAACATTTGCAGCGCCACGTCTTTCACCCGCGGACGACGATACGGGGGCAGTTCCATGATCATGAGCGGCGGTTCACCCTTGAGCAGGGTGCGCTTGAACAACCACGCGAATCCGAATGCGCCAAAGGTGCCCAAGGCATACATGAGAATCATGAGCCCGACTTTGGTCATGAGCGGCACTTCGCCGCTCGGCAGCAGCGCGGCGATCATCAGCAGATAGACTGGCAGCCGCGCGGAACAGCTCATGAAGGGCGCCACCAGAATTGTGACGAGGCGGTCTTTCGGGTCCTCAATGGTGCGTGTTGCCATGATACCCGGGATGGCGCAGGCGTAGGAGCTGAGGAGCGGAATGAACGATTTGCCGTTCAAACCCACCCGACTCATCAGGCGATCCATGATGAAAGCAGCCCGGGCCATGTAACCGGTGCTCTCCAGCATGCCGATGAAGAAAAACAGGATGAGAATCTGCGGAAGAAAAATGATTACGCCCCCCACTCCGGCAATGATTCCGTCGGTGATAAGATCACGGAGGTCTCCGGCCGGCATGGCGGCTTTCACCCCATCGGCGAGCGCTACCGTCCCGGCATCGATCCAGTTCATGGGATACTCGGCGAGGGTGAAGATACTCAGAAAGAGCGCGGTCATGATGCCGCCTAAAACCGCCCAACCCCAGAAACCGTGGGTGACGACGCTGTCGATTTTGTCGGACGTGGTTTGGTCGACGGCATCATCGGAAGCCTGCACGCACTCCTGCACGAGTGTGCCAATGGCATCGTAACGGGCGCCTACCAGTGTGCCGGACCAGTCAGTGCCTTCGTCGCTCCAACGTTTTTTCCATCCGTCAAGGATGGTCGCAGTGCGCTCGCTGAGGGGCTGCGATCCCGCCACGCGCAGTTGATCTTGATCGGTGAGGAGGAGCAGAGCTTCGGCCCGGGCGATCAGCGGGGGCTTTTGGTCGTTGTCTTGTAGGGAGGCCTGTAGCTCGGCCACGGCGGGGGAAATCGCGGCGGGCACGTCCCAACGGTGGTGAGGTAGCGGCAGATCCGGCCGGCTCATGGCGAGTTTCAGCTCGATCAGTCCCTTGCCGCGGGAGGCCTCGGCCGCGATCACGGGAATGCCGAGTTCCTGCTCGAGCTGCCCGGTGCGCACTTTGATCCCGGCTTTTGCTGCCACGTCCATCATGTTGACGACCAGAATGACCGGTCGGCCGAGATCGAGGATCTGGTGAACGAGGTAAAGGTTTCGTTCGAGATTGGAGCCATCGACGATACACACGATGCGATCAGGCATCTCGGTGTCGTTGGTGCGGCGACCGAGCAGCACGTCACGGGTGACGGCTTCGTCCGGTGAGCGGGCAGCCAGCGAGTAGGCGCCGGGGAGGTCGATCACCGTCATGGGTTGACCATGCTGCGAGTAGGCGGTGCCCACTTTGCGCTCCACCGTCACGCCCGGGTAGTTGCCGACCTTCTGTTTGAGCCCGGTCAGCGCGTTAAACAGGGTGGATTTGCCGCAGTTGGGATTCCCGACGAAGGCGTAGACCGGTTGTTTGGTCCCGGATTTGACGTGGGCGGGTAGACTCACGACGTGGAAATGGGTTCGACGAGAACGTGGTCGGCTTCGGATTTTCGCAGGGTCAGATTGTAGCCGCGGACCTTGATTTCGAGCGGGTCACCCATGGGGGCGGTGCGGATGAGGGTCAGCGTGGTGCCGGGGAGCAGGCCCATTTCGCGCAGGCGGAGAAAGGCAGAGCCGCTGAGGGGAAATTCGACCAGCTTGGCAGATGACCCGATGGGCAGCGACGAAAGTGCGATGGAGTCAGCCATGGCAGCGGGTTAACGCGAGAGCTGGCGCCTCAGGCCGAAACCGGTGGATGGCTGGGGCGCACCATGATTTGGCGGGCGGCGTCGTGGCTGAGCGCGATGCGAGTGCCGTTGACTTGGCAAATGATGGTCGAGCGGCCGGATACTTTTTTAACGGCGGTGGACTCACCAAATCCGAGCTCCCGCACCCGTTGGCGAAAGGTGCCCTCCCCCTTGAGTTCCATTACCATGCCCATGGCACCGGCGGAAAGCTGGCACAGGGGAAGCAAGGGATGGGCGGGTGGATTCGACATGGACGAGGGACAATTCGATTGAGACTCAGTTTCAATGTCAATGCCCACCGGCCCGATCCGGGCACAAAAAAACGCACCCTCGAAAGGATGCGTTTTTGAAAAGTTTGTAGGTCTACGTCTTAGCTCGAAGGGCTGACGAAGATCGGGTTATTGGGAACAACAACAACTCCTGCCTGTAAAGTTAGGATTCCCGCTCGGATCTGCCCGAGTTCGGCAGGAGTGAGTGCGCGAGTGCCACCGCCACCTGTAGCTCGTCCGACTTGCGGAAGGATTAAGTCATTAACTGCACCACTGTTACTGGAGATCAACGTGCCAGCGGGTGAACCTTCGGAAGCTTGTAATTCGATGGTGCCATCGGTGTCGGTGACCACGACGACAAGATTTCCGTAGGACAATTGGATGGTAAAGGTGGTGGTTACAATGACGGGAACCTCGACCTCGACGTCCGTCGTTTCCGTCGTTTCCGTCTCAACGACAGGAGCCGTTGTCGTTGCAGTCGTTGCGGTCGTCTGAGTGACAACTGCGACTGCTGCAGTGTTGGAGCTCGCAGTCACGGCGGCGGTGCTGACAGTCACGTTGGCGGTAGCAGCAGCAGCAGCTCCAGAGGAGGCGCCCGTGGATACGGCAGCGGCGACGGCCGAACTCGAGGCGGCGATAGCAGTGTTAGTAGACGCTGAAGCGGCGCTGACAGCACCCGTGGATGCCCCGGTGGCAGCGGCGTTAGCAACAGTTTGGACATCGACAGTTCCAGCAGGAGCGGCGGCGGCGGATTGAACCGCACCAGTGGCGGCAGCGGCCGAGGCCGTTTGGGTGGCAGCAGCTACGGTCGCGGGAGTTGCGCCGGGTTCGGCGGCAGCTGAAGTGACGACAGCTGCGGTCAAAGCCTGTGAAACAGCGGCGACTGCAGGTGAGCCAGCAGGGGCGGCGGCAACGACGGCGGTAACAGCTGCTTAGAGATCGGCAGTGGTAATAGTTGCAACATTTACACCCGTAGCAGCGGCGATGGCTGCCTTAGGATCAGTTCCGTTTGCGATCGCAGTGGCTACTGCTTGAGCTTGAGCGGCTGTCAGTGTGACAGATTGAGCGAATGCGGTTCCGCCTACGAGGAGGCTAACGAGGAGCGCAGCGAATATTTTGCGGATTAGGTTTATGATGTATGTAGGCGAATTGGAGAAAAGGTTTGGAGACAGTTTCCTTAGCAAGGGTCGAAACCAGAGTAAGCTCTAGTTTCCGCTAACGATTTGCAAAAATTAATTATTCACAAACAATTCGTGAATATTCGGGGCAAGTTAAGCATGATTCATGCCCGATTTTGGCATGTCGCCGATAAGAAACTACTTACCGACGTTTCTTTTTAATCAAGAGTTGTGCCACCGAGAAGCGCACGACGCTTTCGAGGCGTTCGATCTCGGCGGGGTCGATCTTGGAGTTCTTAGCGTCTTGCAGCTCCGTTTGGGCCCGCTGCATGGCCTTTTCGACGGCATCCTCGTCGATGGAATTTTCCTCGATGGCGTGCTCGGCCAGCACGGAAACCTTGTCGCCCTGCACCTGCACAAAGCCGTCGCCGATGACGAGGGTCTTGGTGTTGGAGCCTTTGGCGACGCGAAGTTCACCGTCGGTAACTTGGGAAAGCAGGGGCAAGTGACGGGGAAGCACCCCGATTTCACCTTCCAAGGTCGGAATCACCACGTTGTCGACGGTGTCCGAGTAAACCCGGGCTTCAGGAGTGACGATTTCGAGAGTTAAACTCATTTTTGAAAAGTAGTGGGTAGCGAGTAGCGGGTGGTGAGTAGATTCTGAAGCTTCAGGGTGCTGGATGCTCGCTAGTCGCTACTCGATGGTCGCTACTTCAAATAAGTTATTTCTTCGCGGCTTCGAGGACTTCGTCGATGCCGCCCTTCATGTAGAAATCGCCTTCTGGAACTTCGTCGAGTTCACCGTCGAGGATCATCTTGAAACCGCGGATGGTGTCCTTGACGCCAACATACTTACCGGGGCTACCGGTGAAGACTTCAGCCACGTGGAAGGGTTGGGAAAGGAAACGTTGGATCTTACGAGCCCGGTAGACGGTGAGCTTGTCCTCCGGGGAGAGCTCATCGAGACCGAGAATTGCGATGATGTCCTGGAGATCCTTGTAGCGTTGGAGCACGCGTTGGACTTCACGGGCAACGGTGTAGTGCTCTTCTCCCACGATGGCGGGTTCGAGCGCCTTCGACACGGAAGCGAGCGGATCCACCGCCGGGTAAATACCGAGCTCGGCGATGGAACGCTCCAACACGATGGTGGAGTCCAAGTGAGCAAAGGTATTGGCGGGCGCAGGGTCGGTGAGGTCATCGGCCGGCACGTAAACCGCTTGGAAGGAGGTGATGGAACCCTTCTTGGTCGAGGTGATGCGCTCCTGGAGGAGACCCATCTCGTTGGAGAGGGTGGGCTGGTAACCCACCGCGGAAGGCGAGCGACCGAGCAGCGCGGACACTTCGGAACCGGCTTGGGAGAAACGGAAGATGTTATCCACGAAGAGCAGCACATCCTGGTTTTGCTCATCGCGGAAGTATTCGGTCATGGCGAGTGCCGAGAGGGCCACACGCATACGGGCTCCCGGGGGCTCATTCATCTGACCGTAAACGAGCGCCACCTTGGACTTGGAAATGTCCTTTTGGTCGATAACGCCGGCTTCGGACATTTCGTGGTAAAGGTCATTACCTTCGCGGGAACGCTCCCCCACCCCGGCGAACACGGAGTAACCCCCGTGCGCTTTCGCGATGTTGTTGATGAGCTCCATGATGACCACGGTCTTGCCCACACCGGCACCACCGAAGGCGCCGACTTTACCACCCTTGGTGAAGGGGGCGATGAGATCGATGACCTTGATGCCGGTCTCGAGGATGTCGGCCTTGGTGTCTTGATCGACGAGGGCCGGAGCCGGACGGTGAATCGGGTAACGCTTCTCGTGCGGCACGTCGCCGCGACCATCCACGGGATTGCCGGTCACGTCGAAGATGCGACCAAGCACGCCTTCGCCCACGGGGACGGAGATGGGGGAACCGGAGTCGGTGACTTCCATGCCGCGCTTGAGGCCTTCCGAAGAAGACATCGCGATGGAGCGGGCAATGCCGCCGCCCAAGTGCTGCTGCACTTCGAGGGTGAGGTTTTCAGTCTTGCCGTGGACCTCGAAGGTGACGACGAGCGCTTGGTAGATAGGAGGCATGCTGTTCGAGGAGAACTGCACGTCGACGACGGGGCCGATGACTTGGACGATTTTGCCGGTATTACTCATGACGGGCGGGCGATGAAGTGGATGGGTTTGTTAAAAAAAGGTTAGGCGGCTTGGCCGGCGGCGATTTCGAGAATTTCCTGCGTGATGGCGGCCTGACGGGCTTTGTTGTATTCGAGGGTCAGGTCTTCGAGCAGGCTGGTGGCGTTGTCCTTGGCGGTCTTCATGGCGACCATACGGGCGCTGTGTTCGGATGCCTTGGCGGACAAGGAAAGTTGGTAGAGGTAGCGGTTCACGTAGAACGGCAACAGGGCCTCAAGCACGGTCTGCGCATCGGGCTCGAAAATCATCAGACGATCGTCGACGGTCGGCGCGACTTGACCTTCGTCATCGTCGGACAGGTTGGCGACGAACTCAGCGAGGTTATTGAGCGGCAGGATCGGACGGTGCACGGATTCCTGGATCAGCGTGTTTTTGAACCGCGGATAGATGACTTCGATGGTATCGATCTCTCCCTTGAGGAATTGTTCGATCATGTAGTCGCCGATGACCTTGACCTCATTGAAGGGCACCTTGTCGTGCACGCCGAAATCGGCGACGACATTACGACCGGAGCGGGCGAGGAACTGAGCGCCCTTTTTACCAACGACGACGAAGTTGGCGTCGCCTTCGATCTCGGTGACGAGCTTGAAGAGATTTGCGTTGAGCGGACCGCAAAGACCCTTGTCGGTAGTGACTAACAGGATACCTCGGGTCTTGACTTCACGGGGTTGCAGGAACGGATGCAGGCTGCCGTCGACCTTGGGGGCCAGGGCGGCGAGCATGTTCGACATCAGTTGCGCGTAAGGACGACCGGCTACGGCGGAAGCCTGCGCCTTCTTCATCTTGGACGCAGCGACCAGCTCCATCGCCTTGGTGATCTGGCGAGTGTTTTTGACCGACTTAATGCGTCGGCGGATGTCGCGGGTGGAAGCCATTTGGATTTACGATTTCAGATTTACGAATGCAGATTTGGACGGCGGATTTTATCTAAATCGTAATTCGTAAATCGTAATTCTAAAATTGGATTAGCTTTGCGTGGCAGCCCATTCGTCACAGGCGGTCTTGAGCTCGGCTTCGATTTCGCCGGTGACTTTTCCGGATTCGCGGATCGTCACGAGCAGGTCGGCTTTACGGGTTTCGAGGAACTCGCGCAGATCGGCCGCGGAAGCGGTGACCTTTTCGGTGTCGATGGAAGCGTAGTAGTCCTTCTGGAGGGCCCAGAGGGTGGCCACCTGTTGCTCGATCGGAATCGGGTTGAAAGCGGGTTGCTTGAAGAGCTCCACGATGCGGTTACCACGATCGAGCTGAGCCTTGGTCTTGGCGTCGAGGTCGGAACCGAACTGCGCAAAGGCGGCGAGTTCACGGAACTGAGCGAGCTCACCCTTGAGCTTACCACCGACTTGTTTGGTCGCCTTGATCTGGGCGGCGGATCCCACGCGGGAAACGGAGAGACCGACGGAAACGGCGGGACGGATACCCTGATTGAAGAGATCGGTCTCGAGGAAGATCTGACCGTCGGTGATCGAAATCACGTTGGTCGGAATGTAGGCCGAAACGTCACCGGCTTGCGTCTCAATGATCGGCAGCGCGGTCAGGGAACCCTTGCCGTCGAGACGAGCGGAGCGCTCGAGAAGGCGGCTGTGCAGGTAGAACACGTCTCCCGGGTAAGCCTCACGACCGGAAGGACGCTTCAGGATGAGGGAGATTTGGCGATAAGCCACGGCGTGCTTGGAGAGATCGTCATAAACGATCAGGGAATCCATGCCGTTTTCCATGAACCATTCACCCATCGCAGCACCGGAGAACGGGGCGAGGTATTGATTGGCGGGATTATCGGCGGCGGGTGCCGCGACGATTACGGTGTATTCCAGGGCGCCGGCTTCTTCTAAGGCGGCGATGGTGCGCACGATGTTGGAGTTCTTTTGGCCGACGGCGACGTAGATCGAGTAGACGGGACGGAAGTCCTTATCACCGGATTCCAAGCCGACCTTGTTGATCTTGGCCTGGTTGATGATCGTATCGATCGCGATGGTGGTCTTGCCGGTTCCGCGGTCACCAATGATGAGCTCACGTTGGCCGCGACCGATCGGGATCATGGAATCGATGGCCATGATGCCGGTGAGGAGCGGTTGGTCGACCGACTTACGGGCGATGATGCCGGGAGCGATGCGCTCGACCGGGTAAGTTTCTTTGGACTCGATGGGGCCCTTGCCGTCCACGGGATTACCGAGGGCGTCAACCGTGCGACCGAGCAGCGCTTTGCCGACGGGAACGGAAAGCAGGTTGCCGGTGGTGAGCACCTCGTCGCCTTCGCGAAGTTCGGAGACATCACCGAGGACCACGCAACCGACTTCGTCTTCCTCAAGATTGAGGGCGATGCCGATGGTGCCACCGGGGAATTGGACCATCTCGTTATACATGACGTCCGAGAGGCCGTCGATTTTGGCGACGCCGTCGGCGACGGTGCGGATGGTGCCGGTGTTCTTTTTGACCGCCTTATTGGAAAGGTTGGCGATCTGGGATTCGATTTGTTCGAGGACGGAGCTCATGGCGGTGTGGGTCGCGAGAGGATGATTTAGTTAAAGAAGGAGGAAAACTCAGAGCGAGTTGGCGAGGGCGTCGAGTTGGCCGGCGACGGTTGACTCGTAAACGTCATCGGCAATGCGCACGCGGAGACCGGCGATGAGGGCATCGTTGGGTTGCGCGGTGGCGTTGATGGGGCGTTTGTATTTTTGCGAGAGGGCTCCGGAAATGGAGCCGAGAATGGTGTCCGAAATTTCGCCGGAGTGTTCGACGACGGCGTTGGTCTTGGCCAACTCAGTGGCGATGCGGCGGTGGTAAGCCTTGAGGACCCCCATGGGCGAACCGGGAGCGTGTTTCTCCAAGTAAGCCAAAACGCCGGCGACCTTTTCGCCGTCCACGGCACCGTCAGCATCGAGGCTGAGAGCGGTGAGCTGTTTGACGAGCTGTTGGTCGGATTTAGTGAGGTCGGCCACGGGATTTTTGAAATGCTGAAAAACTGAGACTAGAATGCAGTTAGGCGATGGTGAGTTGCTTGGCGGCCGCGTCGTTGTAGCGCTGGCGCTCTTCGTCGGTGAGTTCCTTGGCCAAAACTTGGCGGGTGGTGTCTACGACAAGGCGGGCAATTTCGCCGCGAGCTTCGGCGATCATCTTGCGATGTTCGAGCTCGGTGGAGTGTTGTGCTTTGGTGATGAGGTCTTGCGCTTTGACGGTGGCTTCCTGCGTTTGCTTCTCGAGGAAGGCTTTGGCGGAAATGCGGGCTTCGTCGATGATCTTGGAAGCTTCACCCTGAGCGTTCTTGACGATGGCGGCGCTCTCTTGGGCGGCGGCGTCGAGCTTCACCTTCATCTCTTCGGCATGCTTGATGCCGGAATCGATCGTGGCCTGACGTTCTTCCATCGCACCGGTGACCGGTTTGATGAGTTTGAAATATACGACCGCGAAGAAGATCAGAAATCCGATCAGCTGGAGGACGATGTATTTGGGCTCGATGCCGAAGTCACCCAGCCCGAATTTCTCCAGCATACCTTGGGCGGCTTCCGCGTCAGTGGCGGCGAGGACGAGATTGGTCATCATAGCAATATAAGAGCGTAGGGACGTTAAAAGTGGAGGGCCGTGTCGTCAGGACGGGAGTCGCCCTGCGACACGGCAAAATCAGAGTCTGATTATTTCGCGAGGAAGAGCGCGAGGATACCAAGACCTTCAGCCAGAGCCATACCGATAATGGCTTGAACGAGGATCTTTCCGGATGCACCGGGGTTGCGGCCGACAGCTTCAGCGGCTTTGAAGCCGATGAGGCCCACGCCGATAGCGGCGCCGAGCAGACCAAGACCGGAGGCGATGTTGCCAGTGATTTCAGCGAGGATCATAATGATGTGTTATTTGATGTGGTTGCGGTTTCCGCCGTGCACGCTCTTGGCATGCTCCCGACGGGAAAGTGTTAGTGAGCCTCAGCGGCGCCCTCCTCGTGATCATGGTCATCGCCATGGTTGCAGATGAGGCCGATATAAACGGCGCTGAGCAACGTGAAGACTGTGGCCTGAATGAGGCCGACGAGCATCTCCATGAAGTAGAAAACGAAAACGAAGTAAGTGCCGTGGAGCAGATTCTCGCCGCCGAAGACATTGCCGAACAGGCGCACGGAAAGCGTGAAGGGACGGATGATGATCGAGAATACTTCGATGCAGCCGACGACCAAGAATACGAGCGTCAGGATCGGGTAGAGCCAGCCGGGAGTTTCGCTTTTCTCCGCCTTGTTGCCGAAGAGGTCGAGGAAGAGAATTTTCGGGCCCGCGAACTTGAAAACGATGATCAGCCACGCGCCGAATGAAATCAGGGCGAGTGCGATGGTGCCGTTGAAGTCCGAGGTGAAGGGACGAATAAGTGGCGTGAAATGTCCGTCGGCGGCGTGCCAACCGATGGTGCCGACTCCGGGGATCAATCCCATCCAATTATTGAGCAGGATGAAAATGAAGAGCGTCGCGAGCAACGGGAACGCAGCAGGGAATGCTTTCTTGCCGACGATCGGTTCGAAGAGTTCGCGCAGTGCCGTGAGCAACGCTTCGATGAGTGCCTGCCCTTTAGTGGGGCGAATCGACGGCTTGCCGACCATCTTAACCAAGAGGAACAAAACGATGGCGCCAAACACCCAGCCGGTGAAAATGGAATTGGTGATCAGGCCTTCGAAGAAGACGGCCTCTGCACGGGGGGAAACTCCGGCCCCGTCACCGGCGGCGAACGCCGGGCTGGCAATCGCGAAAAGCGGTAGAAATTGGAGGAGTTTGGTAACCCGGGACATGGATGCGCAGTGATACTTATGAAGACAGGAAAGGAAGTTCGTAGGGCACGCGTCTCCCTATCGTCAATCACTGAAACCTGAGAGGGAGATGAAGGTCGTAATCATAAGCGGGTTGTTATGCCGTGTTGCGTGTCGCTAATCGCGCTTATGCTACGAATACGCAGGATAAGCGGGCGAAATTTTGAGCTCTTCAAGCGGCGCTTACACCCGTGTAGCAATCCAGGATTGGTGGGCATCGGCCCGGGCTTGGAAGACGGTTTCCTGTTCGAGAGGCCAAGGCCGTTCGGCTTGGAGCTCCCAATCACCGAGCGCCGCCACGACGTCCCGCGCGATATCGAAATACGGGGCGAAGTCCGTGCGAAAACACAGTTCCGTGCCGGGCGACGTGAATTTCGCCAAGGTGGAGAGAAAGGCGGGCTGGATGAGGCGGTTCTTCCAGTGTTTCCGTTTCGGCCACGGATCGGGAAACAGGATGAAGATGCGGCGATTGAACCGCACGGTGTCGGGCAGCGCGGCGAAGAAGTGGGTGTCGGACGCGCGCAGCCACGAAACGTTGGTCAGTCCGGCGCGGTCGGTTTTGCGGGCGGCTTTTTCGAGCCGCTCTTTGATGATGTCGATCGCCACACAGTGTTCGTCCGGATGCTGCTCGGCGTAAGCGGCCAGGAAGTGGCCATGGCCACAGCCGATTTCCAGCGTGAGTTGGGGGTGATCGAGCGGTAGCTCCGCCATCTCCACGCGTAGACCGGCGATGCGTTGCGCATTGATGGCTTGGGCCTCTTCGATTGGCGGCATGGTTGCCGGAAAAAACCGGCGTGCGGTTACGAAGCAAGCTCAACCGAACCGGCGGGGCTACTCCTGGGTTTGATTTGCGATGGATGTGCTGACGGGAAAGAGGAGAATGAAAGCAACCCCCTGCCCTACTTTGCTCTGAACATCGACCTTGCCCCCGTGGAGCTGAACAATGTGTTTTACGATGCTCAGGCCGAGGCCGGTGCCACCTTTTTCGCGGGAGCGGCCTTTTTCCACCCGATAGAAACGTTCGAAAATGTGAGACAGGTCTGCCTCCGGTATACCCGGACCGTTATCCGAAACCCTAATCTCCACCCCGAGTTGCTTCATCGAGGCCCGGATTTCGATGTGCGAACCTTCCGGTGTATACTTCAAAGCGTTTTCAATGAGGTTGTTAATGACCTGGGTTAATTTCAAATGATCTGCCCAAATCGTTCCCACATTCGCATCCACTTCGCTCGTGAGCTGATATGTAGAAGCGTCGGGTCGGCTGCGATAGTCATCGATGATTCCGGTAAGGAGGGGCTGTAATTTGATGGATTCCCGATTCAGTCCCGGGGTAACGGATTCTAGCCGGGATAGGGTCAGAAGATCGTCCAAGAGGGAATTTAATCGCTCGGTGTGGCGCTGCACGGTTTCCAGAAAATGTTGCCGGTCTGTGCCTTCCATCGTCTCGTGATCGTCGACCAAGGTTTCGATGTAGCCCTTGATCACCGCCAAAGGGGTGCGCAGTTCGTGGGAAACGTTGGCGACGAATTCTTTGCGCACCAGCTCTAGACCCTTTTGGCGGGTAACGTCGTGCAATACGAACAAAGCCCATTCACTGTCGCTGCCGTCCAAGGCTATGATGGTGGTGCCGGTAACCTCCACCCAGCGTGTGTCATTATCGCCCACAAATTCGATCTCATAGTGGGGCTCTGCGTCCCCTGCCCTCACGCGCTCAACGTAGCCTAGAAATTCGACGCTGTGCAGAACCACCTCGAGCCGTTCGTCGAGAATTTCGATCGCTTTAGGAAAAATATCCTGTAAAGAGCTGTTTGCCAGCATGATATGATTGTGACTGTCCACGACCAGCACCGCCTCTTTAAGGCTGCCCAAGGTGGCGTCGAGCTGGGCGAGTTGGGAGACCTTGGTTTTTTCCAGGGCACCGACTTCGTTAATCAGACTGTTGGCGGCGCCGCAGAACTCATCCCAATCTCTCCCGGATGCACCCGGATGTTCATCTCGGAGAAAAGGCTGACGGTTTTCGAGAGCTTCCTTGATCGTGCGCAGCGCCTTTTGGTGCCCCACCATTTTGGTGCGCATTACGACCAGCGCCACTACTAGGATTACGATGAGGGTCTCGAGCATTATGGAGGACGAACACGCCGTCGTCGCTGAGCCGGTGGATTTACTTTACCGGCTCGTGGACTTTGCGTTCGGCCATTCGATACCCCACCCCACGGATCGTTTCAATCCATTCAGCCTCGGCCCCGAGTTTTTCCCGCAATCGCCGCACGTGGGTGTCCACGGTGCGGGTCTCAATCTCGGTTTCATAGTTCCAAACGTTGAGCAGGAGGTGTTCCCGCGTCTGGACCCGTCCGCGGCGCTCCATCAGCAGGTGGAGTAACTTAAATTCAGTAGCCGTAAGATCGATGACCTCGCCGCCAATTTTAACTTCATGCCGATCGACGTCCAACTCGATCGAACCAACGATTAACGTGACGCCGACCCCATCCTCTTTCTTTGACGTGCGGCGTAGGATATTCTGCACGCGAAGCACTAATTCATTGGTGCTAAACGGTTTGCAGATATAGTCGTCGGCCCCGCTCTCCAGGCCTTGGACCCGGTCATCTTCCTCTACCTTGGCGGTCAGAAAAATCACCGGCACGTTCTTAAGTTGAGGTTCGGCGCGAAGTAGTCGGCAGATTTGAATGCCGTTAATCTCCGGCATCATCACATCGAGAATCACCAGATCCGGCATCATCGTTCGAGCCACCCCGATACTGTGGGTGGGATCGTTCACCGTCTCGGTATCGAAGCCTTTAGTCTTCAGGTTATAGGCCACCAAGTCGGCGACATCAGGCTCGTCATCGACGATGAGAATTTTCTTACGAAGGCTAGCTGCCATTTGCCCAAATGTAGCAATCGCCCTGTCTGCGTAACAGTCCAAAACCGCGTCGTTTCACAATTGTTACAGCGAGCGCAAAAATCTTGCAAAAAATACTTAACAGAATTTCTTAGCTGAGCGTCGATGTGACTCAATGTAGATCAGTAAGATACTGATATCTGAGGGGTTAACTCCACTGATGCGGCTCGCTTGACCCAAACTGAAAGGTGTCGTCTCAGCGAGCTTCGTGGCGCTTTCTTTTCTCAATCCTTTGATTTTTGAATAGTCCAGGTCGGGCGGGATTTTCACCTTTTCGATATCCTTGAGTTTCTCGACTTGGCGTTGTTCGCGCTCGAGGTAGCCGCGATACGTCACGCGATATTCGATCTCTTGGCGGGTCTCCGAAGGGAGCTCCGAATAGTCCTCGGGCATCGCTGGCGGTGCACCCTTGCCTTGCGACATGCGGCGGAAGTGATCGCCGTAAGTCCCCTGCTCTCCCCCGGGCCGTTTGGATTCGATCCATTCGATCCATTTGGTGGTTTCGGCTACCTTGGCTTCCATTCGCGCTAGGCGTTCGGGACCCACCAGACCGTGGCTCGACGCGTGATGCAGTAATCGGTTTTCCGCACTCCCGTGATTAAACAGCAGCCGATGTTCGGCGCGGCTGGTGAACATACGATATGGCTCCTTGGTGCCCTTGGTCACGAGGTCATCAATGAGCACGCCAATATAGGCCTCGTGGCGACCAATGATCATGGGTTCGTCGCCGCGCGCCTTGTTGACTGCATTAACGCCTGCCACGAGTCCTTGGGCCGCGGCTTCCTCATATCCAGAGGTTCCATTGATCTGGCCCGCGAAAAAGAGGTTTTCAACTTTCTTGGATTCCAAGGACAGATAAAGTTGGGTTGGTGGCGCAAAATCGTATTCGACCGCATAAGCGGGCCTAAGAAGCTCGGCGCGTTCGAGACCAGGAATCGAATGGACCATCTGCATCTGCACATCAAACGGCAGCGAAGTCGAAAGTCCGTTGATATAGTATTCGTTGGTCGAACGGCCTTCGGGTTCCAAAAACAGCAGATGGCGCGGTTTATCGGCGAATCGCACGAACTTGTCTTCAATACTCGGACAATACCGCGGACCCGTGCTTTGGATCTCTCCGGAATACATCGGAGACTTGGTGAGGTTCTGATTCACGATCTCCGCCGTTTCGGGCGTCGTGTAAGTCATCCAACACGAAACTTGATTGGTTCCGGGAGCCCAACCGAGTCGTTCTTCACCGGATTGTTCCACGTGGAACAGTGACTGATCTTGGCGCGTATCCGCGAAGGAGAACCGGGTGGGGTGCTCGTCGCCGCGTTGCTCCTTCATCTTCGTGAAGTCCAGGCTGCGGCCCAACAGGCGAGGGGGAGTACCTGTTTTGAGTCGCTCCAACTCAATCCCGACTTCTTCGAAACTCGCAGAGAGGGTCTTGGCGGTGAAGTCGCCCATTCGGCCACCTTCAGTCTTGTTCTGGCCGACGTGCATCAATGCGCGCAAGAATGTGCCGGTGGTGACGACTACGGTGGTGCTGGCAAATTCGATATCAAGACTGGTCCGCACCCCCGTGACTTTGCCGTCCTCGAAGATCAGTCCGGTCACCGTCGCTTGAAAAAGTTGTAGGTTCGGTTGCAGCTCCAAGGTGTGCTTCATCCGATACTGGTAGGCCTTCTTGTCCGACTGCACCCGAGGTGCCTGGACCGCCAATCCTTTCGATTCGTTGAGGAGACGAAACTGGATTCCCGTCACGTCGGCGTTGATCGCCATCTCTCCGCCGAGTGCGTCGATCTCCCGCACGATGTGGCCCTTGGCCTGACCCCCGATGGCGGGGTTGCAACTCATCGCTGCGACCGTGTCGATGTTGCCGGTGAGCAGCAGGGTGGAGGCACCCATGCGGGCGGAAGCCAGTGCGGCTTCGCAGCCCGCGTGGCCGGCCCCGCAAACGATTAAATCATATGGTAACTTGTTGAATAACAATTATTTGCCTATACAAAAGGTTTCAAATAGACGATCGAGCATGGCCTCGTTGTCGATGCGTCCGCCGATCTCTCCGAATGCGTCCAATGTTCCACGCAGGTCCGCCGCGAGAAGCTCGGTAGGCCCGCGATTTGCCAGATGCTGGCCGGCCGATTGCAAGGCCTCGGTCGCTTGGCGGAGGGCCTCGGCGTGGCGGGCATTGATGGCGATTTGGTCGCTGGAATCGGGCGGAGAAAAATTGTCCGCCAGCGCGATGACACGTTGATCCAACTCCGTCATGCCGTCCTGGGTCAGGGCCGAAATCTGGATCGAATCAAAGCCAGCGGGACCTTGAGCTTGCGGTGGTTTGCCGGCGAGTAGATCGCCTTTGTTGAGAACGACCAGGGTAGTGGTAGCATCGAGTTCTGCTGAGACTTCGGCGGGCAGCGCGGGGGCAGGGTGGGTCGCGTCCAATACAAGCAGAACGAGATCGGCCTCGCGCAGCCGCTCGATCGTTTTGGCGATCCCGAGCCGCTCGACTTCGCCTGGTTCGGGGTTAAGTCCGGCTGTGTCGATCAGCCGCAAACAGTGTGGTCCAACCATCACGGTTTCTTCCAGATAGTCTCGGGTGGTCCCGGGTAGGTTGCTGACGAGGGCCCGCTCCCGACCGACCAAGGCATTGAGCAAGGAGCTCTTTCCCGCGTTGGGTTCGCCTAGAATCACGGTTTTGATGCCGTCGCGCAAAAGCTCGCCATAGCGGTGGGTGGCCAGCAACCGCTCCGTTCCACGCAGAACATTGCTCAAAAGGTCCTGCACGACGCGGCGATCTTCGTCGGGCAGATCTTCCTCCGGGAAATCGATGTAAGCCTCCACGCGGGCCAGTCCGAGCAGTAGGTCGTCGGTGAGTTGGGTGAGGTGACGGCCGAGGCTGCCTTGAAGCTGTTGATTGGCGGCGGCCACGGCCCGGGCGCTGCGAGCGTGAATCAAGTCCATCACGGCCTCTGCCTGGCTCAGGTCAATTTGTCCGTTCAAGAAGGCTCGCCGGGTGAACTCACCTGCTTCCGCGGCGCGACATTCACGCTTAAATAAATCGTTGAGAACAAGTTGAGTAATAACGGGATTACCATGAGTCGAAATCTCCAGCACATCTTCGCCGGTATAGGAGCGGGGACCGGCGAAGAACGTCACGAGCACGTCATCCACCTCGTTGCCAGCTGCGTCCCGGTAGGTTTGGTGGCTCGCCACGCGCGGCTCGAGAGCTTCGGCAAACGCCGAGGTGGCGATGTCCCGACAAAGCGGTCCGCTCACGCGCACCACCGCGATGGCGGACGTGCCGGCAGGCGTAGCGGGAGCAGCGATGGTATCGACGGAATGAGACATGCGAACAGCCAGACCGAACCGCGTTCGCTCTCGGACGCAAAACGAATCCGACGTCTTCCGCGTGATGTCCTTCCGTCCACCTCCCTGCACTGACCTGTCGATAAAGTAACCTATAAGGTTACTTCAATAGCTAACATATTTTATATCAATGGTATAAGATCGCATTTTATTTACCCAGGGGGGCGACGCGGCTGCCGTCTTCGATGCGGTCACCGGGATAGAGCACCACCGTGTCATTTGATTCGAGTCCGGCTAGGATTTCGGTTTGCAGGCCGTTACTCAGGCCGGGCTGCACCGTTCGTTTTTCGACGGTGGTGCCGTTGAGCACGAAGGTGGACCAGGTCTGCTCGTCTTGAGAGAGGGCTCCGGCGGGAACCTGAATGACATTGTCGCGGCGTGCTTTCTCGATGCGGGCTTCCACGCGGTAGCCGTCGCCCAGATTGGCGCGTTGGTCGGGTGGGGTGGTGAGGTCGGCGAGCACGTTGACGCGTTGTTCCTCCACGCCGAGGGCGGAGACTTTGGTGAAGGCAGCCGGTTCGACCCAGCGAACGCGGGCTTCGAGATCGAAGTCGCCGCCCCATTGTTCGAGCCATACCCGCGCGCCCGGCTCGATCGCAACGCCGTCCCGGGAGAGGACTTCCACGCGCACTTCGAGATCGGTGGAATCACCGACTTCAAGAATGGGCATACCACTGGTTACTACTCGAGAGCTTTCTTGCATGACGCGCAGCACTCGCCCGCTAACAGGGGATTTGATTTCCATCAACGCGTCCGCCGTGTCGCCGGAGGCATCGCCGCGATCCAGCACCGCCTGAGCCTGTTCGAGTTCGTAGCGGGCAACCTGCAGAGCGAACGTTGAGGCACGATCTTCCTGAGCGGCGGTGGCCTCTTGATTGATGGCGATGTCCAAACCCTGTTGAGAAACGAGTTGCTGTTTCGCGAGCGAACGTTGGCGGGTGGCTTTTGATTGCGCGAGATTCAACGCGGCGGCAGCGCGGGCGCGTTGCGCTTCGGCTTGATCTACTTGGCTCCGGGTCGCCCGGACGCGGGCTTCAGCTTGGGCCCGACTGCGACGATCGAGGATGTCGCCGCCAGCTGGTTCCAACACAGCGAGCACCGTCTCGCCCGCGATGACGGTCGCACCGGGTTTCAGGTCGATCCGTCGCAACTGTCCGGCCGCGGGGCTGGAAACAATGTAGCGATGCCGCACCTGAGTGACGCCCTCTTCGTTCACGGTGGCGATCAAATCGCCGCGCGTAACTTTTGCGGTTTCCACGGGCAACGCAGCCGGCCACATGCCGGCGACGATCAGAGCTACAAGTAATACTCCTGCGATCCATCGCCAGCCTTTGCGGCGGCGTTGATGGTTGTCCCCGGCGGTGGGGTCGAAGGGTGTTTCGGCAGGTTCGGTCATGACAAAATGGGTCGGTTAAAACAGAGCGGATTATTCGGTCGCTTTCAAGGCACCCACCAAATCGAGCTGATTGAGTTTACGGCAGGCGATCAATGCGGAGACCGTAGTTGCGAGCGTAATCACTAGCGTGGCGTAGGCGTAGTTGGACGCGGACAAGATGAGCGGCAGACGCACCGTTTCGGTGTTGATACTTTGAATCAAAAGGGAAGCCATGCCGGACCCGATCCATAAACCGAGGGGAAGGGCAATGGCGGCCAGCACGACGAGTTCGCCGACCAATACACTGCCGACGTCACCCTGGCTGAAACCTAAGACGCGTAACGTCGCCAATTCCCGGGCGCGTTCTGACAGCGCGATGCGCGCACTATTATAGACGATGCCAAACGCAACGACGGTCGCAAAGCTGGAATAGATCACTTGAATCAGTCCGATGCTCTCTGCGGTGGTCTTGCGAAAACTCTGTCGCATGGCGTTTTTGATTACGACGCCCGACGCCTGCGGAGTCGCCTTGAGTTCCCGCAAAAATGTATCCCATTGCCCGCCGGCAACACTGATAAACGCACCCGTGATACGATCACCTTCACCGAGCAAACGATTCAGTGCATCCAGTTCCATGAAGGACGCGATGCCGGCGAAGTCCTGCGAAAATCCACCAATCGGAACCGTGAGGGAGCGACGTTTTCCTTGCAGCACATTGATGGTCACAAGATCGCCGGGATTTACCTCGAGCGTCTCGCCGAGTGCTTCGGAAATGACCAATCCCTTTTGTTTCAATTTCAGGGGTCGGCCATCGCCCCCGATGACGCGATTGAGATCAGCGTCTTTGACCACACCATGCAGCGCGAGTCGACGCGATCGGTGGCCGGCAACCATCTCTATAGGAACCGTGCGGAAGGGTTCGGTTAATACGACGCCAGGCAACTGCGAGAAATCGTGCGCCGCACGAAGGGGCCCCGGCTCCACCAAAGATACCGTTACGGTCTGGCGTTGCACCACGTCCCATTGAAAATCGAGAATGTGGCGAATGCCATCTCGGAAAGCATTGGGAATGATTAGGATACCCGTTGCCATGGCGAGTGCCACGGCGGTAAAAATCGCCTGCCAGGGTTTGCGCTCCACATTGCGCAAGGCCATACGCAACGAAACGGTGAGCCATTTGGAGAAACCTAAACGTTCCGCCACGGCCGGACGAAAACTGGCCGGAGGTTCGGGTCGCATGGCCTGGGCGGGTGAAAGCCGCACGACCTTGCGCACAGCGCCGGCGACACCGATTAACGCGGCAGCTGAGCTGGCAATTAACGCACCGATAATGGCGCTGGAAGCGGGGACAAACTCCAGCCGCGGAAATCGGAAAAACAGGTGATACATGTCCACGAGTTTGAAGCCGAAAATGAAGCCACCTACGGTGCCCAGACCGGTGCCCACGACAACGATTACCAACGCGAATTTTATGTAGTGCCAGGCGATAGTGGCGTTTTTAAAACCGAAGGCTTTGAGGATGGCGATTTGTTCACGTTGCAATGCGATCTGCCGACTCATCACGGAGTGCGTCATGAACGCGGCGACGCTCAGGAATACGAGCGGAAACCCAAACGACAGCCCTTCCAAAACGCGGATCTCATCGTCGACTCGAATGTTGGAGGGATGCTCGGATCGACCATAAGCGCCGAGGCCGCCATAGGGTTTAAGAATACGATCCACGTCAGCAATGACCTCGGGTTCCGAAGCACCGGGAGCGAGAGAAAGCGCGAGTGTATTGAACGCACCTTCGAGATTAAATGCTTCGGCAAGTTCCTGTTCACGCATCCAAAAAATTCCGAACGTCTTATTGTCGGGCAACGCACTGCCGGGGCGAGCTTCGAAGACGTATTGCGGTGCGAGCACGATGCCGGCTACGCGGAGTTCGAGCCGGCGGCCGTTGAGAATCGCGGCAATGGGATCTCCGGGATTGAGCGCATTCGCATCGGCAAAAGCTTCACTCACGAGCACCTCCAAACGGCTGGAACCCTCGAGAAGACTTCCGCGCCGGAGGTAGAGTCGATTGAGCAGGGTGGGGCGCCGATCGGGCACGGCGTTGATCAGACCGGAAGCCGGTTCCAACAACTCGGGAAGATCCAAGGTGACACTGACTTCGATCCCGGTTTCGACGGCCGCGACTCCCGGAATGGCGGTGAGTTTTTCCCGGGCACTTTCGGGGGCCCGTTTCAGATTGGCAAAGACCTCGGCGAAGTGGTGTTTTTCGTAGTAACCATCGCGAGCTTGATTAAGCGAACGAATCAAGCTGCGGGTCATGATCATCATGGCCAAACCGCACGCCATCACCAGGGCCACCGCGAACGCCTGTGATTTAAGTGCTTTGAGATCCCGCAGTAGTTTGAGGTCGAGTAAATCCATTAGTGACCAAGCGGTGGGAAATAGGGTAGGGCGTGTTCGCCGCCCACGCGCCGGGGCGCGCCGACGGATTCTGGCGCGCTCGGCGAGCGCGCCGTACCTTGATGATTCTGTATCGAATAGTCCACTACGTTTACTACCAGGCGAGTTCACCGACCGGACGCGGATTCGGGTTTACCCGCGCCAGTTCCAAATGACCATCGGACATGGTAAAAACACGGTCTGCCATTTCTGCGAGAATCGCATTGTGAGTGATGACCACGGTGAGGGTGCCGATCTCGCGGTTGATGCGTTGGATAGCTTCGAGCACCAGGACGCCGGTTTTCACGTCGAGGGCGCCGGTGGGTTCGTCACAGAGCAGGAGTTCCGGCCGTTTGGCGATCGCGCGGGCGATGGCAACCCGTTGTTGTTCGCCGCCGGAAAGTTGGGCCGGGAAGTGGTTGGCGCGATTGGCCAAATCAACCAATTCTAGGGCATCATCGGGCGACATGGGATCACGCGAAACTTCGGTGATGAGGCCGATATTCTCCCGTGCGGTGAGGCTGGCGATAAGGTTGTAGAATTGGAAAACGAACCCCACGACATCGCGGCGGTATGAAGTGAGACCTGCTTCGTCGGCTTGGCCCACATCCCAACCACGATAGTGCAGTGAACCGCCCGTTGGGTTGTCGAGTCCCCCAATCAGATTGAGCAACGTGGACTTGCCAGAGCCCGAAGCGCCTAAGAGGACGACCAGTTCACCTTTGGGCAAATCGAGATCGACTCCGCGCAGCGCATGGACCGCGGCATGCCCGGTCCCGTAGGTCTTGGCCAAACCTCGGGCGACCACGAGGGGTGAAGCAGGAGAAAAGGGATCGGACGCGGCCATGAGTTTACAGTCCATTCACATGTAACCCTCGTCGCAAGTGCCACGCCTGATTCCACGATATTCAATAGCCGATGTGATTAGTTGCGATCTCGCTGCTACTTGTAGTCCGCCCCGGTGAGGCTGTGGAGGACGGAGAATTGCCAGTGATGGAGTTTTGCTCTCATCGCTTCGGTTCTGGCCGGGTGACGGGCGGCAAGGTTGACCGATTCGGTGGGATCATCGGCCAAGGAAAAGAGTTCGGTGCCGGCGATATCGTCGCCGTCGACCACGAGCTTGTAGCCGTCGTAGACCATGGCTCGGGAACCGGAGAAGTCCGTGGCGTGGATCACGGGGTGTTTTTGATTACGGAAGGTGCGCGTGTATTTTCCGTCCATCATTTTGATCAGCGGAGTGGTGCCTTCCTGCAGCGCCGGATCGATGTAGGGTTCGGGATGATTCTCGGGTTCGTTTGAATTGTCATATTGCCAGAAGAAGATCGGCTTTTCCCGGGTTGGCATATCTTGCGTGAGGAGCGGCACCAGGCTCTCGCCGTCGATGGGTCTGTCGGGCAGGGGTTGACCGGTAAGTCCGGCGAGGGTGGGCAACAGGTCGCTGGTAACGGTGGGCAGTCCCGAGGTCCGTGGACGCGTGATTTTGGCTGGCCATTCGATCACGCCGGGAACCCGGATGCCGCCGTCATAGACGCTGCCTTTGAGTTCGCGAAATGGATTGGTGGCGCCATCACCGCTGGAGGGCACGCCGTTGTCGCCGCAATAGAGCACGAAGGTATTCTCGCGCAGGTCGGCGGACTTCAGATGATCACGGAGTTTGCCGATCGCGCGATCCATGGCGGTGATTTCGGCGTAGCGTTCACGGAGAACATCGCGGAGGGGGCGGGTGGTGGCTTGGCCGGTTTCCGTGCTGGTAAGTTTGACGGTTTGTTCGGCGTATTCGGTCGGCAGGTCATCATAGAGCGCGAGGTCTTCGGGCAATCCCATGTAGGGTTCGTGGGGCGAACCGAACCAGACGACGGCCAGGAAAGGTTGCGCGGATTTTTTGGCGCGGTCGATGAAGGCGATGGTTTCGTCGACAACCACTTCCGAGCTTTCGCCGGGGTATTTTCTAGGCGCGCCGCCATTGCGCACGAGCACGGGATCGAGCTCAAAAAAGTTGTCGTGCGACAACCACTCATCGAAGCCCATGGCGCCGGGGCTGGTGGGCGAGCCGAGCTTGACTGGCCCCACATGCCACTTGCCGAAATGGCCGGTGCGGTAGCCAGCCTGCTTCATGATGTGCCCGATGGAAATCTCTTCCGGGCGCATCGACCAATTGGGCGAAAACGTGCCATAACGATTGGGGTGGCGACCGGTTAAAAAACTGCCGCGGGTAGGAGAGCAGGAGGGGTGTCCGGAATAGAATCGATCCAGTCGTAGTCCGGTCGCGGCCATCTCGTCCAGCACGGGCGTATGCAGGTGGGGATGGCCGTTGTAAGCGACCTCGTCCCAGCCATGATCATCGCCCATCATCAGGATGATGTTGGGTGGTTCAGCGGCGAGCGCCGCGGTTGAAGCAGCAATGACAACAACAAGGATAAGACAGCGTTGAAATAACGAGATCATAGGGGTAGGGGGGGCGGAGGATTCGTCTAGGTGTGCATCACTTGGCCACCGTCGATGTTGATCGTTTGGCCAGTGATGTTGCGGGCGTGTTCGGATGCGAGGTAAGTGGCCATGGTGGCAAATTCGGGGGGAGTTTGCCAGCGGCCGAGAGGAGAGGTCGCTTTGATTTTAGCTTCGGCCCAAGTGGCATAATTCTGCTTTTGGTCGGCGGGCAAATTGGCTTGGCCAGCAGCCCACACCGATTCGTTGAGCTCGGTTTTCACCATCCCGGGAGAGAGAGCATTGGCCCGCACGTTGAAGGGCGCGCAGTCTTTGGCGACGACCTGCATGAAATTGATCAAACCGGCCTTGGCTGCGCTGTAAGGTGGGTCGGTTGGTGATCCCATTTGCCCTGCGACCGAAACCAGAAAGAGCAGTGAGCCTTGTTGCTTTTTGACGAGTTGGGGCGCGAAGGCGTGAGCGACATTTACGGCGCCCATCAAATTTACCTTGAGCGTTCGCTGCCAGTCAGCCGGGCCGAGATTCCAGAACGGAAAACCGAACTTCCCTGATCCCACTCCCACTGAAAACACCACGTGATGGGTGTCGGGGTGCCCGGCGGCAAAGGCGCTTACCTGTTCAAACGAAGTCACGTCTCCCACGGAAAGATCGCCAGTGGTAGGGAGGGGAGATGCGTCCGGGGACTGATCGAATCCCGTGACGCGGCAACCTTCGGTTTCAAACTGATCCGCAATCGCTCGACCGATTCCCTGGGCGGCGCCGAAGACTACCACATTCTGACCAGTCAGGTTTAAGTCCATGAGAAGCGCGGGGAGGGAACCTATGGGGCGGGGGTGGATTCCTGTTCCGGTTCGATGGGGGGAGGCTTGGGTTTGGGAATCGAAATTTTGGGGATACCAAAACTGGGTTTTGGCGCCGCGGGGGCAAGGCTCGGCATCGCCGGGGCTGTCACCTGGGGTTTGATCGTGGGCGTCGCTGGAGCGGCCACCGCCGGAGCCAGGTCCGGTTCGTCTTCGAGGGCATTGGTGCCACGTGCGATTTCGGTTTTAATGCCGGCGAGGCGTTTCGCAGCGTTTTCGATACGGTCGGGGTAGCGCTTCAAACGGGTTTTCACCTGTTCGACGGATCCGGGATCAGTGCCGCGTTCGGCGGCGAGCATGAGCCAAGCGAGACCCTCGACATAGTCGCGGCGCATGCCACGTCCGCTTACGAGCATGGCGCCTACGTTGTAGGTCGCGGTGGGTGACCCCAGATAGGCGGCGCGTTGGTAGTAATCGAAGGCGAGTTTGTGGTTCACCGTTTGGCCGAGCAGACCTTCGTGATAGGCTTTGCCGACCCGAAAAACGGCCTCGGCGTGGTCGTTGAGCGCTGCCTTTTGGTAGTAGGTGAACGCCTTGGCCTCGTCCGGCTTAACTTGATCTCCGACTTCGAGTAGCTGGGCGTATTGGAAGCAGGCGTGCGGGTTGCCGTCTTCGGCGGCTTTGACGAGCTGTTGGGTGGTTTTCCAAGTGGGCGCGTTATCGTCGATGCCGACGAAGACAGGTGGGGCGACGAGGACTTCGTCCTGCGCGTGGACAGGTGTGGCGGGCAGGACGAGGCCAGCGACCAGATAGAGAGCCACCCAGTGGGGTGACTTTAAATACGAAGCGTTCTTAGGCTTTGGCTTTAGCGGCATCATCCTTGGGCGCGTCGGCTTTCTCGTCGGTTCCTTTTACCGCCGCATATACCTTGTCCATGATTTCCGTGCCGAGTTTTGGATCTTCTCGGATCGCGGCTTTGGCGGCGTCGCGGCCTTGGCCGATGAGGTCACCGTTGTAGGAGATCCAGGCACCCCGTTTTTCGAGGACCTTGTGCTCGAGGCCCAGGTCGATGACCGAGCCACTGGCGGAAATGCCTTCGTTATACATGATGTCGAATTCGCACTCGGTGAAGGGTGGGGCGACTTTGTTTTTAACGATCTTCAGCTTGGTGCGGTTACCGATGACGGTGCCGTCGGGTTGTTTGAGTTGCTCGCGGCGGCGAATGTCGATGCGCACGGAACAGAAGAACTTGAGGGCGCGGCCGCCGGGGGTGGTTTCAGGGCTGCCGAACATGACGCCGATCTTTTCGCGAATCTGATTAGTGAAGATACAGATGCACTTAGTCTTGCTGACCACGGCGGTGAGGCGACGCATGGCCTGCGACATGAGGCGCGCTTGGGAGCCGACCGTGGCGTCGCCCATTTGGCCATCGAGTTCGTGCTTGGAAACGAGCGCGGCTACCGAGTCGATGATGATGACGTCAATGGCGTTGGAGCGAATAAGGGTTTCGGTGATGTTGAGCGCGTCTTCACCGGAGTCGGGCTGGGAAACGAGAAGGTCGTCGAGGTTCACGCCGACGGTGCGGGCGTATTTAGGGTCGAGGGCGTGCTCCACATCAACGAAGGCAGCCAGGCCACCGTTGCGCTGGGCTTCGGCGATCACGCTCAGACAGAACGTGGTCTTACCGGAGGATTCCGGACCGTAGATTTCCACGATGCGTCCGCGAGGTAAACCGCCCACGCCGAGCGCGAGGTCGATGGCGAGCGAGCCGGTCGAGATCGTCTCGACTTTCATCTTGGTGTTGTCGCCCAAGCGCATGATCGAACCCTCGCCGAATTGTTTGGTGATGGCACTGATGGCGAGGTCCACGTTCTTGCGGGCGGCAAGCTCGTTGGTGGGTTCGGGTGCGGTGGTCTTGGATACGGAATTTTTTGCCATGGATTCGAAAAGGTTCGGTGCTGGGGGAGCTTGGATGAGTGAGAAACCTTGACCGTGATCCGCTCTAAGCGAGCGCGCAAGCGCGGACCCTTGATTGCCGGACAGAAATACATCGTAGGCCCAAAAAAACCCCGGGACGCGAAGTCTCGGGGCCCCTACTAACCCAAAAAAGATCAGCGTTTTTAGCAGGTCACGTTCTTACCCTCGCTGCCAAAGGCGGCCAGACGGACTTCGGGCGGCGATTTGTGAATGTCGTCCGGGGCGTAGTGGAACTGCAGCGCGCGGCGGCGCTTGGGAGAGTCGTTGTGCGGCGTGCCGTGGGGAAGCTTGCCGTCGAAAAAGAGCATGCCACCGCTGGGGAGCGGCGCCGCGACGGACTTGGTTCCCATGATGGTGGTATCGCAAAGCTGCCAGTCGCGCCGTTGGAAATGAATGATAGGCTCGTGGTGGCGGCCGGGCAGGATCTGCATGCAGCCGTTGTCGACCGTCGCTTCATCGAGGGCGATCCAGGTGCCAACGACGGGCGTGTCGAGCGGGTAGTCGAAGTAGGCGTGATCCTGGTGCCATGGTTTTTCGCGACCGATCATGGGCGGCTTGAGCAAGGCCATGTCTTGAAACATCTCCGGCGGGCGATCGTGCATCAGCATCTTCACCACGCGCAAAAGCTCGGGATGCTGCGAGATCGCCCGGAGACGTGGCTCGTGTTGTTCGAAGACGCCCAGCTTGCGCACACAATCCATGCGCTCCTCGGGACCCAGCTCCTCCAAACGATCCTGTGCTGCCGCCTCGAACACGAGGTCCTCAAAATCGGGATGCTCACCCATCAGGAGAGACACGATGCCATCGAGCGCGGTCTTCACCTCCGTGGGAGAAAAAGCCTGTCGCACGGAGAGGTAGCCCTGTTCGTGGTAGAATGCGATCTCGGCCGGACCTATGTCGGCGAGAGTCTCGACTTGCGAGGCCTCGGAGGTCGGTTGGTAGAGGGCGGGGTCGTGACGCTCGGTGCTGGTATCGAATCGTTTGCCGTCAATTCGGGTTTCTACGGGAGTGCTGCTCATGGGAAAATTATTGCGGATGTAAAAGAGGGTGGTGCGGGCGCGTCCTTTTAATCGGCCCGCGCAGCAGAGGTATGACCGTCAACCATAGCCTGATTTCCGGTGAAGTGAATGGACGGGTCGGACAAAATTATGCATAAATCCGACTTACATGGACAAAATAAGCGGAAATAACGTGGTCTTATCCGACATCATGGGGCGGGTGCGTTGCGAGCCGAGCTGGCGTCTGGAGTCGGGCTGGTCGGCTAGGTTGACCGATTTCGACCTGTGGTTGGTGTGGTCGGGACGGGGAAAAATGCAGCTGACCGACCGCGAGATCGATCTCCATCCCGGGACCTGTGTGTGGATGCGCCCGGGCCGACGTTATGAGGCCCGGCAGGACCCTAACGATCGTCTGGGCGTGAGTTTCGCCCACTTCACGTTGCAGGAATCGGCGGATTTTGTGCCCCCGTTCGAAGTGGCGGAGGTGCGATCCCTGGAATTTGCCCAAGCGGCGATGGCCGAAGTCGTGCGGCTCGGCGCGAGCGAACCGAAACTCGCGGCACATGTTTTGGGCGGGCTGTTGTCCGTATTGTCCCACGACGAGCACGAGTTGGCAACCCGTCTGAATACGCCGGGTGGTTACGCCCGTTCACGGCACGACGCGACGCTGGAGGCGGTTGCGACGAGGATTGTGGAAGAGCCCGGACGTCACTGGCGCATCCAAGAACTCGCGCGAGAGCAGGGGCTCGCGGTCGACTACTTCTCCCGACTCTTTCGAGACGTGATAGGCGAGCGTCCCCAAGCCTACATCTTACGCCATCGCATGGCCCGCGCTCAGCATTTGCTCCGGGAGACTCACCTCTCGGTCGGCGAAATCAGCCAGGTGCTGGGATTCCGTGATTCGTTCTACTTCTCACGGCAGTTTCGGACCTTTTATGGAGCTCCGCCGTCGCGCTACCGGCGTCGTCGAACGGGGAATCCGTCCCCCGAAGGTGAAAGTTCGGCTTGAATCGGTATATTCCGGTAGTGTAATATTGCGCTCTTTTGTCGATAAATTCTTTAAAGCCATGACTATCAAAGCATATCTGAAACCACAGTGTGGTTGGTCCAACGGCGTTCGCGCTATCATGTCCAAACATGGCCTCGAATATGAGGACATCGACATCATCAATAACCGCGATAATTACGCCGAAATGGTGCAGAAATCCGGACAACCCCTGTCTCCTTGCGTCGAAATCGACGGAGTAATGTTGGCCGATGTATCCGGTGAAGAAGTGGAGAATTACATGCTCTCCAACGAGTTGATCAAGCCTACCGAAGCCACCACCGATGTGGCGACGGACAAAGGCTGCTCCGATGAGGAGCACGCCAAGATGGCTTCCGATACGATTCGCTTCTTCTAAGCGCGTCCGCGGTTCCGTCCGTTCCTCCGGGCCGATTCTCGCAATCTGCGACCGGCCTTTCTCCAGCCCGCCTCCATTCCCCAAGCTTGGGGCGCGGAACCTGCTCTTCCTCTCTGTCTCTTTATCTCACCACTATGGTCCGTCCAATTCCTTCCCCCCTCTACCATCCTGATCAGGAGCACGACGCTTGCGGCGTCGGGTTCATCGCCCGCATGACGGGTGAACGTAGTTATGATGTGATCAATCGGGCGGTGGCGGCACTGAAGGCTTTGGCCCACCGTGGTGCGATCGACGCTGATGCCATCACCGGTGACGGCGCGGGTATCCTCACGCAGATTCCGGTCGAGTTGCTGCGGGAACGTCTCGAAGAACGCGGCAAGTCGCTCTTCAATGACGCCGACCTCGGGGTAGGCATGATTTTCCTGCCCGAAGAAGAATACGCCCAGGCCCACTGCAAAAAGATCGTCCGCGATGCGGTTGAAGCGGAAGGACTCGCGTGGCTTTGCTGGCGTGAAGTTCCGACCGATGATTCCTGCCTCGGTCGCAAGGCGATCGATACTCAACCCGTCATTGCCCAAGCCCTCATAGCTCGTCCCGACGCTTCGGATGACGAGCCCATCAGCGATGACGAATTTGAGCGTAAGATCTTCCTCGCGCAAAAGACCATCGAGCGAAAGGTCGCCGCTGAAGATATCGAAGGATTCTACATCTGTTCGTTCTCCTCGCGCACGATTGTCTACAAGGGCATGCTCACGCCGCATCAGATTCGGAAGTATTTCACCGATCTGAAGTCGCCCAAGTTCACTTCGGCCTACGCCATCTTTCACCAACGCTACTCGACGAATACGTTCCCGATGTGGCACCTCGCGCATCCGTTTCGCATGGTGGCGCACAACGGCGAAATCAATACCATCCGCGGTAACCGCAACCTCATGCGGGCCCGCGAGAATTCGTCGGCACACGGGGTCTGGGGTGATCGCTACGACGATTTGAAGCCTCTCGTCCAGCCGGATGGCAGTGACTCCGCGACGTTCGATAATGCCCTCCAACTCCTCACACTCGGTGGCCGCAATCCGCTGCACGGCGCGATGATGATGATGCCTCCGGCGTGGGAAACCGATGATACGCTGAGCGAAGAGGCGAAAGCCTTTTTCCGTTATCACGCGACTATGATGGAGCCTTGGGACGGACCTGCTGCCATCGCCTTCACCGATGGCAAAGTCATTGGTGCGTCGCTGGACCGCAACGGTCTGCGTCCCGCGCGCTACAAGGTTTACGATGATGGCTACGTGATTTTGGCCTCCGAAGCCGGACTGGTTTTTGATTTCCCCGGCAAGGTAGTTGAGTCCGGCCGACTCGGTCCCGGCCGCATGATGGCGATCGACCTCGAGCAAAACCGCTTCCTGCACGACGACGAAATCAAGGATAGTTTCACGCAAAACCCGCTCTTCAAAACGTGGTGTGCGGAGCATCTCGTGAACCTGCACGAGGTGGCGGGTGAACCGGCGGCTGACGCGGAAGAAGCGCCGGCTGACAGCACGCCGCAGCAGATCGCCTTTGGTTATGAAACCGACGAAGTGGAGATGGTCTTGCAACCGCTCGCGGCGGGGGCCGAACCGACGGGATCGATGGGTGAAGACACGCCGCTCGCCGTGCTCTCTCGCCGCCCTCGGCTGCTCTACAACTACTTCAAGCAACTCTTCGCGCAGGTCACGAATCCGCCGATCGATTCGATCCGCGAAAAGACGGTCATGTCGCTTTCCATGTTTGTTGGCGGACGGCTCGGACTTTTGGAGGAGCTGCCGAAAACCGCCGGGTTGGTGGAGCTCAAATCACCCGTCCTCTTCAACCACGAAGTCGCGGCCCTCGACAGTATTGATTTTCTCAAAGATCGCGTGGCTCGGCACGATGTGACCTATGACGCGTCCGCCGGCGCAGCTGGGTTGGAGGCCGCCGTCAAAGCCTTGGCCGAAAAGGTGGTCCAAGGTGTCTCGGAAAACCGCGACAAAGTGATCATTCTCTCCGACCGGGGCGTGAGCGCATCGCGCGTCGCGATCCCGATGTTGCTCGCCGTGGGCGCGGTGCATCAGGCGCTGATCCGAGCGGGCGTGCGGGTGCGTTGTGACCTCATTGCCGAAACCGGTGAAGCTCGCGAAGTGCACCAGATTGCTTGTTTGCTCGGCATGGGTGTCAACGCAGTGAATCCCTATCTCGCCTTCGATGTCATCAGCCAACTCGCGCTCGATGGCAAAGCGGGTGACGACGTCACGCCGGTCCAAGCCCGTCGCAATTACGAAACCGCCATCGGCGCCGGACTGCGCAAGATCATGGCGAAGATGGGTATTTCGACGCTCTACAGCTATCGTGGAGCGCAGATTTTTGAAGCGCTCGGTGTTTCGCACCAGGTGATCGAGGATTGTTTCTTCGGCGTGCCGAGTCCGATTGGTGGCGTGGGCTATCAACAGATTGGCGACGCTACCATGGCTCGTCACGCGCTGGCCTTCCCCGAACTTGATACCGCCGATCCCGACAACGCCGGCCAAGACGTTGCTCCGGGTCTGAAGCCCGAGGGTTACTACCGCGTCAACAAGCGCGGCGAGGGTGAATACCACGCTTGGAGCCCGAAGCTCATTGCTTCGATGAACAAGTTCAACCGCGCTGGCACAACGGAAGCTTTCCAGCCCTGGAAAACGCAGGCCGACGAGCATCAACCGGTCGCACTCAAGGACCTGTTGAAGATTCGTTTCCCGGAAGAAGGCGTCGACCTCGAGGAGGTCGAAGGGATCGAAGATATCCGCAAGCGTTTCACGACGGCGGGTATGTCGATGGGCGCGCTTTCTCCGGAAGCCCACGAGGCACTCGCGATCGCGATGAACCGTATCGGTGGAAAATCCAATTCGGGTGAAGGCGGCGAAAACCCCGAGCGTTACTCGGTGCGCGAAAACGGCGACAACGCCAACTCCGCCATCAAGCAGGTCGCCTCCGGCCGCTTCGGTGTCACCGCCGAATACCTCGCCAACGCGAAGGAGATCGAAATCAAAATGGCCCAAGGCGCGAAGCCGGGTGAAGGCGGTCAGTTGCCTGGTCACAAGGTTTCGCCGATGATCGCGACCCTGCGTTTCTCAGTTCCGGGCGTGACCCTCATTTCACCGCCTCCGCATCACGACATTTACTCGATCGAGGATTTGGCGCAGCTCATTTTTGACCTCAAGGAAGTCAACCCGCGCGCCAAGGTTTGCGTGAAGCTCGTTTCGTCTTCAGGTGTCGGCACAGTCGCCGCCGGAGTGGCGAAAGCCTACGCCGACGTGGTCCTCGTTTCCGGCCACGATGGTGGCACCGGAGCGTCGCCGCTCGCCTCGATTAAAAATGCGGGATCCGCTTGGGAAATTGGTGTCGCGGAAGCGCATCAAGTCCTGATGCAAAACGATCTGCGCGGACGCGTGGTGCTGCGCACGGATGGCGGTATGAAAACCGGGCGCGACATCGTGATCGCCGCGCTCTTGGGCGCGGAGGAATTCAACTTCGGCACCGCCGCGCTCATTGCCGCCGGTTGCGCGATGTTCCGTGTGTGTCACTTGAACACCTGCCCGGTCGGCGTGGCGACGCAGCGCGAAGATTTGCGCGCCAAGTTCCGTGGCAAGCCGGAGAACGTGATCAACTTTTTCAACGCCGTCTCCGAAGATGTGCGCCAATATCTCGCGAAGCTCGGAGCGCGTTCGCTGGAAGACATCATTGGTCGCGTTGACCTGCTCGAACAAATCGACGATCCCGCCAACGAGAAAACCAAACTCGTCAACCTTTCCGGGCTGTTACACAACCCGGACCCGACGGGCGAGATGGATCGCTTCCACACCCGCGAGCGCAACGAACGCTTCGGGGGTGAAGGTTCCCTCGACGAAGCGATTCTGCAGGAAGCGCGTGACGTGATTCTCGGCAAGTCGGCGCGTCTCGTGGCGCGTTACAAGATTACCAACGTCAACCGCGACATCGGCACGCACCTCGCTGGTCAGATTGCTTACCAGAAGGGTAATGCCGGACTCGAACCCGGCACGATTGACCTGACCTTTACCGGTTCCGCCGGACAGTCATTCGGGGCGTTCCTCGTGAAAGGCATCCGTCTCACCCTGAATGGTGAAGCCAACGATTATGTCGCGAAAGGCATCAACGGCGGTGAAATCATCATCCGTCCGAAAGCCGCGGAAAACTTCGTGTGGAATCAACAGTCCATCGTCGGCAACACCTGTGTATTCGGCGCTACCGGCGGACATATTTTTGCCGCAGGTCGGGCCGGCGAACGTTTCGGCGTACGCAACTCGGGTGCTACCGCCGTGATTGAAGGCGTGGGCGACCATGGCTGCGAATACATGACCGGTGGCATGATCGTCGTCCTCGGACCGACGGGCATCAACTTTGGTGCCGGCATGAGCGGTGGCTTGGCCTTCATCTACGACGACGAAGACAAGTTTGAATCGCGCATCAATCCAGACATGATCGGCGTAGAACGCCTCACGGATGAGGAAGAGATCGCGAGCCTCGCCCAACTTATCAGTGTGCACGCGAGCCTCACCGGTTCACCGCATGCGCAGGAGTTGCTCAAGGACTGGAACAACACGGTCAAAAAATTCTGGAAAGCGGTGCCTCATCCACCAACGCCGGAAACCCCGAAAGCCCTCTACCGCTTCGACGAAGCCACCGCCCCGGCGCTGGCGTAGACGGGATTATTCATGGCTAAATCCAAACCGATTCCGGGGTCGACCGAGGAAGTGCTCACGTGCTTGCCGTCGCCTTATGTTCCGCATGCGGCGACGGGGTTGTTGTATCTTCCGCGGATGATTGCGAAGTGCCGCTACGTGCAAAAGCACGGCGAGATGCCGAAGAGCTACCGCAAAAATTATGGTCGCGGCCTCGATCGGTTTATTTCCATGCACCTGGGCGTGGAGCCAAAGCAGATTCAGGATGCGGTGCACACGTCGGCCAATGAGGCCGAGCTCGATGCGAAATTATTGGCGCTGTTTCCCAAAGATGTGCGGGCGGCGAAATGGAATCGCGATTTGGTGCAGAAAGGTATGACTACCGCGGGCCGCGAGTTCCTGGCCGAAGCATTAGGCAACATGGGATGTGATGATCGCACGGACGAAATCATCAGCGTGCCCGACCTGATCGATTTCGACGAAGGCCGAATCGAGTAACCCGGTTTCTCGCATGCACTTCAGCTGTGTAAAGTAACCCAATAGGTTACTTTACCACGGATGGGGCTGCGTTTTGGGAATCACGAAAGTCATCCGCTTCTCGCAGATGCGTAAAAGCGGAGGGGCAGAACTGGCGGTTAGCTACGTCGTCTCTGTCCCGTAAGCCGGGACTCCGTCGGCGAAACCCGCCCTACCTTTAACCCACCGACGGAAAGACTCGATCGCCGAGCATGCCCGACCTGATCGATTTCGACGAAGGCCGAATCGAGTAACTTAGTTTCCCGCGATCACTTCAGCTGTATAAAGTAACCCAATAGGTTACTTTACCCCGGATGGGGCTGAGTATTGGGAACTACGAAATACACGAGTTTTGTCCTCCGTTGGCAGACACGCGAACCCATAGGAATGATATTTGGCCCTAAGCAGAGGGCTTTAACTGCCGTGATTTTTAGCCGCAATAAGGCACAAATATTCTGACGGCGAATGAGTGCCCCGTGGCGCCTATAGGCGCGCGGATGGTGAGAGAAAACAGAAGTGGATTTTTTTTGTGACTCTCTGCTGCTAAACCATGCCGTGAGGCGTCTTTCCGGGGCTCCTCAGCGGGTGTTCTTGGCGAGGGTGAGGAAACCGAGATCGTTGGTCAGCGCTCCATAGAGACCGCCGTCTTGCCAGGTTGCGCCAGCGTCTTGGCTCCAGACGGTGCCTTCCTCGAAACTGGCGGCCCAGAGTTTGCCGGGGTCGTTGGAGTCATAGGTCAATGTGAGCACATTCGGGCTCGGGAGTCCTTCGCGGCGTGACTGCCAGGTTTTGCCTCCGTCGATGGAAGTAAGCACTCCGACCGTCCAGCCGCCTACGGCCAGGTTTTGGGCGTTATGAGGATCGACGGCGCAGGCGTAGAGATTGGCGTCGCCGGCGGCCTGGGCGGTTTGTTGCCAAGTTTTACCCGCGTCGTGCGAAAGCCAGGCGCCATGACCTTCGGTAACGGCCAACCACACTCCGGATTTGGCGTTGCCGTGGCGGAGGCGCAGGACGTGGCCGGCCGGCACGTCCTTGATGCGTTTCCATTTGTGGCCTCGGTTGGTGGATTCGAAAAGTCCTTCGCCGGTGCCGGCTAGAAGGCGCCGCGGATTACGGGGGTCCAGCTTGATGGTTTTGGAAAAGCGTTCGTCGATGCCCGTGTTAATGTTTTCCCAGGTTTCGCCGCCATCTTGTGAGCGGACAAGGCCCCAGCCGGATGCCGCGTAGATGTTGTTGCCGTTGGACGGATCAATGACGATCGCGGTGACATCACTCACGCGCCAGTCGGTGACCATGCGCCAGGATTGACCGCCGTCGGTGCTGCGGACGATGCCATTGCCGCAGGCGAGGAAGATGCGGCGGGAATCCGAAGGATCCACCGATGCGCTGGCGATTTGTTGGATTTTAGGACCATAAGGGGTCCACCCTTTATCTGGCAGGCGAATGAAGATACCGGCGTCGGTGGGAATTGATGAATTCTTTTGCGCTTTGGTGAACGCGGCGGCGGTGAACAGCACCGGTTCCGATTGGGCGAAGGCAAAAGTGCCTGTGAGCAACAGGGCGAGGAGGGGGCGGAAAATCGAGAGCATCATTCGTCGTCGGAGTTGATGGTGGTTTTGATGGAGCCGTCGCGGAAGTTGAGTCGGCGCATGGTATCGCCGTGGCGCATGGTCACCTCGTTGCGACCCGGTTTGGCCTGGGCGAACGGCCCGTCGAAGAGCGGCCATTGGTCGTAGTCGACGCGATGGCCATTGACCGTGGGCGTTTCGCCGTAAGTGGCGCGGAGTTGGGTGCCATCGAGCGTGGTAAAGGTCGCCGTAGCAATGGGCGACAGTGAGAATTCAATCGGGAGGTCTTTCACGGCCTGCACGAAGGCTTCGAATGAGTCGAAGTCGGTGGTGGCGGCGATTTGCACGACGTAGCCATTTTGGGGCGATTCACTCACATAGACCTGGTGGCCGGCGCCCCATTCGTTGTGTCCGCTGCTGATCCAGGCACCCGCGCCGCCGGCGAGCAGGCCGGTCCAGTCGGTGGGACGCCATTCACCCGCGACGAAGGGTCGGTATGCGATGTAGGAAGGGCCGCCTTGGGCGAAGATCCAGCCGGACGAATCTTCGGTGCGGTGGGTCAGGTCGCGGGAAAAGAAGGTATTGATGTGAGGGAAACCCGTGCCCGCCGGAATGTCATAGAGCCCGATGAGAGCCGATTTGTGTTGGAGGACCTGTTCGTGGGGCGAACCGCTCATGAGTTTGTCCGGTGAATTATAGTCCACCTTTGACCGAGCAATGAGGTCGACGACGGTATCCCAGTCCGCACCAAAATACATCGTGCCTTCGAGCGCCGAAAAATACGGGTGCAGGGCGAAAAAGGTATTGGAGAGGCCGAGGGGTTTGTCTTCGTGCCAAACGTGACTCCAGGTCTGTTGCTGAATTGGTTGGAGTAGGCCGCCTTGGCTGGAGCCGAGCAGGTAGTCTTCCGTTACGTAACTGTATTTGTAGACGGGCTTGGTTTTGAGCCCGGCGATTTCAACTGAGTCGGGTCCGGCGTGGCGCATCCGCCAACGCGTGCGACGCAGTTCACGATGCACGTAGGGTGCACTGCGATCGGTGGCGATGTGTTGCAGCAGAGGCGGGGGGGTGTACCCGCTGAGGGCGACGATGAGGGCGGAGCCGTTGAGTTGCATCTCTCCCTGACCCCACAAAAGCCAAGCGAGCGCGGACGAAGCGGCCAGCGAAGGTTGGATGGCGTGTTTGGGGTAGATGCGGCTGTGGGCACCCCCGTAAACGCCACCGATGTTTTCGACGGCGAAGTCGAGCAGCTCAAATTCCAGCATCATTTGCGCCTTGTGCTGCAATTCGGGATCGCGACACCAACCGACGAGCAGGGTCAGGGCCGACACATACGGATCGATGTAATTGGGCGAATCATATTCGCCGCGTCCGTAGGCGGTGGTGATGCGGATCGACTCAAGAAGGTATTCTTTGGCTTCCGCACGGTTTTCGGCGGAGGACTTGCCGTTATACCACTCCGATCCCGGTAGATCGGGCCAAATCTCGGCTGCCAGATAGATACTGGCGTAATACATGAGCCAGTGGTTCTCCGTATCGCCGCGATACGGAAAATACGTGCGCCAGGCTTTCCGAATGACTGCCCAATCGTCATCGTTGAGATGGGCGGCACCCGCGTGCATGGTAAGCACCATCGGATACATCCAGAACATTGCGCCGGAGGGTTCTTTGCTCACCGCCCGCAATCGTGCGCGCGCCCATTCGAGATGGGTGCCCTGCGCGAAGTTGAGCGCGATATCATGAAGCCCGCCGCGTTCCAAATCGGTGGGATCGGTGCGGGTGAGGTATGCTTTGATGAACGCTGACCGTCGTTCCTGGTAGGCGAACCCGATTTCGCTATCACTGAGGGGGGCGGTAGGCGGAGTGCCGGCCGAAGTATATCCGGCGACCAGAATCAGTAGGGCAAGAGTACCGGTTAAACGACGAAAGGGAGCGAAGTTTTTCATGGATCCGCTCATTTTGAGGGACCGGCGGAGGGGGAGGGAAGTGCAAGTCTTATGAATATTTAGGTCGTTTTCAGTGGATTGGCACCGAATGGCTCCGCCCTCGACTTGCCAAAGTAGCATCTGAGCTTTCGGCTGCCCCTATGCAAAAAGGTCAGCGCGTAGTATGCACCAATGACACGTTTACGGATATGGTTCGCTCGATATACGAGCAACTGCCGACGAAGGGTGACACCTACACGGTGCGTGACGTGTTCTTGGGCCGGGAAAAGATTGTGCGAGCCGGTGATTCGGCGACGGTCGGGCTACTGTTGGAAGAATTGAACAACCCAATTGATCCCTTCCATGCCGATTCACAGGAACTTGGCTTTTCGTCGGAACGATTTGCCCCGCTGGAAGAATTACCACCCGAAGAAATGTATGATGAGGCCGAGCAAGAGCTCGAATTGGTGGGACCGGGTCCAGGTCCGATGAAGTGGGACGTTAAATAGCCTCACTGTTTGTGCTGTTGGGGGCGTATGTTTTTCGGCGCGAAAAAAAGCAGCCGCCCAAAAGGACGGCTGCTGAGTTTTTGAATAAATGAAGACTAAGCTTATTTCTTCTTAGCAGGTGCCTTCTTCTTAGCAGGTGCCTTCTTCTTAGCAGGCGCTTTCTTAACAGCCTTTTTCTTAGCAGGTGCCTTTTTGACAGCCTTCTTCTTAGCAGGTGCTTTTTTAGCAGCCTTCTTTTTAGCAGGCGCCTTCTTCTTAGCAGGTGCCTTCTTCTTAGCAGGTGCTTTTTTAGCAGGTGCCTTCTTAGCAGGCGCCTTCTTTTTAGCAGCTTTCTTTACCGTTTTTTTGGCTTTGGCCATATTAGTCTCCTTTGGGGATCTATGTGTTGGTTCTGATCTAACATCCGTCCGACTTTCGTCTCGCGGACACTTGGCGCACCGTGCGCCGCGTGGCAAGAGCTTCAATTACTTATAACCAATTGCAAGTATCCAGTGATGGTAGGTTGCAGTTTTATTCTGCGCGAAAATCACCCCATTTTAACCATATATCCAATATTTGAATACGATGTAAATTACGGGAAGCAGGCTTGCGGACGTAATGGAACGGGCTTGGATTGCACCCATGACAACAAACGAAGCGCGGCAGTTGATTGAACAAAGTAACAAGCGGATGCGCGCCGAAAGCGGCGAGATAGTTTTTGATGAATGGGCGTTGATTCTACTTTCGAAATCGGGCGCAAAATTGGAGGCTTACATTGGGCCGCGCGTGGAGCAGTTTAGACTCCGTTTCAAAGCCGATATCCGGCCGCTGCAAATGGAGTTGGACGGCCGTGAACTTGCGGTGGGAGACTTTGGTTTTGCCGCCGATGCCGAGGGCACCGCTTATGACGCATGTGTGCGCGTCGGGCGTTCAGCATACTTGTGGTGCAATCACACGCACGCGACGATGACAGAGATCCGCGAATCGGGAGCGTGGTTACCCGCGCAGAAAATTTTTGCGGACATGTGTGAACAATTTCGCGTCGATCCGCTCGTATCCGATGAATCGTAACCTGTTCTAATTCAACAGTCCTACGTAGAGGAAATATCCATACGTCGCGACCAGGATACCGCCCACCCAAAGGGGTAGCCGGCCAGAAACCAACAAACAAACGGCGTGAACGATGGTTACTCCGCCCAACAAGATCATCGCGGTGGCAAAGAAGTCGGGGAGTGGAACAGGCCGAAGGATTGCGAACAGTCCGAGGCAAAGTGGGATGCAAATATGCCCGTCACCGATCTGGGAACTATAAACAATATCGGCGCGTTTGCGGGCCGCGTAGTAGAAGGCCAGGAGTGCATTGGGCAGGACCAAAAGCCAACCGGTAATCCACCCCAAATTTGCGGCACTAAAAAACCCGCTTTCCGCTGCGGTGAGAATGGAAACCAATCCATCGAGGCTCTCATAAATCAGCCAACCGCTGGCGGCAATTAACCCGAGATCGAGGTAGAATTGAGTGCCAAAACTTCGGCCACGCTGGAGGTTATTTTTTAGAACATCGTAAACTTGGAACGACTGCCAAAAGAAAAAAACGCCGATTAAAGCGAAGCCATCACCGCGATCGAGAGATCCGTCCTGCCCTAAAATCCAAGTAAGGCCCGAAAAAAATATTACCGCGGTGAGCGAAAATAAAAGAGCAAGTCGGCTTAATCGTTGATCGCGCTGTTTGGTTTTACTGCCTTTCGGCAACACGATTTGGAGGGGCCAAATCAATGCGGGTAAACCGAGCAAAAGGGTCAGGTTGGTGACGTTGTTGACCAAACTGTTTACCATAATTTCCTGAGCGGGTCCGTGGTCACGCCACAGCAAATAAACGAAGACCAAATTTCCTAATCCGGAACAATACGGCACGACTAAGGTTCCGAGCGCGGTGCCTTCCAGACCACGATGCAGCAGCGCTTCGAGTCGCCAAACCATCAACCATGATGCTAGCAGGAAAGTGACCGTGAATGTAATCGGATGAGCGATGTCGAGTCGGTCGATAAGGTCACGATACGAATGCATGATGGAAGACGGAGTGGAAGGTGCGTTCAGCGACGTGCAATCCATGCGTCCGAAGTGTAATCTTCGGCCAATGCATCGACCATTTCGTCCCAGGGTTCCGGCCACGGACAGGGTTCGAGTGTTTCCTGCAGCAGTTTGGCCAAGGCTTCGCCAAATTCCGCTTCGAATTGATCCCAGTCGATGTCACCGGCCACCGATTGGGCGATTGAACCCTGAAAAAGAAGGCCGCGTTTGCTGCGTTTCTGGGCTGCTCCGGCAATTTTAAGGCCAGAGGTCGCGTGGATTACATCGGCGGGCTCGGCCCGGGTAAAACAAACCGCGGGTCCCGCCTCCGCGGTCGCGACGGTTTCGGCCGGCTGCAGCATGGCGGCGCAACCTTGGTTTTTAAGGGTGGCCGCGAGGACTTGGTGGACCGCGGTGTAGCTTTCGGCGGCCCGAGCTGCTCCCAGGTCGTGTTGGGCCGGGATCACGAGTGCGTAGGTCCAATCGTCGCGGTGATCCACGATGCCTCCGCCGGTGGGGCGCCGGCATAGGTCGAGTTCGGCGACGTTCTCCTCCAACTGGGCCTGCACTTCTTTGATTTTCTGGGCGTAGCCGAAGGTAACGGCGGGCCGATGCCATTGATAATGGCGCCAGCGTGCCCGCGCGGGGTCCGGATAGTGCTGCAGTAGGAGAAAATCCGCGGCCATATTAGCGGCGGCGGAATCGGAACGCATGGATAGCTGGTCGAGCGGCATGGTTTCGGGGCGCAAGCGATTCGGAGCGACGGCGATTTACTCAGTCATTCTTAGCGAAATTCTCGAACCCGGGCAACAGCTCCGGTGAGAAGTGCCAAGCCACCCGCCATCGCGGAAGACCCGATCCGGGATGGAACTCATCGGCGCGACGCAGTGCCATTACGGCGTTTTTCTTAAAGTGAAAGAGGTTGGCGGAGGAGGAATCGGACACCAGCAGTGAGGCAAGATCATTCAAGTGGGGTTGATGGCCGACTATGGCAATGTCGTGTGCCGCAGGGTATATGCTCATTCGTTCCGCCACGATTTGGGGATCATCGGCGGGTTCCAGTCCGGAGGTTTCGACGAGCGGACTGTCGAGTCCAATTTGAGAAACCAGATCCGCTGCGGTTTCGAATGCGCGTTGCAGGGGGCTGTGCCAAACTTGACCGGGGGTAAGTTGGCCGTTTTTCTTAAAGTGAGCGGAGACGAGTCGCGTGATGGCTTGGCCTCGTTCGCTTACCGGTCGCTCTGCGTCGATCTCGTGGGGGAGAGCATGAGCATGGCGGATTAAAAACAGACGCATGCCCGATCAAAGACTGAATCATCCTTTTACGTCGAGCAGACTACGCACTTCGTACAACAGCGAGCTCAGCGCGAATGGCTTGGTCAGAACCGCCTGGTGCTTGGCGGGAATACCGGTGATAGGGTCGGATTCTTGGTTGGGTGTCGACAAAAGGCGCAGGCCTTTTTGGGTCCGGTGCAGTTTACGCACCAGTTTCGCTGCGTCAGAATTTTGGGCGGTGGGGTCGGCGATGACCAGGTGCACGCTTCCTCCCAGTCGTTCCATGGCGCCCTCCGCAGCCGCAATCGACGAACAGGCCGTCACGTCATAGCCGTCGGCGGCAAGGATGCCTTCGACCATTTTGCAGACCACAATGTCTTCTTCGATGATCAACAAGGTCTCACGGCCACCGGTGACAGGTAGCGGGGCGAGTTTGCCCCGGACTTTAGCGACCGGCTCCCGCGTGCGGGGAAGGCGAACTCGGAAGGTGGCGCCTTCTCCGGGCTTACTTTCCACATCGACGTAGCCGCCGCTCTGTTTCACGACGCCGTATACCAACGCGAGTCCGAGTCCCGTGCCTTCGCCGCTGGCTTTGGTCGTGAAGAAGGGTTCGAACAATGTTTTGAGCGTAGATTCGTCCATCCCGGAGCCGTTGTCGGCCACAGTGAGTTCCACGTAATCGCCTGGACTTGGATCGGTGGCTCGGCGGAGGTCATTCCCCTTTAGCGTGACATTTTGCGTTTGCACGGTGATGCGACCGTTCTTCTTCGTCGCATCCCGGGCGTTGAGCACGAGGAAAACCTGTTGGAGTTGAGTCGGGTCTACATGGACGTTGCCGGTGGTCTCCCCCAAATCGAGTTCGAGGGAACGGTTTTCCCCGAGCAAGCGCGATAAGATATCGATGTGTTCGTGGACTAACCGATTTACTTCGATTACGTGCGGAGCCATTTTCTGGCGACGGCCAAAGGCGAGCAATTGATGCACGAGGGTGGAGGCACGTTGGCCGGCTTGATAAATTTCGTTCAGCTCTTTCTGCACCCCGGAGTTCTCGCCCAGCTGATGATGCAGAATCTCGGTATATCCGTTGATGACGGATAACAGGTTATTGAAATCGTGGGCCACCCCTCCGGCCAGGCGACCGACCGCATCGAGTCGTTGCGAATGCACCAGCGCCTCCCGCAATCGCCGATTGGCGGTCATATCTTGATACGTGATCATAATGTTGGCGAGTTCGCCCCGGCCATCGGTCAACGCACTCAAAGTCCAGGCTACAAAAACGAATGAACCATCCCGACGTTTGAGGTAGCCCTCCCGGGTGAGGGGTTTCCCGATGGCGCCTTTTTTGGCCCAGGAACGCATGATAGCCAAATCGCCACGATCCTTGTGGAGTTTGGTCAGGGTGATTCTGGCCAACTCAGCGGCGGAGAATCCTGACATTTCGGCCAGAGCGGGGTTGGTGTGCGTGAGCGGCCAACCGTTGCGGCCAAACGCCCCCGCGGAAATAATCACGCCTTCGGACAGCCCTTTGAACATCCTGGAAAGCACCGCCGACGTAGGGGCCGGTGTGCGTGAAGATGAGGCTGAATTAGGCATGCGAGTGGTGGTGGTGGATTAGAGGTAACGCGATTCAGGGCGATAATCTTTCTACAATCCATCCGGTGGAGCTGCGCCGATAAACCAATCGGTCGTGCAATCGGCTGGGGCGACCTTGCCAAAATTCGACATAGGTTGGGTCGACGCGGTAGCCACCCCAGTGCGGGGGAGCGGTAAGAGGCTCGGTTTTGAAGCGATCGGTGGCGGCGGCCAGTCTGGCCTCGAGCGTGGCCCGGTCCGGCACCGGTCGGCTCTGTTCGGAGGCCCAGGCACCGAGCTGGCTGCCGTGGGGTCGGCTCTGAAAATAAGACTCGGTTTCTTCGCGCGAGACTTTGGTGACGGTGCCCCGCACGAGC
>CBFHXU010000005.1:0-21572 GCA_965659875.1 uncultured Opitutaceae bacterium
ATGGGCTATCTCTGGCTGTGCACCTATTGGTATTGGCTGAGCATAATCTGATGCGGGCAAAAAACCGCTTGCTTCGGAGCATTCGATCCGGCTTGTTGACCCACTCTTCAATGTTCGGGCCGTAGCGTAGCCTGGTAGCGCGCTTGCATGGGGTGCAAGAGGTCGGGAGTTCGAATCTCCCCGGCCCGACCATTGAGAGAGGGAGTTGCCGGAATTTCAGATCGCTTCGTGTTATTCGGGCGTCTGTAGTAATTGTAAAAATGCAACCAAATCAGCGGCCTCGGTAGGAGTAAGCACGCCTTCGAAAGCCGGCATGGTGGACATCAATTCGCTTTTTTGGGTGATTTTTCCGACCGGAATCGTGACGGGACCTGAGTCGGGTGTATCGATTCTTAGGGCGGTTTCGGTCTCTTCGATCAAAACTCCGGCTACGATGGTATCGTCATTTGTCGTAAGGGAAATGAGTCCGTAGCCCGGGGAAATCGTGCGGGTAGGAAAAAGGATGGACTCAAGCAGTTCGGAGGCGCTGAGGCGGCTCCCCACGTCATCGAGCGCCGGTCCGGCCACCCCGCCTTGTTCGCCAAGGCGGTGACAGTTCAGACAACTCAAATGATGGGCGTTACGCAAAAGTGCTTCGCCGTTTTGCGGATCTCCCTGAACAAGTGCTTCCGTATAATTCTCTCCGGTAATGCCGGTGTCATCGGGGTTAAACATGGGCTGCGATTCCTCGGCGATCTCTCCGGCGGGAAGGGCTTCGATTCGCGTGATGGCCGCGTCGGCATTGCCTCCGTTGTATTTGGTTCCCCATTCGATGAGGTAGAGGGCCCCGTCGGGACCGAGTTCCAAATCCATGGGCCGACGAATTTCAATCCCGGAGAGAATACGTCGATAGGAGATTGGTTGTTCATTATCGTCGAGTCTTGCGGCGAGGATTCGGCCCCGCATCCAGTCGTAGAAAAAGAGATGGCGATCGAACTCAGCCGGTAATTTGACGGCGGACTCCAGGTCGGGATCAAAATAGTAAACCGGACCCGCCATGGCACACCGACCCCCAACGCCGAGCAAAGGGGTGTCGGGCGAATGGGAGTAGGTGTAGGAAATGAGCGAAGGTTGAGCCGGAGGGAGCACCTTGAGGCCCGTATTGTGAGGCGAATCGTTGCGGACGTTCGCCGCATCCCAGAGGTCACCCGCCTGCCGGGACTCGTAGTCAAACTTACGATACGGAAGGTTTTGGGAAATGAAAAAGGGCCAGCCAAAATTACCGGGAGCGCGGGCTTGGTTGATTTCATCGTAGCCGGGTGGACCTCGGTCCGGGTTTTGTGCTCTCGCGTCAGGTCCGACCTCTCCCCAGTAAACCGTGCCGGTGCGTTCATCGACCGAGATGCGAAACGGATTGCGGCAACCCATGACAAAAATCTCCGGTCGGGTCAGTGGAGTGGCGGGCGGGAAGAGATTCCCGCTGGGAAGGGTATAGGATCCATCATCTTGCGGAGTGATACGGAGGATTTTACCTCGAAGATCCATCGTATTGCCCGCGGAGGATTGAGCGTCCCATATCGCCCGGTCGGCCCGTTCGTCGGCGGGGTTGAATCCCTCCGATTCGAACGGATTAATATTGTCTCCCGTCGAAATCAGTAGATTGCCCGCCGCGTCGAATGTCAGTGAACCTCCCGTATGACAGGGAGGAGTGTCGCGCTGGACCGGAATTCGCAGGAGCACGCGTTCGGACTTCAAATCCAGGATGTCCTCCTTGATCGTGAAACGAGAAACCCGGTTCTCGCTCGCGTCAGGTGCCGAGTAACATAAATACATCCATCCGTTGTCCAAAAAATCGGGATCGAGCGTCATACCAATGAGGCCGTCATCGAGCTGGCTGAATACCTCGAGTTGGCCGACGGTAATCGAATCGCGTTGGTCGGGCCGACTGCGTTTGATGGCGCCGAGACGTTCGACATAGTAGACGCGCCCATCAGCCGCGATCGCGAGCTCGAAAGGATCGAGCGGAGAGTCGTCTAAAACGACGCGCCGGAGAGGGGTTGCGAAATAGCTGACCACGTCGATCGGGTCGTTGGTGGTATCGAGACGGAAGCGGCCGATTTGATGATCCGGGAATCCGGGGGTACCGTGACGGAGGGTGAATCGCATCCGTCTTCCATGAGGGATGAACACGGGTTTCTGGGGTGCGAAATAGGCCTGATGAACGCGGTTGAGGGCTCCCGCGATCGCCCAGCCGGTCTCGGGGTCGTTCCCTGAAATGGCGGATTTCAGAGTCCATCCAGCTTGCTCATGATCCGTGTAAGCGTGAACGAGTGGGATTGAAATCTCCTGATTCTCTGAGTTTTTATACGAGACTTCTATCCCGGTCAGAATGTAGTTCCCATTGGGGGCCCAACCCGGGCCGTTGCTGGGCAAGCTGGGATGAGTGAGTGTTTCCAAGCGCAGTCCATGGAACGTTCCTCCCGTCCATTCCGATTCGACGGTATAGGTGGAGACCTCGGGTCGTAGGTATGTCGCGATGAATGATCCGTCGGATTGGGCGACAATCTCAGATCCCCCCGTGGAGGACGCCTTGCGGTTATGCAGCAGAAACCAATCGGCGTGGGCGGTGGGCATGAACCCATTTCCCAAAATGAACGCGCCCAAGAGACGGACGGGAAATCGGCGGACAATGGACAGCATGGGCATACTCGGTGACCAGCGTTCCCAGGCTTCGGCGAACGGCGAGCCGAAATTCCGCGTGACCCGGAAATTGCGGGAATGGGTGACGGCGGCTCGAATAGGCATTGAAAGAAGAGGGCGAACCGTTGCAGCTATCGTTCGACACCCTGTTTATGCCCGAAATCTCTCCCCCCTCTAATCACCGCTGGATTTGGCCGATTATGTTGGCGGTCACGATTTTTAGCGCCTCCGGTCAAAGCGCTGTGGCGGCGCCTGATATCATCAGCATCGACAAAATGGGGCATTTCGGAGTGTTCGGGTTGTTGGGCGTGTTGATTGCGCGGACTCAGTCTCCCCACCGGTGGTGGTGGGGGATCGTTTTGGCATCGGTCTATGGAATTTGCGACGAATGGCGCCAGAGCTTCACGCCGGGACGTTCCGTTGAATTCGCGGATTGGATCGCGGATACGCTGGGCGCGGCACTGGCGGTGACGCTCTACTCACGTTGGTCGTTTTTTCGCAAAACCTTGGAAATAAAAATAGGCCGTCGACGCGTTCCCTCAGTTGCCAAAGCGGGGGAGTGACCTTCTGATTTTTACTCATGTCTGCGCAGTCCCCGGAACAACGTATTGGCGAGCTCCGCGAAATCATCGCCCGGCACGATGAGCTTTATTATCGGCAGGCTACGCCGGAAGCCGCCGATCGAGATTACGATGCACTGAAAAAAGAACTCGCCGATCTGGAGGAAGAGAACCCGTTGCTCGCGATGATGGACTCGCCGACTCAAAAAGTCGGAGACGATCGTAGCGAAGGATTTCAATCCTACGCGCATCGCGAGCGCATGATGAGTCTCGATAATACTTATTCAGACGATGAGATGCGGGAGTTTCTCGCTCGGATGGAACGCGAGTTGGAGCGGACCGATCTCACCTATTTCATCGAGCCGAAGATTGATGGGCTGGCGGTGAGCGTAACCTACGAGAAAGGGCAAATGATCCGCGCCGTTACTCGAGGCAATGGTATCGAAGGGGACGACATTACGGCCAACGCCCGCACCATTAAGACTCTGCCACTTGAATTGAACTCCGGCGGTGATGCCCCGATACCGGAATACATCGAGATCCGTGGTGAAATCTATCTCACCAACGAAGAGTTTCAGCGCATCAATGCCGAGCGGGAGGAGGCAGGGCAGGCGCTTTATGCGAATCCACGCAATCTGGCGGCGGGCACGATCAAACAACTCGATTCGAGTATCGTGGCTCAACGTAAGCTTGAAATCGTGCTCTACGGCCGCGGGTTCACAGCGCCGGTTACGATGCTGCCAGAGACCCAACAACAGTTTTTCGAATGGGTAAAAGCATGGGGCCTGCCGACCGTTGAAAACCAGTGGTCGGCGAAATCTGGAGACGAGGTGCTCGCGGCGATAAGTGAATTGGATAGCCTGCGCCACGATCTTGATTATCCCACGGACGGCGCGGTGGTGAAACTCGATTCAATCGCGCTCCAACGCACCCTGGGGGCGACCAGCAAAGCTCCGCGGTGGGCGATGGCTTATAAATTTGAGGCCGAGCGAGCCGAAACTTTGCTGCGCGAAATCACGATTCAAGTCGGTCGCACCGGTGTGCTGACACCCGTGGCCGAACTCGAACCCGTGCAGTTGGCCGGCACCACGGTTTCCCGGGCCACCCTCCACAATGGCGACGAGATCGCCCGCAAAGACATCCGGGTGGGTGACACGGTGCTGGTGGAAAAAGCCGGTGAAATTATTCCGGCGGTCGTGCAGGTGAATTTGGATAAACGTCCGCCCGAGTGCGTGCCGTATGCCTTCCCTGAGGCGTGTCCGGTGTGCGAAACCCCCGCGATCAAGCTCGAAGGCGAAGTGGCGGTGCGTTGCCCCAATACCGAATGCCCGGTGCAAGTTCGCCGCCGGGTCATCCACTTTGCCTCTCGAGCCTGTTTGGATATCGAGGGCCTCGGTGAAGCGATGGTGAATCAGTTGGTGGAGCAGGGGTGGGTTTCACGACTCCCCGATCTCTACGCCCTCGATCGCGATAATCTGCTCTCCCTCGGCAAAAATGTGGGTAAATCGACCGACAATCTGTTGGCGGCGATCGAAGCGAGTAAGACCTCCGAGTTGTGGCGCTACATTCACGGCTTGGGCATCCCTCACGTGGGCGCAGCCTCCGCCAAGGATTTGGCGCGTGTCTTCGGGGGTTTGCGCCAACTCGCGGACTCTACGATGGATGACTACATTCGCGATAAGGAGTCGGTCATCAGTGGCATCGGGTCCACGATGGCTGCTACTATAACCGGTTTTTTTGCCGAAACGCACAACCGGCAGATGATCGATGATCTGATCGCGATTGGCGTCTCACCGGAAGCACCCCATGCTGATGGCGGAGGAGTCCGCTTTGCCGGGCAGACGTTTGTGCTCACCGGAACGTTACCGACTCTCACCCGTAATGAAGCCGCCGAACTGATCGAAGCCGCCGGGGGGAAAGTGAGCGGAAGCGTGAGCAAAAAAACGACCTACGTCGTCGCGGGAGAGTCGGCGGGGTCCAAACTCGCCAAAGCGGAGAAACTTGGGGTGCAAGTTCTCGACGAGGCAGGACTGCAAGCGTTATTGGGCTAGCCGGTGATTACGCTGACAGGTCGTTCTTCAAGAACGGCAGATGGCGCAACCGTTTGCCGGTGGCGGCGAAAATCGCATTGGCCACCGCGGCTGATGCCGGAGGCAGGGCGGGTTCGCCGAGTCCGGTGGGGGGGTAGCCGGTATCGAGGAATTGAGTTTCCACGTCGGGCGCCTCGCTCATGCGGATAAGGCGATAGGTGCTGAAGTTGGTGTTCGCCGAAGCGCCGTCCACGATCGGCATGTCACCAAACCATGCGCAACCGATACCATCGACCACGCCACCTTCGCATTGATTCTCCGAACTGCTGCGGTTGATCACCTGCCCACAATCCACGGCACAGTAGACCTTGTGCACTTTGAGGTCGCCACCTTCGACCGAGACCTCGGCGACTTGGGCGACGTAGGAGTGATGGGAAAAGTGGGCGGAAATGCCTTGGGAGCGTCCGGCCGGTGGCTTGCCCCATTTCGCCATTTTTGCAGCGGCCTTTAATACTCCGCGTAAACGATTGGGGTCATAGTCAACTTTGCCGTGCGGTGCGGATTCAGCTTGGTCCAGCAACTCCAGGCGCAAGGCGAGAGGCTCCTTGCCCAAAGCGTCGCCCACTTCTTCCAGGAACGATTGGTCGAGGTAGGAGCAGACGTTGTGGTTCGGAGAGCGCCAGGCCATGGTCGATACCGGCGATTCGATGTGATGCACATCCACTTGGTAGTTGGGAATCGCGCCGTTCGGGAAGTTGTTGTGCACAACCGCACCGCGAGGAGTGACACTGGAAGACTCCAGATGCCACGCGGTGATTTTACCGTTTTTGACGCCCGCCCGATAACGGTAGTAGCCGGCGGGACGGAAATTGCCGAAGATCATGTCTTCTTCGCGCTTCCAGACGATGTTGACGGGAGCACCGGCTCGCATGGAGGCATTGACCGCGTCCTCGACAAAGTCGGTTTTCAGGCGACGACCGAAGCCTCCGCCAATCCGCGTCATCTTGGTGGTAATTTTTTCCTCGGGCAGACCGGTAATCTGGGCCGATACGCGGCGGGCGTTGGCCGGGGTCTGCATGGGACCGTCGATCAAAACCGAATCGCCGCGGACGTCGGCATACATGTTGATCGGCTCCATGGGCGCGTGGGGTAGGAACGGCACTTCGTAGGTGGACTCGATCACGCGATCAGCGTCGGCCAAGGCCTTTTCGACGTTGCCGACCTTGCGACGGGTTTGGTCGGGTTTGGTCCCGATAGCGTTGGCAAAGGCTTTTGAAAGGCGGTCGGAGCTTTCCCGGATGGGTCCGTTCTTCCACGAAATTTTGAGGGCGTCCTTGCCCTGGAACGCGGCGAAGGTGTTGGTGGCCAGAACGGCGACCTTGTCGGGCCAGGAAACGACTTTGACGACGCCGGGCACCGCGAGGGCGGCCTTGTCGTCGACCTTGACCAGCTTTTGGCCATGCTCCGGCGGGTTGGTGATCGCGCCGTAGAGCATGCCGGGTGTTTTGGTGTCGATGCCGTAGCGCTGTTCGCCGGTCACGATCTTGGGCACGTCGGTGCCGGGGACGTAGGTGCCGAGGAGGGTGAATTCGGACGGATCCTTCAGCTTGACCGCTTTCGGTAGCGACAGTTTGGCGGCGGCGTTGGCGAGCTCGCCGTAGGAGAGGGATTTCCCCGAGGCCTTATGCGTGACCGTGCTGTTGGCGGTGGTGCAGGCGGATGCCTTTACGCCCCATTCTTTGGCGGCCGCGGCGACCAAGAGAGCTTTGGCGGAGGCTCCGGCCTCACGCAGGGTCGTATAGGTGGAGCGGATGGCTCCACTACCGCCGGCGACTTGGCGCTCGTAGTTCTCGGTATCGAGGGGGGCCTGCTCAATTTTTACGTCCTCCCAAGCTACATCGAGTTCCTCGCCGATAATCATGGGGAAGGCTGTTTTGATGCCTTGCCCGACCTCGGGATTCTGATTGAGCAACGTGACTTGTCCGGACGGAGCGATGCTGAGGAAGGCGTTGGGTTTGAATGCGGTTCCGGCATAGCTGCCGTGGTGGGCAGCGCTGCCCCAGCGGAAACCGAGCATGAGTCCACCGCCCGCGGCGCTGGTCAGTTTGAGAAAACTGCGACGATCGAGAGTTGGGGTGACGGAACTCATTTCGCGCCTCCCTTCTCTGCGGCCAAGTGAATGGCGGATCGGATGCGTTTGTAGGTTCCGCAACGGCAGATGTTGCCGGTCATGCCCGCGTCGATATCAGCGTCGGAGGGGTTGGCGTTGGATTCGAGCAATGCCGCCGCGGTCATGATTTGCCCCGCTTGGCAATAGCCGCATTGAGGGACGTCCATTTCCTTCCATGCCTCCTGTACGGGGTGATCCCCGTTGGCGGACAACCCCTCAATCGTGGTGATGGATTGGCCGGCGGCGCCGGAGACGGGAAATGAACAGGATCGGATGGGAGTGCCGTTCAGATGGATGGTGCACGTGCCGCATTGGCCGATGCCGCAGCTGTATTTGGTGCCGGTAAGATCGAGTAGGTCACGCAGGACCCAGAGGAGGGGCATGGCAGGGTCCGCTTCAACCGAGCGATCCTCACCATTAACATTAAGGGTATATTGAGCCATGGGATAAAAAGGGTAGCGGAGAACCGTTATCACGATTCAACGCCCAACATAGCGACAATCTTACGACAACGGAAGCCAGCAATGTGCTTTCGCGCTCAAAAATGTCTTCGGAATATCAGGAACCGACTAGCCGATGGGATTATCCCATACCCTTGGCACGCAGAGCGGCGCCGAGTTCCTGCATGAAGGACTCCGCGTCTTCGGGGGAAGGGCGGTAGTCTTCCTGGCTGACCTCGGTGAAGCCGGGACGACCTTGGTGATCCACCATCCATTTACCGGTGACTCCATCGCTAAAGGTGACTGATCCGCTGGCAATAGCTCCGGGAATGAGCACCGCATGGTCGACTTCGAGCGTTACTCCGCCGACGGCGGGGGTCTCTCCGTCGGCGGGGGCGGCCTCTTCACTGGGCGCGGGGGCATCGGCGGCCGCGGCAGGCGGAGGAGGCGCCTTGGTAACGTCGCTCGCGTCAGGTTTCGGGGCCTGATCGATCAGGGTGAGATCCAGGTCATCGACGAGGAATCTTACGTCCATGTAGGTCATGGTGATCTTAAAATCGGCATCGATGCGTTTCTGCACATCGGAAAGTGTGGCCCCATCTCGGACCCAGGTGGCGACTTCGGCGGTTTGCTCAGGCGTCAATGACATGAGCAATGGCATTACGTCATCCGGGGTCGGCTTCAAGCCCGCAAACCAAAATCAGCGCGAGAGTTGGTGGCGGAGGAACTCGATACTGCTCCGCATCGTCTGATCCTGCTCCATCATGTTATCCACGGCTTTGCAGGCGTGAATGACGGTGCCGTGGTCGCGGCCACCGAAGGCATCCCCGATTTCCTGCAGCGAATGTTTGGTCAAGGTGCGGGAGAGATACATCGCGATTTGGCGGGGGATGGCGATGTTGTTGGGGCGACGTTTGCTGGTCATGTCGCTGAGGCGAATCTGGAAATGGTCGGCGACCTTCTTCTGGATGGTCTCCATCGTGAGCATGTTTTGCGCCTGCTCCATGAGCACATCTTGCAACAGCATCTCCGCCGAGGAGACATCGAGGGAACGTCCGGTCAGCGACGCGTAACTGGAGACCTTAATGAGGGCACCTTCGAGTCGACGGATGTTTTTCGAGATGTTTTGTGCGATGAACGTAATGACGTCGGCGGGCACCTCGAGTTTGAGGCTCTGGGCCTTGGTCCGCAGGATGGCGACACGGGTCTCGAAATCGGGAGATTGCATGTCCGCCGGCAGCCCCCACTCGAAGCGGGAAACCAGACGGGATTCGAGTTTGGCGATTTCCGATGCCCGGCGATCGCTGGAGAGCACGATTTGGCGGCCCGATTCGAACAGCTCGTTGAAGGTGTGGAAGAATTCTTCCTGAATGCGCTCCTTGCCGCCGAGGAATTGCACGTCGTCCAGCAGGAGCACATCGACGTTGCGGTAACGTTGGCGGAATTTGACCAACGCGTTTTCCTGCAGGCCTTGAATGAACTCGTTGGTGAACTTCTCCGTGGAGAGGTAGGCCACGCGAGCGTCGGGCTTCTGTTGGAGGATGGCGTGCCCGATGGCGTGCATCAGGTGGGTTTTGCCGAGACCGGTATCGCCGTAAAGGAACAGCGGATTGTAGGCCTGCGCGGGAGACTGGGCGACCGCGAGGGAGGCGGCTTGCGCCATCTGGTTGTTGTTCCCAACTACAAAATTTTGGAAGGTATTGCGTGGATTAAGGGTACCGGTGGCACGAGAACGTCGTTCCGTTGCACGAGACGGGGCAGGGCGATGTTTTTCAGTTGGGGTGGTAGCGTCGCGGGGGGTATTACCTTCGGGGCTGGAGCCGCGGGAACGGGCCATGGCGGGAGCGCCCGATTTCTTCAGACGCACGGTCATATCGTCCTTGCCCGTATTGAGACGAAGGCGCTGCACAATCAGGTCGAGATAGTTGTCGTGGATCCAGATGGCGGCAAAATCATTGGGCACGCCCAGTGTAAGCTCCGTCTCGCTGATTTCGAGGCACTCGAGTGGCTCGAACCAGAGTTGGAAAACGTCTTCAGGGAACAGGGTCTTGAAATCCTGTTTGACGGTTTCCCAGATATTGGAGGACGAAACGGTAGTGGGCATTAAATGAGATCTTTTACGCGGTTTTATTCACAGCGCGGAAAGGAACACTAGGATCTCACGTCATTGTCAGAAAACTCAGGGGGTTGAAGACCGGCAAAAAATGTTGGATCAAGCTGCTATTTATAAAAATCTGATCGCAACCAGATTTATAAATGACTAATAATTAAATATTAGAGCAACTCTATAGCAAAAGCGGAGAGTTCGACTGATGGGACGGGAGAAAGAGCGTTCCGTTACGAACGAGGTGGTAAGAACGGAGGAGAGTTAATAAACGGGCAGTTAAAATGGGGTTTCAATGCTAACTTTCCAACAAGTTATTCACATTTATTCGCGGATAACTTTTTGCAGATTTTTATTGAAAAAACTTAGGCAATTTGAGCGCCCGGAATCGGGCTTTTTTGCGTAAGGACATGGCCACTACAAAATGTCGATTCTCCCTCTGGGACGGGAAGAATTTTGTTTCCGTCGCGTAGTGAAACATATGTTACGTCCTAGTGACGATCAGGTGTTAACTTGCGTCTTCCGGGTCCGGGTCGACCCATTTTCCGTGCTCCCGAATCAGATCAATTAATCTTTCGTCCGCTTCTTTTTGCGGGATGTTGTAGCGCACGCAGGTCTTTCCGACATAGAGATTGATTTTAGCGGGGGCGCCGCCGACGTAACCAAAGTCGGCGTCCGCCATTTCGCCGGGACCGTTTACGATACAGCCCATGATCGCGATCTTCACGCCTTTGAGATGGCCGGTCTTGCTCCGGATTCGCTGCGTCGTGGTTTGCAGATCAAACAAGGTGCGTCCGCAGGACGGACAGGCTACGAACTCGGTCTTGGTGATGCGCGCACCCGCGCCTTGCAGAACGTTGTAAGCAAGCTTCACGGCCCGCGGCGCGTCGGCCTCGGTTTCCAGACTCATGATGTCACCCAATCCATCGCAAAGCAGGGCACCGGTAAGAATGGCTGCATCGAGTAGGCGGGAAAGGAAACTGGGATCCTGGGTCAGCGTGGTATCGGCAGTGTTTCGAATCCACAGCGGGACGCGCGAGCGTTGCCCGACGAGCGTGGATGCGAGTCGGCGGTAAGCCCCGACAGCATGATCCGGTGATGTTGCTCCGTTTGCGTGGGTGATCAGTAGCCGTTCGGGTCCGATTTCTGTCAGCACGGGCGCGAGCGCGTTAATTCCAGCTGCGTTGGTCGCAATGGCGAGCAGATGGGGAGGAGCCAGGCGGACTGCATCAATCCACTCCCGTAATTCGGCCACATCGTTGGCGGTAAATTCGCGAAGGATCACAACCGGATCAGTGGCACGGGCGAGGGCCGATTTGATTTCGGCCAACGTGACGGCCGGAGCGATATCCAGCACCGAAAATACAGTGTTCGACTCGATTTGAAGCTCAGCCCATTGCGCCAACGCAGCCCCATCAGGGATGGGAACTTGCAGGCCTTCGGGCGGGTTGTCCTTGAGCGTGGGCGAGTCCAGGGCCGCCGCCGTTGCAGCGAGGTCCTCGAGGGATTTAGCCTTCACGATTACCCGGGGGGGCTGCTTGGTGCCGACGAGACAGTCTGAACCGAGTTCGACCGAGCTGACTTGGCGTCGCGAAAAATGAAACGGATCGAGCGCGTCGGGTGGTTCGACGGGGAACTCGGTCGCTGGAATGGTCGGTTCCCGCCACAGCGCGGTTGCTTTGATGGCGAGGGCCTGGGCAACGGGGATTTCGTAAACGGGATCTTCGGTGAGTGAAACCCGGATGGTGTCGCCCAATCCGTCGAGCAGCAGGCTCCCGATGCCGATGGCGCTCTTGATTCTACCGTCCTCGCCGTCACCGGCTTCGGTTACGCCGAGGTGAAGCGGATAGTGCATGTTTTCGGCCGCCATGCGCTGCACGAGGAGCCGATACGCTTCGATCATGACCTTCGGATTCGAGGCCTTCATCGACAAAATCATGTCGTGAAAACTGTGATCCTCGGCGATGCGCAGAAATTCCAACGCGCTTTCCACCATACCGAGGGGGGTGTCACCGTAGCGATTCATGATGCGGTCGGACAGCGAGCCGTGGTTTGTGCCGATGCGCAGGGCTCGTCCCAGCTCTTTAGAGCGTCTGACCAATGGGGAAAAGGTCTCGTGCAACCGTTCTAGTTCCTCGGCGTAGGCTTGGTCCGAGTATTCTTGCACCGCGAATTTCTTCTTATCGGCGTAATTGCCGGGATTCACGCGGACCTTTTCGACGTGTTCCACCGCTTCCATCGCGGCGGAGGGCAGAAAGTGGATATCGGCGACGAGCGGCACGTTCGCGAAACCCGCGGCTGAAAATTCCCGGCGGATATCACCCAGTGCCTTGGCGGCTGCTTTGTTCGGGGCGGTGACGCGCACGATTTCACAACCGGCTTCAGCCAGGGCGATTGACTGGGCGACCGTCGCGGCCACGTCCTGCGTGAGCGTCGTGGTCATGGACTGGACGCGCAGGGGGTTGTCGCCGCCTACGCCCACTGAACCCACGTTCACGGCCGTGGTTTTACGGCGAATGGTGCGGAAACGGGAAGCGCAGTAACTCACAAAAAAATCTCGGACAAAACGACTAGGAAGCACTTACCGCGATGTTACTCATCGTTCGTTTCTTCAGCGATAGGGGGCGGAGTATTGTCCCGCACAAGTCGCCGCACGTCGAAGAAACTCACGTAAAGGATCATGGTGAGTAGCAGCATCATAAAAACGCTTTGCGTCGTCATGATGAAATTAGCGGGCAAGGCGCGGCCGCGGAGGCGGGAGATGGTCGCGAAGAGCATGTGTCCGCCGTCGAGCACGGGGATGGGCAGGAGATTGAAGATCGCGAGATTGATATTCACTAGAATTGTGAACCAGAGCACCAGCCGGATGTCGGCCTGGGCGGCCATGTGGAAAACACGGATGATTCCCACCGGACCGCTGAGTTTGGAGATGCCGATATCGGATTGCGGATTAATCAGACTGCCAAGGGTGCGGAAGGTCATGCCCACATGGTCGCCGAACTGTTTGAAGGGCGTCGGGTAAACCAGTTTGGAGTCGGTCGTGAGATTGAGACCGAGATCAGCAGGCTGTTCGACGTCGGGCCGGGCGGGGAGCGTGAGCACCAGGTTTTCGTCTCCGCGTAGAATATGCACCGCAATCTCGCGATTTTGGTAAGCGGCCAAATGATCGGCGTAGGTTTGGATGTTGAGGATGCGGGTATCATCCATCGCCAGCAGGCGATCGCCGGACTGCAGGCCGAGTTGGGCTCCGGCCGACTCCGGTTCGACGGCGTGCACGATCAACTCGTAGGCTGCGATGATCCCCACTTTGCGGATTTCCTCATCACCCGCCAATTGCGGATAGATGGTGATATCTTGGAGCTCTCCATCGCGCTCAATGGTGAACACGTTGTAGCGTCGTCCCTCCTCGGTTCGACCGGCGCTGGTGACCAAGGTCTGCAACAGGTCCTGCCAATCGTCGACCTGGCTGCCGTCGATTTCGCGAATGGTATCTCCTATTCGTAGGCCGGCCTCTTTCGCGGGACTGGGCACGCGTTCGCCGGCGGCGTTTTCCAGATCATTGACCACATAACCGATCCGCGTGGTCGCTTGGTCACTGGTGGTTGGTTGGCCGACCAGCCAAATCACGGTCGCCAACAGGAACGCGAAGATGAGGTTAAACGTTGCGCCCGCGACAAAGACCAGCATGCGGGTGGAGTAGGATACCGGCGGGAGCTGGCGGGTATCCATTTCGCCTTCGCCTTCAATCGCCGGCATATCGGCGAGCTGGGGCAGGGCGACGTAGCCCCCGAGCGGAAGCCAGGAAACCCGATATTCGACGCCGTCCTTGCCTTCCCAGCCGAACATTTTTGGACCGAAGCCGATGGAAAATCGTGAGACATGCACGCCGCGTCGTCGCGCCGCGAGGAAGTGACCCAGCTCGTGCACAAAAATGGAGCCTCCGAAAAACAGCACGATCAGGAAGATCGCCCAGACGTTGGAAAATAAGGCGGGTAAGAGGTCGGCAGCCATGAATGAAGGTTCGGTCGACGAAATTGGTTTATATTAAAGAGTGCGCGAGGCGACGGGCCTCGGCGTCATGGGAGATGACGGCAGAAAGATCAGTCGGATCCCGATGGTCCATCTGCTCAAGCGTTTGTTCCACGATTCGAGGAATTTCCAAAAACGGCATGCGTTCGTTCAAGAACGCCTCGACGCCGATTTCGTTGGCCGCGTTGTAGGCAGCGGGAGCGGTGCCGCCGGTGCGCAGGGAATCAATGGCCAGACCAAGGAGAGGAAAACGTTGTTGGTCAATAGGTTCGAAATCGAGGGAGAAGGGTTCGCGCAGATCGAGCGGCGGGTCAACCGGCGGTAAGCGGAGCGGATGCAGCAGTGCATGCTGGATGGGAAACGTCATCGAAGGCGGGCACAGGTGGGTCAGCATCGCGCCGTCGGTGAATTCGACGATGCAGTGGGCCAGACTGCCGCGATGGAGAACCGCCTGGCATTGATCCGGTTGCAGATCGAACAACCAACGCGCCTCAATGAGCTCGAGGCCCTTGTTGGCCATGGTCGCGGAATCGACGGTGATTTTGGGTCCCATTGACCAATTGGGATGTTGCAAGGCGTCGGCTGGAGTGACGTCTGCCAATTGAGCCAATGACCGATTCCGAAACGCTCCCCCCGACGCGGTCAACACGATCCGGGCGATGTCCTTGGTGGGGTTATCGGCGAGGCACTGGTAAACCGCGTTGTGCTCACTGTCGACGGGGCGAAGGGCGATGCCCTTTTCCCGGGCGGCGGCCATGACAAACTTGCCCGCCATCACCAGGATTTCTTTGGAAGCCAGAGCGAGGTCTTTACCTGCTTCAATCGCCGCGAGCGAGGGTTCCAAGCCGGTCACGCCCACGACGGCACAGAGCACGACATCGGCTTCCGGCAAGGTTGCCAGTGCGGTCAGCCCATCGAGCCCCGCGTGAATTTCCACCTCTGCCGGAAACAGACTCTCCGATCGTGCCCGCCCGGCTGCGGCGTGATCGAATAGGGTCACGTGCTTTACGCTGGGGTGGCGTCGCGCGATCTGAGCGAGCTGATCAACGCTTGACCGAGCGGCGATGCCGACGAGCTGCAGATGATCCGGATAAGCTTCGATTACGCGTAATGCGTTCTCGCCGATCGAGCCCGTGGCTCCGAGCAAGACGATCCGTTGGGGGCCGCTGGCTGGAGGTGGTATCGTCACAGGAGGGTAAATGCCATGAAAGCGATCGGAGAGGTCAGAATGAGACTGTCCGAAAGATCGAAAAAGCCCCCGATGCCGGGAATGGTCGCCCCGGTGTCCTTGGCGTCGGCATGGCGTTTGATGATCGACTCAACGAGATCCGAAATAATCCCCAATCCGGCAATCGGCAGTGCGATGATGGCGGCCACTAGGGGCGTGAATGCCGCCGGAACGTGATCGGAGAAGAGCACGCTTAAGCCGGCCCCAACTCCGGCTGACGTTAAAATTCCGCCCACCGCGCCTTCCCAGGTTTTCTTGGGGCTGATTTCGGGAGCCATTTTATGGCGCCCGATGGCAAGGCCGGTAATCAGGGCGCCCACGTCACAGAATTTGGCCACCGCGATGGTCCACACCGTCAGCAGTAACCCCGTCATATCCGTCGGGCTGGCAATGAGGGCGATACGCACCAAAAACGACAGCATGAACGGGATGTAGACGATTCCGAAGAGGGTCCAGGCCAACGTATCCAGACGTTGGTTACCACTGCGCTCACCGAGAATTCGCACCGCGAAGACGACGGCGGTGAAGGCCAGCAGACTGCCGTGGTCGATTCCGATGGGTTCGAGGTAGAGGGGGGCGAGACAGAGGGCGGCGCCCGCTACCAGGCCGACCCGATCAAAGGGCTCGATCCCCAGTCGGCGGATGAGTTTGAAAAACTCCCAAAGGGTGAGCACCGCGATCAGGCTGATCAGCCAAACCGCGCCCGTGGAGCCAAGGAATATTACGCAGCCCGCAACGGCAGCCCAAAGCAATAAGGTGCTGATAATTCGAGAAACCACGGGTCGAGGAGTAAGAGGGGAGAATCGCGGCGCGAAGAGCGTGGGTCAATCGTGGGATGCGGCGACCTTGGTCTCCGTGGATTCCGCGGCGAGCTGATCGCCGGTGCGGCCAAACCGCCGTTCCCGACTGTTGAAATCTTCAATCGCCTTGGTGAAGGAGGCGCGGTCGAATTCGGGCCAGAAGATCGGGAGAAAAACGAATTCCGCGTAGGCTGCTTGGAGCAGCAGGAAATTACTCACACGGGTTTCCCCCGAGGTGCGAATCACCAGGTCGGGGTCGGGCAGATCGGCAGTGTAAAGGTGCTGGGCGAAGGACTGCCACGAGGTGGCATCCGGATCAATTTTCCCTGCGGTGACGGCGGCGGTATAGGATTTGACCGCATCAAGCACCTCCGTGCGAGATCCGTAGTTGAGCGCCAATACGAGGGTGTGTTCGGTGAAGTCGGCGGTCTCCGCAATGGTGCGTTCGAGTTCACGACGCACTTTGGAGGGAAGGTCATCCGTGCGTCCGATGGTGCGCAGCCGCACCTTGTTTTTGATCAAGGTCGCGGTTTCCTTTTTCAGGAAATACTCCAGCAGATTCATCAACCCACCGACTTCCTCCTCGGGCCGCCGACAGTTTTCGACGGAAAACGCGTAAAGCGTCAGGTATTCTATGCCGAAATCCCGGGCCGTTTCGATGGTGCGGCGCACGGTTTCGACGCCCCGGCGATGACCTTCGATTCTTGGCAGTCCCCGCTTTTTGGCCCACCGACCATTGCCATCCATGATAATGGCGACGTGACGGGGAACATGTGCGAAAGAGGTTTCTGCCATATGAAGAAGGGCGCAAGTTAGCCGGGTGCCCCTCGCCTTGACAAGGCCGCAACCACGTCTGTTTCGCGGTTGTGAACCGGAGTTTTTGACTCCGTGAAGGGATTACTCAAGGTGTGGGCATGAATGATACTCCTTTAACCGACGCGGAGATCGATGCCGCGGTTGCCCGTTTGGCAGCGTGGAGCCGATCCAGCGATCAACTGCAAAAAACCTTCTCTTTCCCGGACTTCAAGTCCGCCTTGGCGTTCATGGTGCGAGCGGGTTTTGAGGCCGAGTCAAGGAACCATCATCCCGAATGGACCAACATCTATAATCGGGTGGAGGTGCGACTCTGCACCCACAGCGCGGGAGGTAAGATCACCGAGAAGGACGTTGATCTCGCGACAGCCTTCGATGGCGTCGCCTCCCCGTTTGCTTAGAATCCGAGCTCGCCTCAGTGTTTGTCCACCAGGCTGTGCTTAGGCGAAGTGAACCAGAACGGTTGGGACACCTGGGCCACTACCGGTTTCCCGTTCACGGTCGGAGGAGTGAATTCCCACTGCATGAGAGCATCATAGGTTGCATCGAGAATTTTCTCATCGATGTGCTGAAACTTCTGCTCGTCGAGCCACGGGATGCGTACGCGGCCCTCTTGATCGATGAAGAAATTATAAACCACCCGGAGTCCCTCGGCGGGGATTTCTTCAGAATCGGGGATATTGGGGTGAACCACCTGGAGTCTTTCCGGCGGCGCGTCCAAATGGGGTAACAAGGCGACGCTGTATTCCTTGTTGTTACGTGAACCTCCGATGGTTTTGACGCGGGAGTCTTTAATCGCGCTCACACTGTCGAAACCGACTACGAACATGCCGGAACTTCGGAAGTTGACCGTCACGCGATGCATCGCGTTGACCCGTTCGCCATCGATGAGAGAGGGGCGAAACTCCCAGGACGGCAGGACGTCTTCGACGGCTTCGCCGAACAGCGGATGCGAGGTTTTCACCAAAAGGTGGTCTCGTAACGTGCCTTGATTGTCCACGGCGATGACAAACTCGGCCATGCCCTCAGTGATCTCTTGTTGGGAAAGCGCGACCGGATAGAGCGGTTCGATCGTAACTTTAATGGGTGAGAACTCAGTTTTTTCGGCCAAGACCGTTGTTGCCCATAGACATGGAAAAATCAGGACAAAAACGATTCGAAAATAGCGGGTGAGCTTCATGGCGGTTCTCCGTTAAATGTTGGTTGAAACTTACGCTTCTTGCCGATTTTTGCAACACCGGAGCGCCGAAAACAGGGCGCTATTTAAGGAGAGCGCCAAGACGCTTTGGCCGCCCGAAATACCGCGTCAGGATCTTGCCAGGAATCGGCATTGTCAAACCGCAAACGGAGGAGATCAGATCGCACATCCTCGGGCCAGCGGAACGCGTCTCGTTTGGCCTCGCGGCGCAACCAACGCGACGCTTCACGGCGCACCGGATCCTGGTCGGAACGGCGATTGGTTTTTCGGCGTAACGCGAGCCACCAGCGATTTCCGATCGTTTTGCCACCACCAGACGATTCCGACCACCCCCAGTGCGGCGGCGGCCATCGTCAGGAGCCGCGAGACATCCCAGGGCTGTTTGAACCAATCGCGCACCGCCGTGATTCTGGTGTCGGTCCATTCTTGGACCGTCCGCCATTTGGTTTGGAAAAACTGCTTCGTCGTCGAAACGAGCTCCGCCTGCGAATCGTTATCAAAATTGACGATTCGCCGATACCAAAAAATCTTCAAGCTATCGAGCCTCGCCACCCAACTGCTGTCCCGGGCAACGGCTTCCGCTCCCAAATTATTGGGGTCATTTAGCCGGTTGGATTCCTGCCAATTTCCCGGCGTAGGATCGAATCGAATCCACGAACTCGTCTCGGCGTCAAACACCTCCGTCCAGGCGTGGGCGTTGGAGTTTGGTACCATAAAACTGTTGCTGAAATCATTCCAGCGGCCGCCGCGGAACCCTGTTACAATTCGGGCGGGATATCCGGCGGCGCGGGCCAGCATCACGAACGAACCCGCGAAGAATTCGCAATGACCCGCCGCCTCGGATTCGAGCCACCGCAGCAGGTTATCCCCATCGCCGTCCGGCACGGCACTGGAGAGTGCATAGGGATGCACGTCACTTAGCCATTGCATGGTGAGAAGGCCAAATTCGCGGATATCAGGTGTGCGGTCGACCGGAAGGATCTCTGCGAGTAAGGAGGTCAGTCGATTTCGGTCGATTTCGTTGTCCGGCAGAGTGAGGAAGTTTTCCCCCACGGTGGGATCGTCCCGTCGGGCGAGGGCAAAGGTCGCGTCATAGAGCGCGTCATCGGTGCCCATGTTCCACGTTTCATAGGCGAACATTTTCACGGGCTCACGTTGCAGCGCGACCACCCGGAGCTTGGTGTTTAGAATAAAATTCAGCGGCTCCTGGAATCGCATCCAATAGAAGTCGCCGGTAATCGGAAGGTACCGGCTGATACCGGGTTCCATGAAAATGGTGAAAATCGGTGGAGATCCCTCCCGCTTGGTGCGCGTGGTTCGTCGACGGCGAGGCCGCCACAGCCGAAGCCTGCCGTGGGCATTGGGGCGAATGTCGTTATCTTACCGTGGGCGTCCCTGCGATGGAGGGTCGCATGGTGCAAATCGGAGTGAAACGTCTCTTGGGTGGCGATCCGGTAAGCGATGCCTTCCCACAAGCCGGCGTTGGCGGGAAGTTCAAAAGCGAGGTTACGGATGCCGCGCGGTTGCTGGTTGGCCTCCAACGCGGCGAAGGCGTTTTGAATTTTAGGATCGTCGCGCACTTGATCAAACGCAGGAGAACCGGCCGCGCCCAGCGTGATGCCTCATGAGGCCAGTTTTTGGAGAACGCTGGCGGCGGCATCGGCATCTCCGTCGAGAGCGTGCGCGGCCGCGAGGGTGGATTGGAACCGGGCGTGATCGGGTCGAATGACCGCGGCTTCCGCCGCCTTGGCTAAAACGGTCCCATAATCTTACGCGCTGTGGGCGGCAAACGCCTCATCAAGCAGAGTGCGGGCGCGGTCATAGTCGTCATCTGCGGCGAGAATGGAAGGGCATGGTAATCCAGCGATTCCAATCCCACTGACGATGATCCGCAGAAACCTCATGACGGCCCCTATTTCAGAAGCTTAAACAGTGCCGCAAAATCTTCGTCGCCGAATCCATTGGCCTCGGCCGTGGCCAGACGTTCTCGCACGAGGGCGAGCAACTGCAGGTCGCTGACATCGGGCATGCCTTCCGCTAGGCGCATGTCTTTGTGCATGTGTTTGATCGAGAAAAACGGCGCATAGTCCTCATCGCGCACCTGGGGCCACTTGAGCTGTAGAAGACCCGAGTAGGTCGTATTGCGTTCGATGGCATTTTGGAAAACCTCGTTTCCAATACCGGCTCGCCGACAGAGGGTGAGCGCTTCGCTGAAGCCCTGCATTTGGGCCGATACATTCAGGTTCATGGCGAGTTTAAGCGCACATGCTTGGCGGTGGTCACCGATACGAATGCGGTGTGCGGAGACGAGAGACAGTACCGGTTCGAGTTCAGCGATGAGGTCGTCATCACCCCCCTGATAAAATACGGTTTGTTTCGCTTCGGCGGCAGGTTTGCTGCCGGTGAAGGGGCATTCGAGATAGCGGGCTCCGGTCGCGATTACCTGGCCGCGGAATTGATCGGCGCTTTCGGGGTCGATGGTGCTGGATTGCACGACGATCTTGGTGTCGTCGAGGGAGGGGAGAATGGCATCGAGCACGCTTTGCACGGCGGCAGGATCGGCGACCGCGATTTGAATGATGTTCGCCTTCGCGGCGACGTCCGCGGCGGAGTTCTGCCATTGCGGAAAATCAGGTTGGGCGGTGCGGTTCCAGGCTCCGGCGAGAACGCCGGCGGCTTCGTAGTGACGAGCCCAAATGGCTCCGATGATACCGAGTCCAAGGACGCCAACGGTGGGGGATGGGGATGTGCTCATGAGGTCTCACAGAACACAGGACGGGCATGGATGACAAACTTGGATTGGGCTCACCAAATCACACCAAATGGCACGAAAAACCGTCAGCGTGTGGTGAGAAAGATCCGCAGTCGTCCCGCGTGGCGGGACTATGGCGGACAAGGAACCAATAAAGAGAACGATCCGTTTGGTTGGATCTACTCGCTACCCGCTACTCGATGCTCGCTACTTTCCCAACTACCCGAAGATCTCCAACATGCGGGTGAAGAGACGGTTCACCATGGCTTGATTGCCTTTCACCAGTTCGTGAAATTTTTCGAAATCGATTTCGGTGCCTTCGAGGCCGTTGGCGAAATTGTCGATCAGCGCGAGGGAGTTGTAATTGAGTTCGGCTTCGGTGCAGAGGTCGGCTTCGAAGGCCGCGGTCATGCCGATGACATCACCCCAATCTTTGACCACGCGGATCTCGGCCTTCGTCTCAAAACGCGGTCCCCGCATTTGCACGTAGGTCTTGCCGGGCTTGATGTCGAACTCGGGGGAGAGTTGTTCGAGGAGCGTGGGAATCAGGTTGTTGGCGATGCCGGGAGGGCCGCCTTTGAGCTCCTGATCGTAGAACGTTTTAGGACCTTCCTGCAGGCAGAGGTAGTCCGCGCAGGAAACGAAGGTGCCGGGAGGGAGTTCGGCGTCGAGAGAGCCCACGGAGTTGAGTGAAATAACGTCTTTAAACCCGAGGTCGGCGAGCGCGCGAATATTGGCGCGATAGTTGATCGAATGCGGTGGGAGCGGG
>CBFHXU010000005.1:21582-52551 GCA_965659875.1 uncultured Opitutaceae bacterium
CGGGAATTCGTAGCCGTGGCGATTGATAAGCACCTTGTCGCCTTGTGTCTTGTAGGTGACCGGCCCGAATTCGGTTTCGATGGTTTTTACCTCCCAGGCGGCAAATAGGTCGGATTTAACTATGCTGGTGCCGCTGATAAACGCTACTTTCATGACGCCTGATCAACTGCTCCGCCTTCCATTATGACAACGCCAAAACCCTTCGCCGTATTTTCGATTTTCCTGATAATATTTGCGGGTTGTGCGACGCGCGGGCCGATGCACCTCTACAGTGCGACCCATGGCGGGGAGCCCGTCCGCGACCGGGCGTTGGAAAATGACGAACATGACGAGCTGGGGGGATCCCTCGAGCCGGAAGACCGGGTCATTGGGTTGGGTTATGAATTTAATACCGATTACATTTGGCTGCGACTGGCGCCGGGAAATCGGTTGATCACAATTAAACGGGGCGTCCGTGAGCTTTGGTATGATTACGATTTGCCAGATCGGTTTCTGATGCCGGACGGCCGGACGGGAGACCTGGCGGTGCGCTCATTCAACCGCATGGTTTATGTGGCGATGGCCGAGGCGGGCCTGGTGGGGAAAGTCGAGCGCTACGGAAAAGTAGGGGAGGTGATTCGACCGGGTGGAACGGATCGGCCCATCGGGGGACTGGCCTGGGATCAGGTGAACGACCATTTGCTTGTGCTCTAGACGGATGGTGTTCCGGGAGTGGTGATCTATGACAACGATGTGGAAGAAGTGGGCCGCGTGACCTTCGACGTCGCGACCCAACCGACCACGCTGGCTTTCGATAGTAACCGGCAGCGTTATTTTGTACCGTTGGCTGAAACCGGTTGGCTGGGCGAATTTGATGCGCAGGGGAGCTTAATCGAGCGTCATCCGTTTCCGGATCCGACCGCTTCAATCGATGCCGGCCAACGATCCGTCGTGCGGATGTTTTAAGGGTATCGGGCGCAGTGACAGATGTTACAGAACAGTAGGCCCACCGTTGAGGATGGAACGGCGGTTTCGGCGAAACCGCCCTACCTATAAGGATGCCCTGACTAGGTGGATTTGTGGTAGGGCGTGCTCGCCGAGCGCGCCTTTCAGCAAGCCCAAAAGCGATCTGCATCAGTTGGCATTTTGACCGTAATGTTTATCCGCCTTCGGCAGCGCTAAAGGCGACCAGAGCCCAACCCACGAAAACAGGGGCGGATTAACTTCAGTCGGGGAAGGAATCGGAGTGACTAGCGCGACAGCGCGATGTTCCAGTCGGCGCCGCTGGAGATGCCATGGGCATCCGCGAAATCGCCTTGATTGATCGCAAGGGCGACATTGAGGAGATCGTTGATGTAGATCACGGGTTCCCCGAGTTCGACCTGACCGAACGTATTCACAAACGGCACCCACTCGTCGTAGATGACTTTGTCGCCGTGGGTGATTTTGACCCGGAGTTTCTCCAGCACCTGGGGTTGGATTTCCCAGAAGAGGTCCCGGCTGACATTGGTCCAAATATTGCCGTAGTGAACATCGAGGATGGGAATGTTGCCGTGGATCGTGCCGTCCGTCTGGCGGGCAAATTCGTAGGGCAGTCGACGCACTTTAGCGGGCAGTTTTTTCCCGACTTCACTGAAGGTGATGACACCTGCCGCGAGTCGGGCGCCGGTATAGGCGTAAACATCGCGACCGTGAAACGTGTAGGATTTTTCGGAGTTTTTGAGGCGGTTTACGGCTTCATCAATTTCGCGCACGGCGGCGATCCCGAGCTCATCTGCCACCAGAGTCAGGGTGCCGTTGTCGGGCGTGACGAAGTAGTGGCCGGATTTGGTTTTGAGCACCACCGAGCGGCGATCGGTGCCGACTCCGGGGTCGACCACCGAAACAAACACGGTTCCGGCGGGCCAGTAGCTGGCGACCTGATTCAGTCGATAGGAGGCAGCCCAGATATCGAATGTGGGGATCTCATGGGTGAGATCGAACATGTGCAGATCGGGTGAGACGGTGTAGGCCACTCCGCGCATTGATGCGACCGCGCCGTCTTTCTCGCCGAAGTCCGATTGAAATACCAAGGCGTTGGTTTGGGCCGAGAGGCTCAAGCTGGTCAGAAGCAGACAAAAAATAACGGAGAAAGCGGCTTTCATTAAAAAGGACGGTGAGGGGATTGAGGTGATGCGCAATACGAACGGTGGGCGGAGGTTCAAAATGCGACTGTCAAACTTCCGATGAGTGTATTCAACTCGGAGCATGCCTGCATTTGATCTGCCGCTTGAAGAGTTGAAACAGTATCAAGGATCCTCGCCCCGCCCGGATGATTTTGACGCGTATTGGGATGCGGCTCAGGCGGAGATGGATCACCACGATACGCAGGTTCGGCTCGAACGGAACGCCACTTTGAAGGCCGATCACGTGGAGTGCTTTGATCTCTGGTTTACGGGACTGGGGGGAGCGAAAGTGTATGCTAAATACGTGCGGCCGAAATCGACTGAGCCGGGTCCCGCGGTATTGAAGTTTCACGGGTATTCCGCCGCGAGTCCGGACTGGGCGGAACTGATCGGTTATGCGAGTGCGGGCATCGCCATCGCGGCGCTGGATTGCCGGGGCCAAGGCGGGCGATCCGAGGATGTGGGGGGAGTTCAAGGCACCACGTTGCGTGGACACATTATTCGCGGGCTGGAAGACCCCGATCCGACGAAACTGTTGTATCGGTCGATTTTTACGGATACCGCGCTGCTGGCGCGGATCGTCATGGGGTTTGCGGAAGTGGATGCCGGGCGCGTCGGCGCGTTTGGGGGGTCGCAGGGGGGCGCCCTTGCGCTGGCTTGCGGGGCGTTGGAACCACGGATCAAGCGAATCGCAACCGTGTTTCCATTTCTGTGTGACTACCGACGGATTTGGGAGATGGATCTGGCGAAGCAAGCGTTTGAAGAACTCAGTTATTTTCTTCGCTGGTTCGATCCGCGGCACGAACGGGTGGAGGAGATTTTCACCAAGTTGGGCTACATCGACATCCAGAATCTCACCCCGCGTATCAAGGGCGAGGTGCTCATGTTTACCGGATTGATGGATCAGGTTTGTCCGCCCAGCTCGCAGTTCGCGGCCTACAATAAAATCCAATCAAAGAAGGAAATGAAATTGTATCCGGACTACGGGCACGAAGCGATTCCGCAGGAACGGGATCTCACGTTCAATTTCCTGGCCGAACTATGATTCGGCCGGATCGGCGGGCGGCGGCGGCGGGATAAGCTCGGGGTGCTTTTCGGCCCATTTGGCGAGAATGTCGCGGGCGACGGGAGCGGAGTAGGTGCCGCCACCGGTTTCTTCGCCGGGGGCGTCGCCTTCGACCATCACGGCAATGGCGACTTGGGGGCGCTCGATGGGGGCGAAGGCAATAAACCAGGCGAAGTTGATGGTGCCCTTGGGGGTGCGTTTTTGGGCGGTGCCGGTTTTCCCGCCGACGCGAAGACCGGGGATGCGCATGTTACGAATGGTCGTGAACGAGGTGCGGGAGGTGCCGGAAATCGTGCACTCTTCCATGCCTTCGAGTAGGGCGGTGTAATCCCCCGGGGGCAGGCCGATGGGTTCTGTCTGCTGGATGGGGCGATCAGGGTCGTGAGTAAGATAGGGGGTGGTATGGGTTTGCCCGCGAGCCACGGAAGCCATGAAGGTCGCCATCTGCATCGGCGTGACCAGCATGTAGCCCTGGCCGATTGACATGTTGGCGGTGTCGCCGGGCACCCAGCTTTGGTCGTAGCGTTCGCGTTTCCAATCGGGGTCCGGCACCAGGCTTCCCTTGGTCTCATTGGGCAACGGAATGCCGGTCGGTTCGCCGAAGCCGAATTGGCGCGCCGTACGGGCGATGGCATGGGCCCCGGTCTCCAGCCCGTGTTGATAGTAAAACACGTTGCAGCTTTTGGAGATGGCGGTTTCCAGCGCGATCTCGCCGTGGGCGTGCCCGTCGTGGCAGGGAAAGAGGCGATTGCCGACCCGATAGTATCCTCCGCACGTAATGGTTTTTTCCGGAATGATGGTGCCGGCCTGCATACCGGCGATGGTCACGAGAATTTTGAATGCCGATCCCGGAGGGTAAAGGCCGGTGACAGGGCGGTTGAGCCAAGCGCCGCGTTCGTTGATGTCGGTGGCGACGGTTTGGGTCAGGCGGGGGGAAAAATCGTTGAGGTCGTAATCGGGCAGGCTGGCCATCACGAGGACCTCGCCGGTATTCACGTCGAGGGCGACGGCGGCCCCGGCCATGTCGTATTCGCGGAGTCGTTCTTCGGCGGCGAGTTGGAGGTCGATATCGATACTCGAGATCAGATTTTTCCCTTGGACAGGCTTCCGCTGGTGGAGCGCCTCCACCCGGTAGCCTCCGGGGTCCACGCGATAGACGGTGCCGCCGGCTTGGCCCTCGAGGGTCGATTCGAATTGAGCCTCCAATCCGTCGCGTCCTTTGCTGCCGACCATTTTGAAGGTCATCAGATCTTCGCCGGGAAAGTCGTCATCGATTTCGATATCCCGGTTGGAGGAAACAAATCCCAGGGAGTGGGCGGCGGCGGCGCCATAGGGGTAGAAACGGCTGCTGGTGGTGTAGACTTGAAGGGGAGAGTTGACCGGAAGCTGTTCGAGCAGTCGGGCGTATTCCTCAGGTTGCAGATCGTCGATCAACGTGTAGGGCAACATGCGCTGGGCGTTGAAGTGCCGGTTGAGCGCGCGGGAATCGAGGTCGGTTTCGCGGCCGAGGGCGCGATTGATTTTGGCCAGGTAGTTTTGGACGATGGTGAATCGGGCGATCTGGGACATCTGAGTCACCGATGGCGCATCGACATCATCGGCGGCCCGGTAGGCCTTGCGGATTTCGACGTATTCGCGGTAAATCTCGGAGCGCAGTTCTTCGAGGTAAAGCACCACCGCGAATCGAGGGCGATTGCCGACGAGGATGCGGCCTTCGCGGTCATAGATATTTCCCCGTGGACCGGGCACGAGGATGCGGTTTTGACTCTGATTGTTCGCCTTGATTTCCGCCAGATCCGAACGCCAAACCTGTTGGAAAACCAATCCGATCGTCAGGGCGATTCCACCGAGTGCGATGGGGATATAGAAGAACTGGAGCCGGGAATCCCGGGCGCTATGGCTGTGCACCATGCTGGAAGAACCGGAATCGGAATGGAACGCCATCGCTGCCTAGACGGTTGATCGCGAACGGGCGGTGCGCGGATTGATGATGAGATCAAATGCCCGATTTTGGAGGGCGAAGAACCAAGGGGTGATCAGCGCCAGCAGGATTTGCGACAGGACTAAATCACTGAGGATTCGGACTCCGGAGATGGCTCCACCCGAGGAACGTCCAATCGCGATGAACGTGATTAACACGAACAAAATCAGGTTGGTGATCAGTGCCACCGTGATTCCGATCGTGAGTTCCTGCGCGGCGAAACGATTTCGGATCCGTCCGATGATGATTTGAGCGGCGCCAAAGAGCAGCGCGTGGGTGCCGAATCCGAGTGGGGACCACGCGTCCATCATGAGTCCGAGGATGAAGCAGCTCACGAAACCCGTTTTGGGATTCAGATGAAGTGCCGCCAAGGTGATGAGGAGTCCGCCCAACCAGATTGATAACCCACTTGGGGCGAGGAGATGATTGGTTTGCCTGACGATGGTCATCAAAATCCAGCCGCAGACCAGCAGGACAATTATCCGGCGCTGACTCTCGGTGATTTTCATAGCGGATCGAGAGGGATGAGGATCGAGACCTCGGTGAGTTCGTTGAGTCGCGGATCCAAGAATACCCGGCCGGTTTTAAAAAGTCCGTCGGGGCTCGGATTCAGGATGGTCACCGTGCCGAGCCGGAGGCCACGGGGAAACACGCCTCCGAGGCCTGAGGTCACCAGCGCTTGGGGTTCCGCCGGCGTGGCGTAGAGGTCGAGCGGTACGAATTCGGCGGTGGCCTGGGGCCGCGAGAAGGGTGGATTGATCCCGCCTTGGAAACTCACCGGACGATCATCGTCCTCGAAGGAAGCAGCCAAACGCACGCTCGAGCTACTGATGAGGTCCACGACCGAAGTAGTGCGGTGCACCTCCGAAATGCGGCCGGCCACTCCGCCGACGAAAATGACGGGTGCGCCTTTGACGATCCCTTGGTTCGAACCTTTGCGGACGATGAGCCGTTGCCACCATCCGTTGAGATCGCGGCTGACGACGCGGGCGGATTCGGATCGATAGTCGGCAAAGGTGGGCAGCCGCAGGAGAGTCTCGAGTTTTTTGACCTCACGGCGAAGGGCGACGTTCTCATCGGCCGCATGGGCGTAGTGGGCGGCGACGCCACCGAGATCCTGATACGCGTTGTAGATTTCGGTTTTGGACCGGGTGCGCCACGACCAGTAATCCTGCAACTCGCGTAGATAAGAGGCCGAAACTTCAACCGGAGCCTGGAGTTCGTAGAATCCGATCCGGCTGACTCGCTTCGCTACGGTTGGCACGAGAAACCAAACCAAGACGAGCACCGCGAGGGTGATAAAGGGTCGGGAGGTATCGAAACGGTCAGGAGGCACTGGAGAAGGAAGCCTCTAACGGATGAGCATCAGTCCGCTCAGTGACAAGCCCCGTAGCGGGGTTCTGCCCAATCAAGTGTGTTGCAGCAGCCAGTTAAGGTCGCTCAGGACTGCTCCTGTGCCGTTGGCGACCGCGGAAAGCGGGTCGTCGGCGACGACTACCGGCAGTCCGGTTTTTTCGCTGAGGAGACGATCAATGCCCCGAATGAGGGCGCCACCCCCGGCGAGGACAAAACCACGATCGACGAGATCGGCGGAGAGTTCAGGGGGGCAACGTTCGAGAGCGGAGCGGACCGCATCGACGATGGCTGCCATGGTATCACTCAAAGCTTCGCGAATTTCCTGCGAGGTGATGTGAATGGTCTTGGGCAACCCGGCGACGGAGTCGCGTCCCTTGACCTCCATGGTGATTTCTTCGTCCAACGGGTAAGCCGAACCCACCCGGAGTTTGATTTCCTCCGCCGTGCGCTCACCGATGAGCAAATTGTAGGCCCGCTTCATGTAGTTCACGATGGCACCATCGATTTCATCACCCGCGACGCGAATGGATTTCGAGAAAACCACCCCTGCCAGGGAAATGATGGCGATCTCGGTGGTGCCACCGCCGATATCGACAATCATGTTGGCGGCGGGTTCATGGATCGGCAGGCCGACCCCGATCGCGGCGGCCATGGGCTCTTGAATCATGTGCACATCGCGCGCTCCAGCGTGGGTGGCGGAGTCTTGCACGGCGCGTTTCTCGACCTCGGTGATGCCAGAGGGGATGGCGATGACCACGCGGGGGCTGACGCCGAAACTGTTGCTGTTAACTTTTTTGATGAAGTAACGCAGCATCGCTTCGGTCACATCGAAGTCGGCGATGACGCCGTCCTTCATCGGGCGGATGGCCGTGATGTTGCCGGGGGTGCGTCCGAGCATCCGCTTGGCGTCGGCACCAACGGCGCGCACCTTGCGTGAGTTTGAGTCGAGAGCGACAACGGAAGGTTCCCGCAGGACGATTCCGCGGTCTTTCAAGTAGACCAGGGTATTCGCAGTGCCGAGGTCGATTCCAATGTCGTTGGAGAAGTGGGATAGAAGCTTTAGGGCCATTTCAATCGCGTTTCCGCCGTCGGAAAACAATCGGGAGTATTACGTAGTGTCAAAGGGGAAAAACGTCATGGCGAGCGTGTTACGCGGATATTTTGGGTTATTACACAAAACACGCCGCTAAAAAGCGGCGTGGGAGGGAAGAAACGGTGCGGCGAGTTGAGACACCAACGGGATCAGTTGTTGCCCGGAGGGGAGACCTTTTCGGCGTCCTTTTTCTCGATCGGGGTCGTGGGATCCACCGCGTTCATTTCCTTCTCAGCCTCTTCGGTTGCCTTTTGGAATTCGCTCTTGGCCTTGCCGAGGCCCTTCGCGAGCTCAGGGAGTTTTTTGGCCCCGAAAAGGAGCACAATGACCAAAAAGAGGAGAAGAATTTCAGGACCGCCAAGGGCGAAGGCGAACAGAGTCGTGAGGTTCATGATAGAGAGAATTTAGCGGTGAGACGGAGAGGGGAGCAAGGGAACAAAACAACGTCAGTCTACTTTGGACGACCGAGATTTTGGGCGGTGCCGGGTTTGACGGCAAGCTTGAGCAGATTCGGGGCGTTGTCCAACTGCTCGGCATCGAAGAAGCCGTGGAGCTGACGAATCCGGGTCGGATGGCGCATCTTGCGGAGGGCTTTCGCCTCGATCTGACGGATACGCTCGCGGGTTACTTTGAACTGCTTGCCGACTTCTTCGAGGGTGCGGCTATAGCCGTCGACCAAACCGAAACGGAGCGAAAGCACGCGGCGTTCGCGCTCGGTCAGGGAATCGAGCACATCCACGATCTTATCCCGCAACAGCGAGTAGGCGGTCATTTCGTAAGGATTCTCGGCGGACTTGTCCTCGATGAAATCGCCGAAGGAAGTGTCGTCGCCGTCGCCGACGGGCGACTGGAGCGAGATCGGCTGCTGCGCCATCTTCATGATCTGCTGCACGCGTTCGACGGGCAGGTTCATCTCGTCGGCGACTTCCTCGGGGGTCGGCTCGTGGCCGAATTCCTGGAGGAGCTGCTTTTGGACCTGCATGACCTTGTTCAAGGTCTCGATCATGTGGACCGGAATGCGGATGGTGCGGGCTTGGTCAGCGATCGAACGGGTGATGGCTTGGCGAATCCACCACGTGGCGTAGGTGGAGAACTTGTAGCCGCGGCGATACTCAAATTTTTCCACGGCCTTCATGAGGCCCATGTTGCCTTCTTGAATGAGGTCGAGGAAGGAGAGGCCGCGGTTGGTGTATTTCTTCGCGATCGAAATCACGAGGCGGAGATTGGCTTCGACCATCTCGGTCTTGGCTTGGTGGGCCTCCCGAACGTGGACTTGGGTCTGACGGACGATGCGCAGGAACTCGTCGGGAGTGACGCGTAGTTCGCGTTCCACTTCCTTGAGCCTAGCGCGGAGGGCCTTCGGATCGATGGCCATATCTCGTTTGGTCTTCGGCTTTTTGGCCCGGACCAATTGAGTCTGGATACTCTCGATTTCGTTAATGATCGGAGCACGGTTGGAGAGCCATTCCTCGTAAACCTTCAGTTTGAAGAAGAATTTAGGGAAGCACTTGCGGAGGTTGGTCTCCCGCTTGCGGTGCTTGGTGAGGACCTTCTTCTTCTCGGCTTCGCCGCGAACTTTGGCGAGTTCCACCCAGGACTGGGCGACCAGATCCTCGGAGCGAATCGTGGTCTCAACGAGTCTGGGCAGGCCCTTGAAATAGACGTCGCGGCTCTCGATCTTCTTATCGATGACGATGCGATCGAAGCGTTCCTCGCGAGTGAGAAGCTTATTGCCGAGTTCGCCGATGTGCCCGCCGACGATGGAGGCCTCAAACAGGGCGGATTGAGCTTTGAGCTCGGCGGTTTCGATCCGTTTCGAGATTTCGACCTCTTGTTCGCGGGTGAGCAGGGGCACCTGACCCATCTGCTTGAGATACATGCGAACGGGATCATCGAGGATGTCGTTCTGGGAGGACTTGGTCTGCTCCTCCTCGGCTTCCTCCATGCGGGCCTTGTATTCATCGACCTGATCGGGCTCGAGGATCTCAATTTCCAGATTTTGGAGGATGGAAATGATGTTATCGAATTCGTCCTGATTTTCGACGGACGACGGGAGCGCCTCGTTGATGTCGTCCCACGTGAGGTAACCCTGCTCCTTCGAGAGACGGATTAGCAGACGGATACGCTCGTTGACGCCACTGGACATGGCTTCCATCGCAGCGGAACTTTTTTGGCCCTTAGCAGTTTTAAGGACTTGTTCGACAGCGTCGGACTGATCGGAGGACGAGGAGGCTTTCTTGGCTTTGCGCGGCATGGAGAGATACGGAAACTAGGCAACCGGCGCTAACCTAAGAGGTTGGCGAAGTTGTCTTTGTAATTCGGAACGCTCTTTCAGTAGGGAAATTGCGTCAGATTGACTGTCCGAGTCGGGTCGGGACAATGCAAGTTCTATTTGGCGGAGACGGGGTTGCAACGCTCGGAGGCGTAATTTTTGCACCCCTTCCTCGGCAACTTTGGTCGGATCGTCCATCTGCGGGGTCTCAAAAAGCAGCGAAGCCGCGAGGGTCTTCTCTGCGGGTGTCTCCAGCAGACCACTTTCGTTGAGTTCGGCGGTGCCGGGCCAGGCATCCTGCTCGAATTCGGCCAATACCCGATTCAACAAGGCCCCGGCGGGATGCTGGGTATCGATCCACTCGTGAGGCAGGGTGTGACTGAGGGGTTTGCCAAACTCTTCATAATGGAGGCAGATCAGCAATAGGTGTTCCTCGGGCGATATGGTGGTCGGGGTGTTGGGGACGGGCTCCGGAGGTGGACTTTCGTCGCGTCGCGGGGCGGGGGCTCGTCGGGCGCCGTGGCGGCGATAACGTTCGAAGTCCGTCGCCAGAGCCGAAAGTGAGAGGCCGAGATGATTGGCGGCTTCCTTGAGAAACTCGGATCGGGCGACTTCGGATTCGGCGGCGATCACGATCTCGAAGAGCGGATTCATCGCCGCCGATTTCTTCTCGGCCGGTGCCCGGCGACCTTCCGGCAGGAGGGATTGGCAAGCAAAGGACATGGCGGACAAGGCCGACTCGCGCACGGCTTCGTAGCCTTCGATCCCCTTTTCCATCATCAGGAGATCGGGGTCGAGTTTGCCGTCGCCCTCGCCGGTGATGAATTTCACCTCGAGGCCGGTGGCCAAGGCCATGGGAAGAAAGCGCAGGGCGGCCTTTTGGCCGGCGCTATCGCCATCGAAGAAGCACTCGACTTGATGGTGGTAGCGGCGGAGGAGGGCGAGTTGCCCTTCGGTGATCGAGGTCCCTTGAGGCGCGACGGCGGTCTTGAGGCCGACGCTCCAGGCACGGAGGGCATCCAGTTGCCCCTCTACGAGGACGAACGGATGGCCCTCTTTGGCCTCGGTGCGCGCGCGGTCGAGATTGAAGAGCAGATGGCTCTTGGTGAATATGGGGGTCTCGGGCGAGTTGACGTATTTGGCGTCTTTGGCGGGATCGTTGTCCGGAGTCAGGGCGGTCTGACGCGCGGTGAACGCCACCACGCGGCCTTGGTGATCCCGGATGGGAATCATCAAGCGGCCCCGAAACCGATGGCGCAGCGATCGCAGGCTTATGGCGGCATCGTCGTAGATGAAAAACAGGCCGCATTGGCGCAGGGCCGATTCCGAGAATCCCCGTTTCATCAACTCGGCCCCGAGGTTGCTGCCGTTGGCGTCGGCGGCCCCGATTTTGAATTCTTTGGCAAGTTCGAGGTCGAATTGGCGGTCGGCCTCCCAGTAGTTCCGCATCCATTCGCCCGTTTTGTCCTCCGCCCGGAAGGCGTCGTGATAGTGTTGGGCGGTGATTTCGTGCAGTTCGAACAGCTCCTGGCGCAGCGAACGTTCTTCCCGGGTGGGGCCCGCCCCCGCTTCGTATTCGATGGGAACGTTGAAGCGTTGGCCGAGCGACTCGATGGTTTCGATGAAGTTGAGACCCTCGGTTTCGCGCACGTACGTGATCAAGTCGCCGGATTTGCCGCAACCGAAGCACTTGTAGACGCCCATGTCCGGATTGACGTGAAAGGACGGTGATTTCTCCTGGTGGAAGGGGCAGAGTCCTTTGTAGCGCGACCCGGCTTTCTTCAGCGTCACGCTGCGCGAGATCACATCAACGATGTTCACCCGGGCACGCATTTCTCGGACGCAGGAGGGTTTGACGAGGGGCATGGTAGAGGGAAGGCGAGGCGGCTACGACGGAGGTTGGACATTTGCTTCGGCATGTGCTCTGTCAAGGTTCACGCTATACTCTGGAAACAAACTTACCCAACTCGGCGTCTCACCCCTCAACTATGTTTCGACTTCTTTCTTTCCTGTCTCTGATGCTGGCCTCGTCCGGTGGATTATCGCTGCTGGCTCAAGGGGAGGCGGAAATCCCGGATGGTCCGGACCTCCCCGGGACGGTCTGGGTGGGTAATCTGGAACGGTTCGACGTCGGTGAGTATTCGCGAGAGGTGGATTCATTGCTGGAGCAATTCGAAGAGGCGATCGGGCAACGGCTGATTCCCGGCGAGAAAGGAAAGGTGGGGCTCAAAATCTATGCCGATAGCGGACCCGGTCTCGCCACGCCGATTCCGCTGGTGAAGGCGGTGATTCAAGCGCTGGTAGATCGCGGTTATGAAAAAGAGGATATTTTCCTGGTGGGTCTAAATCCGCTGCGACTGCGCTTCACGGGTTACTTGCCATCGCTCATTACCGGGGAAGGACCGTTTGAGGATCATCCGATTTTCATTTTGGAATCCGGCGAGTATTACGATCCGGGCTGGTTCTACGACAGCCCGCTGCCATCGCGCTTCGATCCCGTGTTTTTGGCCAATCGGGAAGATGATCATCAGGAGCACCTGGAGGCGAATCGCCGCAGTTTCCTCGCTACGCCGCTGTTCTTGGAGGCTGATTTTTGGATCAATCTGCCCGTCTATACCGACCATCCGACGCTCGGAGTGAACGGGGCGCTGGTCAACGCGACGCTTTGGAACGCCTCCAACACCGCTCGTTTCATGAAGAGCCCGGACAATGCTCCGGCGGCGGTCGCCGAAATGAGCGCGATCCCCGAGCTGCGGCAGACCTGGCTGTTCACCATTGCGAGTTTGCAACAGTATCAGTTTATCGGCGGGCCCGCTTACAATTCGCTCTACACCGTTTCGGATAAAGACATCTGGCTCAGTGCCGATCCGGTGGCGCTGGATACGTTGATGCTGGAGCGGATCAACAAACACCGGTCGCGGTGGGGCTTTCCGATCATCTCGGAAGAGATCCGCACTTTGGAGTTTGCGGAGGTGCTGAAGGTTGGAAGCGCGTCAAATTTAGATGAAAGACTCGTTCGGGTGGACGGTTAGTCCGCTTCGAGGCCAATTTCCCCTTGTCAGCCGGTTGTGGCTGCGCCCTGTATTGAGTCGTCTATGACGTCAGAGGCCTTCCTACCACTTCTCATTCAAGCTGTCCTCGCCCTCGGGGTGGGGCTGACTATTTTGTTGGTCAATCGCGTGGCGGGCCAGCGGGCGAAAATCGTCAGCCCGATCAAGAACACCGCCTACGAGTGCGGGGTGAAAGGCGAGGGCATCGTGCACACGCGTTTTTCGGTCAAATTTTACGTCACGGCCATGCTCTTCCTGCTCTTCGATATCGAAGTGGTTTTTCTCATTCCGTGGACGTTCGTTTACCGTGATTTTCTCGCGAACAATATCGCCATCCTTTCGCCCATGATGTTCTTCCTGTTCGTCTTGGTATTGGGACTCTTCTACGAAGTGAAGAAGGGTGCCCTGGAGTGGGAAAAGTAATCGCGAGGCCGTCCACCTAAGGAATAAGCTATGCGGCTCGAAAAACTCATCGCCCGAAGCCGCATTATTGAATTGCGGAACACCGACATGAAATCGGTGTTGGGGGAGTTGCTCGATGTGAGCGCGCAGCGCTTCGCCGGGCTCAAGCGAGAGCCGCTGCTTCGGGGGCTGTTGGCCCGTGAGTCTACCATGACCACTTATCTGGGACATGGGGTTTCTCTGCCGCATGTTCGGGCCAAACTGGGCCGCCGATACCTGTTGGCGATCGGTCGCAGCAAATTGGGGGTTTCCCAGGATAGCGCCGAGAACGAGAAGTCCCATCTCGTGATCATGTTACTGGCGGACGAAAAGTCGCGGGACTATCTGCAGGTTTTGGCCTCGCTGGCCCGCCTAGTGAAAGAGCCGGATTTGGTGCGCAGTCTGATCGATGCCGATGACATGGAGCAGCTCTACGAGCGGTTGCTCGCGGGGCTCAGCGGCATGCAAGTGCGGCGTATCCCGACCAAGCAAAATAAAATGAACCGCCTCATGGTCCGGGAGGCGGAACGGGTCGCCAAGGGCGCGGACTGTGATGCCATCGTGGTGATGGGGGATACGTTTTCAGGTGGAATTGATGTTACCCGATGGACGCCCAAAATTAAATCAATCCTCGTGACGAATAACGTTCCGGATGGGGCGGATATTTTGACGACTTTTGCGGAAGTGATCCAGGTGCGCTCATTTTCGCCTCAGCGGTTGGCCCAGGTGCGTAGCGCCATGTTGGTCGCGCTCACCCGGGGAATCATCTCCTTCACCGATCGCCTGTGCTGCATTGGAGGCGTGCTGGGGAGCAACCAGTTCGACACCGTGGGTGTTTTCGATGTGGAGCGGGAATTTCAAACGTTACTTACCGGAAAAACCGATTTGTTGCCGGATGACGTCAAACCGGAGGTCTTTGAGCGGGTGATCGCGGTCGCGACGGAGCTGGGTATTGAGGGACGCGAGGGCAAACCGGTCGGCTGTCTTTTTGTGGTCGGCGGCACTGCCCAAGTGGAGAAATTTGTGAAACCGTTGGTCTTGAATCCGTTTTACGGATACAAAAATGAGGATCGGAATATTCTAAATCCCTTCATGGACGAAACGGTGAAGGAGTTTTCCACCATCGACGGAGCGTTCGTCATCCAGGGGAATGGAGTGGTGAATTCGGCCGGCAGTTTGATTCAGGCCACCGATACGGACCATCTATTGCCCAGTGGATTGGGCAGCCGGCATGCGGCAGCGGCGGCGATCAGTCTGCAGGCCCCCTGTATCGCGGTAGTTGTCTCGGCGAGCACCGGACAGGTTACCCTGTTCCGTCGGGGGGTTATGCTGCCGCTGACCGAGAAAAAAGTGATCGCGTCAGGTAATTGAGCCTCGCCCGGCTATCGTGCCAGTAGGAGGCGATCTTCGCCGATTCGGTTGGCGAGGTAGAGATCAACCTTTCCGTCGCCGTTTACGTCGCCCACCGCTACGTCGAATCCGTTGCCGTGAAACGTGTCCGGGAAAACCTTGGCGGTTTGGTCGATGAACGTGCCCGCCCCGTCATTGAGGTAGGCGTGAACCCGCCCTGTGCCCGGTTGGCGTAATTCCTCGATGCTCGTTGCGATGATGTCCAAATCGCCGTCGTGGTCCAGATCCACCAGGTCAATGTGGGCACTCTGGATCTGATCCTCAGGCAGTCCGTCGCTTACTTTAAACGTGGCATCGCCGAGATTTAAGAAAAGGCGATTGGCGAAGCCGTTGGCCTCGTCTCCTTGTCGCCGCGAAAATCCGAAAAATACATTCCCGAAAACAATATCCAAATCGCCGTCCCCATCCACATCGCCGATGGCGGCTTGTCGGGTTTCGCGGGATTGAATGTCGGGGAGAGCGTGTTGGGATACGATAAATTTTCCGTCGCCGCGGTTGAGTAGCACTCGATTGGGACCTTCGTTGGCTTCGACCAAATCGAGATCTCCATCACCGTCCAGGTCTCCGAGTTGCACGTCCTGGGAAGTGGTTTCTTGGGGCGTAACACCATGGGGCATCAGCGTGAAATCGCCCGCGTGGTTCAACCAGACTGCGTTGGAGGCTCCGGCATTGGCGGTGATCAGATCGGGGTCGCCATCGCCGTCAAGGTCCCCGTGGTTGATACCATTTGTCACCTCAGCAGGGGGCGGAGAATGCATGGCATAGTGACCCTCGCCGTTATTTCGGTAGTAAAGATCGGTGCGATCGTCTTCCGCGACAATGATGGCATCCAGGTCCCCATCGGCGTCGAAGTCACCCACTGCGATATCCTCCGAGTCGTGCACCGGATCGGGCAAGCGGGAGCTGCCGTCCGCAAAAGTGCCGTCGCCGCGATTTACCAGCAGGAGATTTTTTGAAAACTCCATGGCAACAAAGATGTCTAAATCACCATCCCCATCGATGTCCCCCATTTCGGCGTCCATCGAGCGGAGTTTAGTGGCGGCGATCGGAAGCGCAGTTTCACTGACGTCGCGGTAGAGCTCAGTCGTATCGGCCAAGGCGAAGGACGTGCCAAGCAGTAGAATAAGGAAGCGGGATAAGTAGGTCATCGATGCGGGTAAAGAGAGGGAGGGGAAGCCACTAATTCCAAATGAGAATGTGGTAAATTTAGGCTCCTTGGCTGTACGGTGCCAGTAGAAGCAGTCGAAATTTGCGCTTGCGGAAGGGCGCTTGGGCTCGTTCTGCTCTTCCTTCACCCAATTTAAAGACATGCAAGAACAAGTAATCATCGAGTGCACCGAGGCCCGCAAAGAGGGCAAATATGCGTCCAAATACCTCACGACCCGCAACAAGAAGACGGTCACGGAGCGCATTGAAAAGAAGAAGTATAATCCTTCGCTTCGCCGCCACACGGTTCACCGCGAGATCAAATAACTCGTTTGCGGGAGCCCGCTCATTTTCGGATCGAAGTCCTTCCGGGCTTCGGTCTTTTTTTGGCCTTCAGACCGAATTCAGGTCTGACTTTGCGAGGATCGCGTGTCGCGCCGCCACCCCTCACGGTGGTTTCGGATCCAATCAAGCAAGGCTTGTTCGAACCCGATATCTTTACCTAAACGCTCGGACTCCAACCATTTGTGGCGGAGAATTTCCTCTCTTTCCGCCAAAAACTCCTGATACAGGGAGGAACTCTTCACGAATTCCCGCGAGTCTGGGGTAGAGGGGGGATTGCCAGTGTTAGTCATGGATGTCGATGGACCGAGATTGCCGGTATTATCCCATTTCCCAGAGTGAGTGTCAACTTCCACTAGGATGGTTGTCCCAGTTGATATTAAATTGCATTCAATAGCTGCGCCCGGGGGAGTCAGCAACTACGCCGGTTTCCTGGCCAGAGCCCGTCGCAAGCTGCTACCGATCGACTCGAATACCGCGGCAGATTCACTTGCCGGTTCGGTTACCACAATGGGTTTGCCGGTGTCGCCACCCTCTCGAATCGCAGTGATGAGAGGAACTTGCCCTAGCAGGCTGGTGCCGAGGGCGTCCGCCGTGGCCTGGCCGCCGCCTTCACCGAACAACAGGTGTTTTTCGCCCGCCGGATCGGTGAAGTAGCTCATGTTTTCCGCCACGCCCATCAGAGGTACGTTGACCTTTTGGAACATCAGGCCGCCTTTGCGGGCGATGTTGGTCGCGGCGGGTTGAGGGGTGGTCACGATGACCGCTCCATCGAGGGGGATCGTCTGCACGAGCGACAGTTGAGCGTCGCCGGTGCCGGGAGGCAGGTCGATCAACAGGATGTCCAGCTCGCCCCATTTCACATTTTGGACGAACTGTTGCACCGTCTTCATGATCATCGGTCCGCGCCAGACCACCGGAGTATTGTCGTCGATCAGGAAACCCATGCTCATGACCTTCACCCCGTTGGCTTCCATGGGAACTAGGAGATCATTTTCCACTTCGGGACGGCCTTCGAGTCCGATCATCAACGGGACACTGGGACCGTAAATGTCGCAATCCATGAGGCCGACGCGGCCGGGCCGTCCTTCGTCGGCGAGGCTGCGCGCGAGCGAACACGCGAGATTTACCGCGAAGGTGCTCTTGCCCACGCCACCTTTACCGGAGGCGATGGCCACGGCGTGTTTGATCTTCGCATGGGGCGTGTCGGTGGCGTTGCCGGTGGGGTTGCCGCCGGCGGGTGGGGTGGGCGCGGCCTTGGGGGCCGAGACCGCAATGTCGATGATAGTATCCTTAACCTCGGGGATCGCGTTGAGGCAGTCGGCGACCTCGCGCTTGAGTTGCAACGGGGTCTTGGGGTCGTTGGTCGTAATGGCCAGCGACAGCTTGACCGTGCCCTCCACAAACGCGGCGGAGCGCACCAAGCCGAACGACACGATGTCGCGGCTGAATCCGGGATATTTCACCTGCTTGAGGTGTTCTTTGATCGCTTCGGGAGTCACGGTAGGAGAAAAATTGGAACGTTTTAGGGCCGAAAAGGGTTTAACGTTGTGGAGACTCCTGTCCCTGTAAATACGAATGGCGGGATTCCGCTCCATCTCTCTTTAGTCATGCCACGTTTACTCACCCGAATTCTTGCGCTATTTTGTGCGTTCTCGTTCACCCTCTTCGCGCAACGCGACGTTACGACGATTGAGGATATTGAGATCAGAAGTCAGTCCCAGACGCTCTCCGTGCGCGTGACCGCCAGTCCTGAAGAGCTCAATACTCTGGCCAATCAAGCATTTGAATCCCACGGGCGCTATCGCCGCGTGACGAGCAACCCATCCTACGATATCCGCTTTACCGCCGTTTCCGGAAATCGGGTTCAGGTCGATGTTGCCCGGGGCTCCAATCGGGTGATGAACCGGACGATTACGGGCACCTCGATGCGCAATGCCTTGCTCAAGGCCGCCGACGCCGTGGTGGAGCAAACCAGCGGTCTCAAAGGATTCTTTGCGTCGCAACTCGCCTTCATCGGCAAGCGCACCGGCGCCACCGAAGTTTACACCGGTGATCTGTATTTTGGGGAAGTCCGTCGCATCACCTCTGACCGGGCTTCGGCCCTTTCACCGCGGTGGTCACCCGATGGTTCAAAACTGCTCTACACGAGTTTCCATCGCTCCAATGCCGCGGATATTTTTCAAATTGATATGGGCACGATGCAGCGCACCAGTTTCGTGAGTTTCAAGGGCACCAACCAATCCGCGCGTTACAGCCCCGACGGCTCCCGGGTGACCATGGTGCTCAGTGGTTCGGGGAACTCGGAAGTATATACGGCCAAGGCCAATGGCCGCGGTGTATTCCGCGTGACCAAGACCAGCGGCGTCGAATCGTCTCCGGTCTTTTCACCGGACGGCCGCCAATTGCTCCTGACCTCGGACGTCGCGGGTGGGCCCCAGCTCTACATTATGTCCCCCAGCGGTGGCCGCATGAGCCGGCTGCCCACCAACATCAGCGGTTATTGTGCTGAGCCGGACTGGAGCACGGGGGATCCCAACAAAATCGCCTTCACCATGCGGATGGGACGGGGGTTCCAAATCGGGCTGTATGACCGCTCCAAACGGGGCCCTGCAATCAATGTATCGAAGACCTCGCAAGACGCCCTCGAACCCGCCTGGTTGGCCGATGGCCGGCACCTTATCTTCACGCTGCGTTCGCCTAACCAGCGCAGCGTTTGGTTGCTCGACACCGAAAGTGGTAAAAAGACCCGCCTGAGCTCGCCGCGTTTGGGAGAGGTTTCCCAGGCTTCACCCGTGCTGCGTCGTTAAGTGGGTAGCCCAGGAGGCCAATCCGGGTAGTGCCAATCAAACGCCGTCCTCGTTCCTCTGCCTTAGTATGAAGACCGGGCCAGAGAGTAGGGTTGTGGGGAAAGGGCGAATTGAGTTTCGTAGGGTGGACTTAAGGAGACATCGATTACGTCACCACCATCGCCGCTATTAGCCCTCTCCGGGCGAGGTGTATGGCTAAATGTAGATCCATAAAACAATTATTATAAACAATATAAGATGAAATTTAACCAATATGGTTAAAGTTTTTTGAGATAAGATAAGGAGGTGGGGTGCTTTATCAGCCCTCGCAGCGCGTGAAGGGGAGATCGGATTGCGTCATTGAACGATATTGCTGAATTTTCTTCGTAACGAGGCTTGGTAATTGCGCGAATTTGAGTTGGTTATCATCCTTCCCCGTTTCCTGATCCGCTTCACCTCACAAAAATTTCATCGGTATTGTAACCGTGTCCCTCGGGAAGACGTCTGCCTCTACGTCTCTCACATTTTCCCAGCGTTCTATGTCCCATCCTCATTCGTCTTTTTTTAGCCGAGGTTGTGTTCCTGTAGCCCTAACGGCCGGAGTTTTTCTGGCGGGCTGCATGTCAACTCCCCCCAGCCAAACTGAGGAGCTTCAAGTTGAAGTTCCTTCCGCATGGGACACCGCTGCCTCGGGCGAGGATTTTTATCCGCAGGGATGGATGCAGGATTTCGGGGATCCTCAATTGGTGGAGATTCTGCGGGAAGCCCTGCAGCACAATTTTGGTCTTATGGCCGCCGAAGCTCGATTGGATGCATCGACGGCGGGGACGGTTTCCGCCCGTTCGGAGATGTGGCCCTCGATTACGGCCACCGCCAATCGCAATGATTCCCGCCGAAGTTCCGCCCAGGGCATTCAGCAGACGCCGGTAAATACCTCCTACTCTTTGACCGGACGGTTGAATTGGGAAATCGATTTATGGGGCCAGGTTCGCAATGGCTACAAGGGTGATTTAGCGGATGCTCAGGCAGCCATCGCCGATTTCGAAGCCACTCGTCTTTCGATTGCCGGCCGCACGGCCCAAGCGTGGTTTAACGCCATCGAAGCGGAGCAGCAACTGGCGCTCGCCCGACGGACGCTGGAGGCATTTGAGGAGAGCCAACGCACCGTGGAGGAGGGCTTCGAACAAGGGATTGAGAGTGCTTTGGCCGTGCGATTGATCCGGGCTAATTTGGCGTCCAATGCCAGCACCCTAGAACAACGCATTCGTGGGCGGGAATCGGCTATTCGTACCCTTGAGTTGTTGCTGGGGCGTTATCCCAGCGCGGAGTTGAAGGTGCGTTCGGAATGGCCGGAAATTGGCGGCGAAATTCCGGCTGGGCTTCCGGCTGATTTATTGTTGCGTCGCCCTGACATTATGAGTGCCGAGCGGTCGCTCGCCGCAGCCCAACAGCGGAAATTTGAGGCCAAGAAGGCAATGTTGCCCAACCTGTCGATTACCTTAACCCGGGGAACGAATTCACGCGACGAAAGCGATCTGCTCGATCTGGATGCACGACGGGTCTGGACCCGGGTCTGGAATGTTTCGATGCCGCTTTTCCAGGGTGGACGCATTCGCGCCCAAGCCAACCGCTTTGAGGCCCTGCACCGCCAATCGGTCGCCAATTATACCAGCACGGTGTTGACCGCCTTTCGTGAGGTCGAAGAGGCGTTGACCGGGCAGGAATCCTTTGCCCGTGATTTTGAATTCCAGAAGGTTGCGGCCGAAGAATCACTCGCCGCCGAAACTCTGGCCTGGGAACAGTACGGCAGCGGCCTGGTGGACATCACCACCGTGCTCGATTCCGTGCGACGTTCCATCAATGCCCAACGCTCTCTCATTACCACGACCAATCGGCGGATTCAGAGCCGCATTGATCTCTACCTCGCCCTCGGCGGTGGTTTCTCTTTCGACCCTTCAGCTGAAAACTAATTCCCCATGAAAAGAGCTCTGCAAATTCTGCTCCCTATCTTCATTCTCGGCACCGCCATCGGGGTCGCCGCCTACATGATTTTTAATCAGCCGGAGGCGCAGCGTCGTGAATTCACCGCGCCTCCGCGCGAGGTTGTGGTGCGTCCGTTGGAACTGGCAGACTACCAGGTCGAACTGCTTTCCCAAGGTTCCGTGCGGGCCCGGACCACCAGCACGCTCATCCCAGAGGTGCGGGGACGGATCGTCGCGATCGGACCGAATTTCCAAGAGGGTGCGTTTTTTGAAGAAGGTGAGATTCTCGTCGAAGTTGATCGCAGCGATTATGAAACCGAATTGATCGTCGCGGAAGCGGCGCAGGCGCAGGCCGATTTACGGTTGGCGGAGGAGGAAGCCCGTTCCGCCCAGGCCAAACGGGATTGGGAGCGCCTGAATCCAGGGACGTCGGCCAATACACTTACGTTGCGGGAGCCGCAGTTGAAACAGGCGGCGGCGTCCGCCGCTTCGGCTCGAGCGCGGGTGAATGCGGCCAAACTCAATCTGGAACGCACCAAGATTCGCGCGCCTTTCGCGGGTCGCATGCTGACCAAAAACGTGGATGTGGGGCAGTATGTTTCTCCGGGTAATCAGATGGCTCGAATCTTTGCGGTGGATTTTGCTGAGGTGCGGCTTCCGCTCACGGCGACGCAATTTTCGTTTCTCGATATGGAGGAAACTTACCGCGGAGAAAACCCGAATTTAGCCCAAGGCCCGGCGGTCGAGCTTTCGCTTGAGGTCGGTGGCCAGGAGTTTTTCTGGCGGGGTCGCGTCGCCCGGTCGGAAGGTGCGGTGGATACCCGGAGTCGCCAACTTTTTGTCGTGGCTCAGATCCGCAACCCTTACGGGCGGACGGCGAATGACCGACCTCCGCTGAAAGTAGGCTCCTTTGTAGAGGCCTCCATTGAAGGAAGAGTGTTGGAGGATGTAATTTTGGTTCCGCGCAGTCTCGTGCGGGAAAACACCTACGTTCTGATGGTGGACCGTTCTGATGGGCGGGATGTTCTACGCCGCCGCGATGTTTCCATCATTTGGGAAACCGATGAAGTGGCCGTCGTGAGTGGTGGTCTGGAAGCAGGAGAGTTCCTGTGCCTTACGCAGGTGCCGTTGGCACTGGAAGAGTATCCGGTTACGGCGGTGATGGAGAGCGATCTGCCCGAACCTGAAGAAGGGCAATCCACACCGGTTCGTCGCGGCCCTCCTCCGTCCGCGGCCGGTGGCGGCGGGGCAGGTGGGGGTGGAGCCGGAGGTCCCGCTGCCGGAATCCTCGCTGCGCTTCCGCCGGACAAACCTTTGCCTCCTGAGCTGAAAGCGAAGTTGGATGAAGCGATGGCTGCCATGCAAAGCGGCGACCGTTCGAAGATGCGACCCGTAATGGCTGAAATTCGCGAATGGGCGGATGACAATGGTATCGAGCTTCCGGCCGGTGGTGGTGGTCGCGGAGGCCGTTAATTTTTGAATTTCAAGATATAAGACTCAACCCGGGCTTAACATGCACAAGATGATCGAATGGTTCACCCGCAACGGCGTTGCGGCCAATATTCTGATGGCGGCGATATTGGGGGCAGGCGCCTACTCCCTGTGGACAAAAATGATCCTGCAGGAATTTCCTGATTACCCCTCGCGGGTGATTAATGTGCAGGTGACCTATCGGGGGTCCACGCCCACGGAAATTGAAGAATCCATCGTCGTTCGATTGGAAGAAGAGCTCTTCGATCTGGAGGGCCTCAAGGAGATGGAGAGTCGGGCGTCGTCCAATGCCGGCACGGTCTTTCTGGAAATCGAAGACGGTTTTGATTTGGGTGAAGCGCTGGACGAGGTCACCAATCGCGTCTCGACGATTCGGACTTTTCCCGTCGAGGCCGAGCGTCCCCAGATCAGTATCTCCGATCGCCGCGAACGGGTGATCACGGTTGTGGTCGCGGCCGACTTGAGTGAGCGGGACCTCAAGGTTCTGGCCGAAGGATTACGCGAAGAGATTGCGGGACTGGAGGCCGTGACGATTGCGTCGCTTAAAGCGGTGCGGCCCTACGAAATCTCAATCGAGGTGCTTGAGGCCGATTTGAAGAAATATGGTCTGTCGTTCGACCAGGTGGTGCGGGCGATTCGTAACCATTCCATTGATTTGTCGGCGGGCAGTATCCGTACTGACGGCGGCAATGTATTGCTGCGCACCTCGCAGCAGGCTTACACACAGGAGGAATTTGCGGAAATCACGATCATCACGACCGCGGAAGGCAACCGCATCACGCTGGCTGATATTGGCAAGGTGACCGACGGTTTTGATGAGATCCCGGTAAATCCGCAGTTTAACGGCAAACGTGCGGTGGCAATCGATGTATTCCGCACCGGAAGTCAGAACATCATCGAAATCGGCTCCGCGGTGAAGGACTTCATCGAAGATAAGAGAATTTCCCTGCCGGAGGGCGTGAATTTGGACTACTGGCAGGATGATTCCGCCCGGATTGAAGCCCGTTTGGATACGCTGAAGGACAGCGCGATCTTCGGTTTTTGTTTGGTGCTGATCGTGCTTTCGCTCTTCTTGCGTCCGGCCTTGGCATTCTGGGTTTCACTGGGGGTACCGATCGCATTCTGCGGAGCGTTCTTCCTGCTGCCACTGTGGGGGGTTTCATTGAACCTCATCACCATGTTCGCCTTCATTTTGGTGCTCGGTATCGTGGTGGATGACGCCATCGTCACGGGTGAGAATATCTACCAGCATATGCAAGCCGGCGAGGACTCGACCACGGCATCAATCAAGGGAACCCAAGAAGTAGCCATTCCGGTTATCTTCGGCGTGCTCACGACGATGGTGGCCTTTTATCCGCTGAGTGTGATGACGGGATTCCGGGGGAATTTCTTTAAACAAATTCCCATCGTCATCATCCCGGTGCTGTTATTTTCACTGGTGGAATCAAAGCTGATTTTGCCAGCCCATTTGCGGCATACCCGGAGTCTCGGCAAAGCCGCTTCCAAGAATTTCCTCTCCCGCTTTCAGCGGTTTTTCGCCGAGGGCTTGGAGAAATTTATTCTCAAATTTTACCGGCCGGTTTTGAACGCCTGTCTGAACTATCGCTACGCGGCGATCTCGGTGTTTCTGGGCCTATTCATCGTTTTTATCGGTGCGCTGTTTACGGGTTTCCTCCGGTTTACTCCTTTCCCGAACATTCCTCGCGACCAGGTGACGGTGACCTTGCAGATGCCAGTGGGCACGGACATCGAACGCACGGATGAGATAATCCGGCACATCGAAACCCAGGCACTGGCGCTCAAGGATGTTTACCGCGAACGCGAGGGTGAGGATGTGATCTCGAATATTTTTGCTACCTCGGGGGGGCAACCTTTCGGCGGTGGATTTCGGCGGGGCGGTCCTGCAGCCGGGGTGGCCGAAGTAGGTGAAGTGGTGATTGAATTGGTCACCGAGGCAGACGGCAGCCTGTCTGTGAGCAGTCGAGATCTTTCCATTGAACTGCGCCAGATGGTCGGACCGGTGCCGGAAGCGGAACAACTAAACTTCTCCTTCACACGGGGTGGAGGAGGTGACCTCACCATTCAGTTGATGGGGCCGAGGGTGGATGACTTGGTGGCGGTTTCCAAAGCGGCCCAACGCAAGCTCGCGGAATTTCCGGGGCTTTACGATATTCAGGACTCGTTTGAAACGGCCAGCCAGGAGCTTGAACTCGAGCTCAAGCCTCAGGCTTCGCACCTCGGCATCACCGCCCAGAATCTCGCCTCGCAAGTGCGGCAGGCCTTCTTCGGCACCGAAGCGCAGCGTATTCAGCGTGGTCGCGATGATGTCCGGGTGATGGTGCGCTATCCGTTGGAAGCCCGTCGCTCACTGGCGGCTCTCAGTCGCATGATGATTCGCACGCAATCCGGGCAAGAGGTGCCCTTCGAAGAAGTGGCTCGAGTGGTCCCGGGTAAGGCTCTGCCCTCCATTCGTCGGGTCGATCGCAACCGTATCGTGCGCATTTCCGCCGAAGCAGATTCCGATACGGTGGATGCCGATGCCGTGGAGGCGGAGATGGTCGAAGTGCATATTCCTGAGATCGTGAAGGATTATCCCGGAGTGCAATATAGTCTCCAAGGACGCGCGCAGGAGTCTGCCGATAACAACGAGGAGTTTATCTACGGCTGCATCTTTGTATTGATCTGCGTTTACGTGCTGCTGGCGATTCCGTTCAAAAGTTACTTCCAGCCCTTTATTGTAATGTCAGCGATCCCGTTTGGGGTGGTCGGCGCCATTCTCGGTCATCGGGTGATGTCCAATATTTACGGATGGATCGGTGCGGCCAATGACCCGGCGGCTACGGTGACGATGTTGTCGTTGCTCGGTATATTGGCTCTCTCCGGCGTCGTGGTGAATGACTCCCTCGTGATGGTGGATTTCATCAACCGCAAGGTGAAGGAAGGCATGTCGTTACCGGAAGCCGTGCGTTTGGCCGGGGTGAAACGTTTCCGACCGATTCTGCTCACGTCGCTCACCACGTTCTTCGGCCTCTTGCCACTCATGTTTGAGAGCAGCGTGCAGGCGCTCTTCCTTATCCCAATGGCGATTTCACTGGGCTGGGGTATCGTGTTCGCCACGGCGATTACGCTGATTCTGATTCCGGTCGTGACCTTAATCTTCGAAGATATCCGGAAAGGATTCGCCTGGTTGTATAATCGGGATGAATTCGCCGAAGACGAAGGTGGTCACGATTCCGAAGTCCCGACTGCGACGGCCATGGAAGGCAAGAACCCCTCGGCCGGTTCCTGAGGAACGGCTCTCAATTTCGCCTACAAAAAAGCCGCCCTCATTGGGGCGGCTTTTGTTTTAAAAGACTGAACTGATTTACGCGGTCGCGGCGGCGAAGTTGGCGGCGGCGGCGTCCCAATCAACGACGTTCCAGAAGGCGCCGATGTAAGCAGGGCGCAGGTTCTGGTAGTTCAGGTAGTAGGCGTGCTCCCAGACATCGAGGCCGATGACGGGAGTGCCACCGATGCCGGCGACGGCTTCGCCCATGAGGGGGCTGTCTTGGTTGGCGGTCGAACCGATGGCGAGTTTGCCTTCAGCGTTGACGTAGAGCCAGGCCCAGCCGGAACCGAAGCGACCCACGCCGGCGGCGGTGAACTGCTCCTTCATGGCATCAAGAGAACCAAAGGAGGCATCAATGGCAGCGGAGAGGTCTCCGGTAGGAGCGCCGCCCTTGCCCGGGCCGAGGATGGACCAGAAGAAGGCGTGGTTGGCGTGTCCGCCACCGTTGTTGCGCACGGCGCCGCGGATGGCGTCGGGCACAGCCGCGAGATCGGCGATCAACGCGTTGATGTCCTTGGCGGCGAGATCGTCGTGGCCTTCGAGGGCTCCGTTGAGCTTCGCGATGTAGGTCGCGTGGTGCTTGCCGTGATGGATTTCCATCGTGCGGGTATCGAAGTGCGGCTCGAGGGCGTCGGCGGCGTAGGGAAGGGCGGGTAGTTCGTATGCCATATCAGTATGAAGGTTGGGTTTGAGTGAAAAGGGGAGCGAATATGCGAAAATTGAAGCGAGCCGTCAATGAACCCACTCGAATAAATTTTATTCGACGCTGGGTTCGGTGCGTTTGAATTGAAAATAAGCCCGGATCAGGTCGCGGCATTCGTCTTCCAGCACGCCTCCGGCCGTAATTTCGCAGCGATGATTCACCCGCGGCAGCTCGCTGAGGTTGGTGGCTCCGCCCAAACAACCCATTTTAGGGTCGGGAACGGCGTATACGACGCGTTTGACGCGCGACATGATACTTGCCCCGCTGCACATCGGACAGGGCTCCTTAGTCACGTAGAGGGTGCATTCCTCGAGTCGCCAGTTGCCAATGGCCGAGGCGGCTTGGGTGATCGCCAGCATTTCGGCGTGAGCGGTGGGATCTTCGCCGTGTTCGACCGTATTGTGGGCAAATGCGAGGACCTCGCCGCCTCGTTCAATCACACAGCCGATGGGGACTTCGTCGGCCCGCCAGGCGTCAATTGCCTGATTGTAGGCGAGGCTCATGTAGAACACATCGTCCCGCACCAACTGCGATGGAAACCGCTTTTCGAATGGACATGGAGGAGGATTCGGGGCGGAAGAAGACATGGGCTCTGATGCAATAGCCTTGACTAAGGAGGGTGGTCCTTGGCTTACAAGTGGCTTTTGCGCACTAAATACTGTATGACCTCACACCTGACCCCCGGCCTTTTGGCCCCCTCGCATGCCTGACGGAGACTCGATCGAAGTGGAGGGCAAAATTGTTGCCGTCCTTCCTGGCACGATGTTCAGAGTGGAGTTGGCCAACGGCCATCAGGTGCTCGCACATATTTCCGGCAAGCTCCGGAAACACTTCATTAAGATCGCCGCGGGCGATACGGTGAAGATGGAGATGAGCCCTTACGATTTGGAGAAGGCGCGCATCACCTACCGCATGCGCACCCCTCCTCCCGGTGGATTCCGCCGTCGTGGCGGTGGACGTCGTCGCTAAGCGGCCGCCCAAACTCTCCCTGACGTGGCGTGCTTGCGCCGCGAGCATTGCCCCGTCGTAATTCCGGTTATGCCGCCGCGTTCCGGGTACCCTGTAATACTGCCTCCGGCGATGGAGGAGACGATCCGCGATTTTGTTACATCGCTGGAACTCGAGCGGGGCCGATCGGCGAAGACGGTGGAGGCCTACGAAAGCGACCTTACGCAAGCGGGCGTGTTTTTGGCCGAACGAGGCCGAGCGGATTGGAAACGTGTGTCGCGGGACGATGCTACCGCTTGGGCTCAAAATTTGAGTGACCGCCAACTCGCGAACTCCAGTGCGGCGCGGAAGCTTTCGGCGCTGCGGATGTTTGCTCGCTATCTGGTACACGAAGGCGTGCGACCGGATGATTTTACTGAATTGGTCACGGGGCCCAAGCTGCGGCGTAAGTTACCCGGCACCTTAACGACCGAAGAGGTGGGCAAAATTTTGGCTGCTCCTACCGGGCAGGATGCGTTTGGCCTGAGGGACCGGGCAATTCTGGAGCTTTTTTATTCCAGTGGTTTGCGGGTTTCTGAGCTGTGCGATTTGACCCTGCAGCAGGTTAACTTGGATCACGGCTTTGTGCGGGTGATCGGTAAAGGATCCAAAGAGCGGGTGGTACCGCTGGGTGATCAGGCGATCGCCGCCATTAAAACGTATTTAGCCTCGGGCCGACCACATTTTGTGAAAGGCAAAACCGGCAGCCAGTTTTTCCTCAGTAACCGCGGCACCGCGATTTCCCGTAAGACGGTGTGGTTGATGGTGAAGACGCATACACGCCGGGCGGGAATCACCAAACCCGTTAAACCGCATCTGTTGCGGCATTCGTTCGCCACGCACCTCCTCAGCGGAGGCGCTGACTTGCGGGCGATTCAGGAAATGCTCGGCCACGCCGATATCAGTACCACCCAGATCTACACGGCGGTAGAGGAAACGCGGTTGTTGGATCACCACGCGAAATTCCATCCGCGGAAATTGAAGAACGTAGAGTCTGCGGATGACGGTGGGGCAGGGAGCTGAGAGGCAGGTTGTTTTAACCGCGGAATTCGCGGATTAACGCAGATGCCGTCAGCCTGATTCCCTTTTACAGGAGGACGCAGAGGATCGCATGAGAACAGCTGCGGGGTAGTTGGGGATGACTCTTGGTCCGTAGCTTTACAAGACGGTGGAGCAGAGTCTGCGGTTAAACCCTACGTTGGAGAGGCAGAATACGTTGAGGTGGAAGCCTAGTGCAAGGGCGTGAAGAAGCGGTCTAGGCGGGGGAGGTAGGTGTCGTTGATATCCAGCGATACCAAGATGCCTTTGGCCTGGCCTAAAATGTCGTCTCGTTTGGCGAATCCATAAACCCGCGAGTCGTGACTGTTGTCGCGGGAGTCCCCCATTAAGAAGTAACGATCTTCGGGAACGGTCACCGGGGCAAAGCTTCGAGGTGAGCCGGCGCCGGCTCGGATTCCCATCACGGGGTGTTTCACCCCATCAAGATCCTCTTCGGCAAATGCCGCATGGGGGCGCAGGATCTCGGCGATTTCCGCGCCGTAATCGGATTCAGATGCGGTGTAGTTCATGCGTTCGCCATTCAAGTGGATGCGATTCTCCTGCATCGACAACGTGTCACCCGGAACTCCGACGATGCGTTTGACGAGCCGCGTGCCGTCTTCGGGCGAAAGCACGACGACGATATCGCCGCGAGCAGGTTCTGCCCATTGCTTCACGTGTAGGGTGGTCAGGGGCACGCGCAGACTGTAGGCGAGCTTATCGATCCACACGACGTCACCTTCGAGAATGGTGGGATTCATGGATCCGGTCGGCACCGGACTATAGTCCACCACGGCCGAACGAACGGGGATCCACACCAATACGAAAAAGAAAATGTAGCCGCGCCATTCGCGCCAGGTCTTGGCCAAAAACTGGGTCATGGCGGCTAAGGACCGGAGAACGGATTCGGAGTTCATTAATATCAAATTTGTAATGTCTCGCCGCGCCTTCCTGACCTCCTCTCCTAGCCGAGGGGATAAAGGTATTGGCCGGTGATCTCATCGATCCGGGTCATCATTTCGTCGCTGATCTTTAAATCGTGGGCGGGTAGGATCTCCGCCAATTGTTCGAGCGACGTGGCGCCAAAAATGGTCGAAGCCACGAAGTCATTTTGTTGCGACCAGGCGACACACAAAGCCGCGAGCGGCACGGCAAGCTCGTCGGCGAGGACCTTGAGCTCAGCGACGGTGGAAAGACTTTTCTCGTTCACGAAGCGGCCGACCATGGCCTGCTGACGTGGCCCGGCTGCCATGTAGTTGCTGAAACGGGCGCCTTCGGGGAAGGCGCCGTCTTGGTATTTGCCGGTGCAGACCCCGCCGCCGAGAGGTGAAAAAGGCAGCAGGCTGATCTGTTCGCGGCGACAGATTTCGGCGAGGTCGTCCTCGAAACGCCGATTCACGATGGAGTAGTTGTTTTGGATCGTTTCGTAGCGGGCGTAGCCGTTGGCCGCCGAAACAGCTTCGGCCTTCATCGCGCCCCACGCGTTTTCATTGCTCGAGCCCACGATGCGAACGAGCCCCTTGTCTTTAAGATCGGTCAGTGCCTCCATGGTTTCCTCGTAGGGCGCCCCGTGTTCGGCCCAATGGGTCTGATAAAGGTCGATGTAATCTGTTTGGAGTCGACGTAGACTGCCCTCGACCGCGCGGACAATATTGTGGCGATCGTGGATGCTCTTGCCGGAACGCACCGGCGCGGTGAACCACCCTTGGGAAGGCCCCACGATCTTGGTCGCGATGGTGATCGCATCCCGGGGCTTGGTCTTGAGCCATTTGCCGACGATCTCCTCCGTGCGATTTACCCACTTGGGATCGGGAGGCACGGGGTAGATCTCCGCGGTGTCGAAAAAATCGATCCCGGCATCGTAGGCGCGATCCATGATGGCGAACCCCTCGGCTTCGGTATTTTGCGAGCCGAACGTCATCGTTCCACAGCAGAGATTACTCACAAAGATTCCAGATTTTCCCAATCGGCGCTGTTCCATGGTAGAAATCAGTAAGACAGAAGTCCCAATGACAAGACGGGGGGAGAAGAATTTGGTATTTTTGGCGATTCGTTTTGAAAATCGCCGCCATGGGCCCCGTTCTCGGGACGTGTCATTAAATACCGTAGGTCAGCGTTGTGTGAGTGAGCCGGAGCCCGAATTGGGCTTGGGCGTAGTGATCGGCCTGGCCGATGGCCGGGTCGCGGTGTCGTTTCCCGCCACGGGGGAACAACGGCTCTACGCTCAGGGCACGTCTGTGCTCAAGCGGATCGAATTTAAGGAGGGACAGAAGGTCGCCACCCGGGCGGGAGTGACGTTTCTGGTCGAATCCGTGACCGAGGAAAATGGTCTCATGATCTACGCGGGCGA